>NZ_CP149798.1:4125000-4430199 GCF_037940415.1 Streptomyces sp. f51 | reverse complement strand
TCGGAGCCGAGGACCAGGATGTTGAGGGCGCCGCTGGGCAGCGGCGACGCGGACGCCGAGGCCGGGGCGGACGCCTCGGGCAAAGGTGTCACCACCGCCCGCGCCGGCCGGTTGTCCCCGAGCGCGCTGTCGATGTCGACGCTTCTGATGTTCTGGTTCAGATGCCAGTACGCCCAGCCCGCGGTGCCGGCGCCGAGCACCAGCAGTCCCGTCAGGGTGAGGCCGGCGGCCTTCAGTACGCGCGACCGCCGGCCCCGCCGTCCGCCCACTTCGCCGTTCTCGTCATGTCCGGTCACGGACAGGAACGTAAGTCCGAATTATTAGGGGACTGTTAGGGACAGTGACACGGGACGGTTTTCTTCGGAGAATCTCATGCTTCTCAGCCAGGGCTCAGCGCGGCCCCGGAGCGGACCGCCCCGCCCGCTCCCCTCAGCTCCGGCTCAGCCGAGCGTCACCGTGGGCGCCGGATTGGCCCCGCTCCAGGAGGCGTTGAACCCGAACGTCACCGAACCCCCGTCCGGGACCGTCCCGTTGTAGGAGGCGTTGGCGCAGCTCACCGCCGCACCGGTCTGGGTGCAGTTCGCGTTCCAGGCCTGGGTGATCCGCTGGCCCGCCCCGTACGTCCAGTTCACCTTCCACGAGGAGAGCGCGGCCCCGGAGCACGCGATGCGCACCTGCCCGGTGAACCCGGTGTTCCACTGGGTCTGGACGCTGTACACCGCCGTGCAGGCGCCCGTGGGCGGTGGGGTCGTGGCCCCTCCGCCGAGCGAGGCCGCGATGGCGTCGTAGGCCGGTTTGGGCGCGTAGTTCTCGTCGTACGGGGTCGCCGCGCCGTAGCCCGAGAAGACGTCCGGGATCCAGGAGTCGGAGTCGGTGAAGCCCCAGACGGTCACGCCGTAGCAGCGGGCCACGGCGACGCAGGCGTCGAAGACCGCCTTGTAGTCGGCGGCCTGCTGCGCCAGTTTGGCGCTGTCGGACGGGAGTTGCATGCGGACGTCGAGCTCGGTGACCGCGACGTCGACGCCGAGGTCGGCGAAGCGCTGGATGTTCTGCTGGAGGGTGCCGGGGACCTGGCCGACGATGAGATGGGCCTGGAGGCCGACGCCGTCGATCGGGACGCCGCGCGCCTTCAGGGACTTGACCAGGTCGTACAGGGCGGTGCTCTTGGCGTTGACGCCCTCGACGTTGTAGTCGTTGATGTAGAGCTTGGCGCTCGGGTCGGCGGCGTGCGCCCAGGTCAGAGCCTGGGCGATGTAGTCGGAGCCGAGGCCGTTGTACCAGAGGGTGGAGCGATAGGTGCCGTCCTCGTTGAAGGGCTCGTTGACCACGTCCCAGGCGGCCAGTTTGCCTTTGTAGCGGGTGACTTCGGTGGTGATGTGGTCCTGGAGCAGACCGCTCAGCTCGGCGGTCGTCCAGGTGCCGTTGGTCAGCCAGCTCGGGTTCTGGCTGTGCCAGACCAGGGTGTGACCGCGCACCTGCTGGTTGTGGGCCTGCGCGAAGGCGACGATCTGGTCGGCCTCGGCCCAGTTGAAGCTGCCCCGGGTGGGCTCGACGGTGCCCCATTTCATCGCGTTGCCCGGGGTCAGCGAGCTGAACTGGCCTCCGGCGATGTCGCCGTAGGTCCCGGTCAGCTTGGAGCCGGTGACGGCGGTGCCGATGGCCTTGCCCTTGGCGGCGGCGAGGTCGCGCAGCGGGGCTGCGGCGGCGTGGGCCGTCGTGCCGGCCGCCAGCAGGGTCGCCACGGTGACGGCTCCGGCGAGCAGGGCGGCGGCGCGGCGGCGTAAGGGGCGGGTTCTGATCACACGGGTTCGGGAGGTTCTCATGGCGGGTGCCTCCGAAAGTTTCGGTCGTCCAACCGATTGACTTCGCAGGAGTGTGAAGGGGGACGCCCCACCCGTCAATACGGCCTCCTGGCCCCGGGTTGCCCCACCCCACTTTTTTCGCCCCCTCCGCCCCTACCCGACCCGTACCCGGGGCTCCGCCCCGGACCCCGCTCCTCAAACGCCAGAGGGGCTGAATGTTCCCGCGCTGAAAGGTGACCGGGCAGGGCTGAACTTTCACCGGCCGGAGCTGAAAGGCGGCCGAAATAGGCACGCACCCGCAGTCGGCCGCGGGCCGTCGGGGCCGTGCCGGTACATCGATGGCCGTCGCCACCGACGCCCACACCTCACCCAACGGCGACGGCCTGATGCACCGGCACGGCCCCGACCCACCCACCGGACCGAAGCCGAAGCCGAAGCCGCGACCCCGACCTCACGCCGGAGGCGCCCCCGTGCTGCTGCGGACCACCAGGCTCGTCGCCAGTTCCATCCGCGTCCCCGCCGACGGCCGCTCCTGGCGGCTCAGGTCGAGCACCAGCTTCGCCGCCGCCTCGGCCATCTCGGTCAGCGGCTGCCGTACGGTCGTCAGCGGCGGCCCCACCCAGCGGGCCACCGGCAGATCGTCGAAGCCGACCACGCTCAGGTCCTCGGGAACGCGCAGCCCCAGCTCACGGGCGGCCTCGTACAGACCGAGCGCCTGGAGGTCGTTGCCGGCGAACACGGCCGTGGGCCGGTCGGGGCGGCGCAGCAGGTCGAGACCGAGGCGGTAGCCGGCCTCGTGGTGGAAGTCCCCGGCGACGATCAGCGAGGGATCGACGGGCACCCCGGCCGTCTCCAGCGCGGCCCGGTAGCCGTCGACCCGGGCCCGGCTGCACATCATCCGCGAGGGCCCGCTGATGGCGCCGATCCGGGTGTGGCCGAGTTCGACGAGATGCCGGGTGGCGGCGAGGCCGCCCTGCCAGTTGGTGGCGCCGACCGAGGGCACGTCGACGCCCGGGTCGCCGGCCGGGTCCATCACCACGAACGGGATGGATCTGCTGGTCAGCAGGGCGCGCTGGGAGTCGTCGAGACCCGAGAGGACGAGGACCACGCCGTGCGGGCGGCGGGCGGCGACCTGGTCGGCCCAGGTCCGGCCGGGGGTGAGCCGCCCGGCGGACTCGGAGAGCACCACGCTGAGCCCGGCCTCCCTGGCGACGTTCTCCACCCCCCGGATGACCTCCATCGCCCAGGCGCTCTCCAGCTCGTGGAAGACCAGGTCGATCAGCGGCGAACGGGAAGCCTCGGCCCGGCGGCGCCGGTAGCCGTACGCGTGCAGCAGCTCCTCGACACGCGAGCGGGTCGCGGGGGCGACGTCGGCGCGGCCGTTGAGCACCTTCGAAACAGTCGGAGCCGAGACCCCGGCCTCCCGGGCGATCTCGGCCAGCGTCGCCGTCTGTGCTTCTGCGGACTTCCCAGGCTTCATGGCGGCGATCGTATCTCTGCGCGACCCCTTGACGGACCCAGCGGATCGCCTTACGTTCCCGGAACATTCGAAAAATAACTCGAAACATTCGCGATGGATCATCGACGATCCTTCGCGCCTACCGAGAGGTGCCGTCCCATGGAGTCCCACAGCAGACGTTGGTTCCTCGGCGCGGGCACGGTCGCGCTGGCCTCTGTCGGCGGGCTCACCGCCTGCGGCTCCGGCAGCGGCTCGGGCGCCGACGGGACGCTCACCGCGTTCGTCTACGGGGACGACGCGGCGAAGATCCAGGTCAAGTCCGTGAACCGGTTCAACGCCTCGGCCGCCGCGAAGAAGGCCAAGGGCACGATCAAGCTCCAGAAGGTGCCCGCCACCGACTACCCGGCCAAGCTGCGCACGGCGATGGGCTCCCCCAACGCGCCCGACGTGTTCTTCAACTGGGGCGGCGGCTCCATCAAGGCCTACCGGGAGGCCGGCCAGCTGGTCGACCTGACCGACGTCATCGCGTCCGACCCGGTGCTCAAGAGCGGCTTCCTGCCGTCGGTGCTGGCGGCGGGCGGGCTGGACGGCAAGAACTACGGCGTGCCGATGCGCGGCATGCAGCCCGTGATCCTCTTCTACAACAAGTCCGTCTTCGCGGAGCACAAGCTCCAGCCGCCCACCACCTGGGACCAGTTGCTGGACCTCAACACCAAGCTGAAGAAGGCGAACATCACCCCGTTCGCCCTCGGCGGCGCGGACATCTGGCCCGAACTGATGTGGCTGGAGTACCTGGTCGACCGGATCGGCGGCCCCCAGGTCTTCGAGAAGATCAAGAACGGTGACGCCTCCGCCTGGGGCGACCCGGCCGTCCTCAAGGCCGCCCAGACGGTCAAGCAGCTGATCGACGACGGCGCCTTCGGCAAGGGCTACAGCTCGGTGGGCTACGGCAACGGCGGCGCGCCCGCGGTCTTCGCCAAGGGCAAGGCGGCGATGCACCTGATGGGTTCGTGGGAGTACTCCACGCAGCTCGGCAAGTTCCCCGACTTCGCCAAGAAGAACCTCGGCTGGTGCGCCTTCCCGCAGATCGAGGGCGGCGCAGGCGACATCCGCAACGTGGTCGGCAACCCCACCAACTACTGGTCGGTGAACGCCCACACCTCCAACAAGGACGCGGCGATCGCCTTCCTGCGGGACTCCGCCTCCCTGGCGTACACCAAGGAACTCATCGCCAACGGCGACGTCCCGGCCACCGCGAACGCGGCGACCCTCCTGGACGCCTCCCCGAACCCGGAGTTCGCCAAGTTCCAGTACGAGATGGTGCAGAAGGCCCCGGCGTTCACGCTGAGCTGGGACCAGGCGGTCGACCCGAACGTGGCGACGCCGATGCTCACCGAGGTCAACAAGCTGTTCGTGGGCAAGTCCTCGCCGGCGCAGTTCGTGGCGGCGCTCAAGGAGCTGAAGTGAGCGTCACGCAGCTCAAGGGCGGCCCGCGCAGCGCCGCGGGCCGCCCCCGCTCCGCCCGGCGCAACCGGGCCGGCCGCCCCAGCGCGGTCCTGGCCCTTCCCGGCGTCCTGTTCTTCGCGTTCTTCGCCCTCGCCCCGATGGTCCTGGCCTTCTATCTGTCGTTCACCCGGTGGAACGGCCTGGGCGACCCGCAGCCGGCCGGTCTGGCCAACTGGCGCAAGCTGCTGAGCGACGACCGGCTGGGCCAGTCGCTGACGGTCACCGTCGCGCTGACCGCGGTGAGCTGGGCGTTCCAGACGGTGATCTCACTGCTGCTGGGTGTCTGGGCCGCGGGCAGACAGCGCAACCGCGCGGTGCTCTCGGCGATCTTCTTCGTGCCGTTCCTGCTGTCGTCCACGGCGATCTCGCTGCTCTTCTACGCCCTGCTCGACCCGAACTTCGGCATCATCCACCGGGACACCCTGGGCACGACCAGCGGCGCCTTCCTCGCGATCGTGTTCGTCGGCGGCTGGCAGTTCATCCCCTTCCACACCCTGATCTACCAGGGCGGGGCCCGACAGATCCCCGAAGTCCTGTACCAGGCGGCCGCGATCGACGGCGCCGGCCGCTACCGCCAGTTCTTCTCGATCACCCTGCCGCAGCTGCGCAACACCGCGACGACGTCGAGCGTGCTGATGATCGTCGGTTCGCTGACGTACTTCGAGACGGTCCTGATCCTCACCCAGGGCGGTCCGGGCACCGACACGGCGATCCTGCCGTACCTGATGTACGAGGCGGGCTTCAAGAGCTACGACTTCGGCTACGCGAGCGCCGTCGCCTCCTTCCTGGTGCTCGCCGCGACCGCGTTGTCCCTGCTGATGGTGAAGCTGTCCGGCTTCGGCGCGATGCGCAGCACCCGGGAAGGGATGTGACGGCATGTCACACGACACCTTGTCCCGTCCCGTGAGGACGGACTCCGCCCCGGCCGCCGAGCGGCCCGCGCGCCGCCGCGGGCACTGGTCCCGGCGCGCCAACCCGCTCGCCGGCGCCGGCGCGCTGATCTGGCTGGCGGTCGTGATCGTCCCGATCTACGCGATGATCTCGGCCTCGCTCACCCACCAGGACGAGGCACTGGGCCACAACGCCCTGAAGCCGCCGTCCCATCCGACCCTGGACAACTACAACACCGTTCTGCACAACGGCTTCGGCCACCTGCTGTGGAACACCGTGCTCGCGGCGGCCGGGGTCGTCCTGATCGTCCTGGTGCTGTGCGTCCCGCTGTCCTACGTGGCCGTGCGCACCCGCGGCGTCTGGTCGGGGGCCGCGTTCCGGCTGTTCCTGCTGGGCGTGGCGATCCCGGCCCAGGCCGTGGTGGTGCCCCTCTATCTGATGATCGCCAAGCTGAACCTCTACGACAGCCTGCTCGCGATCGTCCTGCCGACGGCCGCGTTCGCCATGCCGGTGTCGGTGCTGATCCTCACCGGCACGCTGCGGGACATCTCGGAGGAGATGTACGAGGCGATGGCGCTGGACGGCGCGTCCACCACCCGGATGCTGTTCCAGCTGGTCATCCCGATGGCCAAGGGCGGCATCAGCACCGTCGTCATCTTCTCGGCGCTCCAGGCCTGGAACGGCTTCCTCTTCCCGCTGATCTTCACCCAGTCCGACGGACCGCGGGTCCTGACACTCGGCCTGTTCAACTACGTCAGCGAGTTCGGCGTGAACATCCCCGCGATCCTCGCCTCGGTCGTCCTCTCCGGTGTCCCGATCTTCATCGTGTACCTGGTGGCCCGCCGCGCGCTGGTCGGCGGCCTCATGGGTGTGGGCGGCAAGTGAACGTGTACGACCAGGGGCGGCCGAACCCCCCTTTCCCCGACAGGAGTTCCATGACCACCCCTCCCTGGCGCGACCCCGCCCTGCCCGCCGCGACCCGCGTCGACGACCTGCTCTCCAGGATGACCCTGGAGGAGAAGACCGCCCAGCTGTACGGCGTATGGGTGGGCGCCGACACGGACGGCGGCGGAGTCGCCCCGCTCCAGAGCGAGATGACCTCCGCGTACGACTGGGACGAGCTGATCACCCGCGGACTCGGCCAGCTGACCCGCTCCTTCGGCACCGCCCCCGTGGACCCGGCGCTGGGCGCGCAGGCCCTGGCCCGCGCCCAGCGCCGGATCACCGAAGCAGGCCGCTTCGGCATCCCCGCGGTCGCCCACGAGGAGTGCCTGGCGGGCTTCACGGCCTGGCAGGCGACGGCGTACCCGGTCCCGCTGTCCTGGGGTGCCACCTTCGACCCCGCGCTGGTGGAGGAGCTGGGCCGGCGCATCGGCGAGGACCTGCGCTCGGTCGGCGTCCACCAGGGCCTCGCCCCGGTCCTGGACGTGGTCCGCGATCTGCGCTGGGGCCGGGTGGAGGAGACGATCGGCGAGGACCCCTACCTCGTCGGCACCGTCGCCACCGCCTACGTGCGGGGCCTGGAGTCGGCCGGGATCGTGGCCACGCTCAAGCACTTCGCCGGATACGCGGCCTCGGCGGGCGCCCGGAACCTGGCACCGGTGCGGGCGGGGGTGCGCGAGCTCTCCGACATCACCCTGCCGCCGTTCGAGATGGCGCTGCGCGAGGGCGGCGCCCGTTCGGTGATGGCCGCCTACAACGACACCGACGGCGTCCCGGCGTCGGCCGACCCCTCCCTGCTGACCGAACTGCTCCGCGAGCAGTGGGGCTTCACCGGCACGGTGGTCTCGGACTACTTCGGCGTCGGCTTCCTCCAGAGCCTGCACCGGGTGGCCGGCAGCGAGGCCGAGGCGGCGCACAAGGCGCTGGAGGCCGGCATCGACGTCGAGCTGCCCACCCTGAAGTGCTACGGCGAACCGCTGGTGGCCGCCGTCCGCGCGGGCACCGTGCCCGAGTCGCTGATCGACCGGGCGGCCCGCCGGGTGCTGCTCCAGAAGTGCGGACTCGGCCTGCTGGACGAGGACTGGCGACCGGAGACGGGCCGCCCCGTCGACCTGGACTCCGCGGGGAACCGGGCGCTCGCCCGCAGGCTCGCCGAGGAGTCGGTGATCCTGCTGGACAACGCCGACGGCGTGCTGCCGCTGGCCCCGGACACGCGGATCGCGGTGATCGGCCCGCGCGCGGACGACCCCCTGGCGATGCTCGGCTGCTACTCCTTCCCCTCGCACGTGCTCACGCACCACCCCGACGTTCCGGCCGGCGTGGACATCCCGACCGTCCTCGACGCGCTGCGCGCCGAACTGCCGGACGCCAAGGTGACGTTCGCCCCGGGCTGCGGGGTCTCGGAGCCGGACCGCTCCGGTTTCGAGGAGGCGGTGGCACGGGCCGCCGAGGCCGACGTGTGCGTGGCGGTGCTCGGCGACCGGGCCGGTCTGTTCGGCCGGGGCACCTCGGGCGAGGGCTGCGACGTGGCCGACCTCGGGCTGCCGGGCGTACAGGGCGAACTGCTCGACGCGCTGGTCGCCACGGGGGTGCCGGTGGTCCTGGTGCTGCTCACCGGCCGCCCGTACGCGCTGGGCCGCTGGCGGGAGCGTCTCGGCGGCGTGGTCCAGGCGTTCTTCCCCGGCGAGGAGGGCGGTCCCGCACTGGCGGGCGTACTGTCCGGCCGGGTCGGCCCGTCGGGCCGGCTGCCGGTGAGCGTGCCGCGCGATCCGGGCGGCCAGCCGTGGACCTATCTCCAGCCGCCGTTGGGCCTGAAGGGCGAGGTCAGCAATCTGGACCCGACACCGCTGTACCCGTTCGGCCACGGCCTCTCGTACACGTCGTTCGCCTGGGAACCGGACGGGACGCCCGGGGCCGAGATCGGCACCGACGGCTCGTACGACGTGTCGGTGACCGTGCGCAACACCGGTGAGCGCGCGGGCGCCGAGGTCGTCCAGCTGTATCTGCACGACCCGGTGGCCTCGGTGACCCGCCCTGACGTGCGGCTGATCGGCTACGAGCGGCTGGACCTGGCGCCGGGTGAGGCCCGCCGGGTGACCTTCCGCTTCCACGCGGACCTCTCGGCGTTCACCGACCGCACCGGCACCCGGATCGTCGAGCCGGGCGCCCTGGACCTGCGGCTCGCCGCTTCGAGCGCGGACACGCGCCACACCGTCCGGCTCGATCTGACGGGTCCGGTACGGCGGTTGGGCACGGACCGGCGCATGCGCTGCGGGACGGAGGTCGTGCCGGTGCCCTGACCCGGCGTCCGGCCGGTGTGCCCCGTGCCGACGGGGGACACCGGCCGGACCCGTGCCGTCAGCCCACCGACTCGAATCGCCACCTGTGGACCGCCCGGGAGACCAACTCGTCGTCGGGGTCCGGCAGTTCGGGAAGCTCGGCGTGGTACTCCGCGTCCCACCAGGTGATGACGAGGACCCGGTCCTGCGGGGCCCGGAGGATCTCCTGGCGCACCGGGCTCCCGGGGATCTTGTGCCCCCGCACCCAGGCGAGCAGGTCCTCGCCCCGGCCGGCGGCGGCCCGGGCCTCCCACATCACGGCGACGGTCACGGGTACAGGTTCTCCTTCGCGACCTCGTGCACGTGATCGTGCGTGTGCGTGTGCCCGCGCCCCGGCACGTGCGGGTCCGTCACCGGCAGAGAGGAGTCCGCCGACAGGTCCCAGTCGGAGGCGGCCCGGTTGCGGGCGACCATCTCGGCGCCCAGCGCGGCGACCATCGCGCCGTTGTCCGTGCACAGCTTGGGGCGCGGCACCCGCAGCCGGATCCCGGCGGCCTCGCAGCGCTCCTGGGCCAGCACGCGCAGCCGTGAGTTCGCGGCCACGCCGCCGCCGATCATCAGGTGGTCGACGCCCTCGTCCTTGCACGCGCGGACGGCCTTGCGGGTGAGCACGTCCACCACGGCCTCCTGGAAGGACGCGGCCACGTCGCGCACCGGCACCTCCTCCCCCGCCGCCCGCTTCGCCTCGATCCAGCGGGCCACGGCGGTCTTCAGACCGGAGAAGGAGAAGTCGTACGCGGGATCGCGCGGACCGGTGAGACCGCGCGGGAACGTGATGGCGTTCGGGTCGCCCTCCTTGGCGTACCGGTCGATGACCGGGCCGCCGGGGAAGCCGAGGTTCAGCACCCGGGCGATCTTGTCGAAGGCCTCGCCCGCCGCGTCGTCGATGGTCGCGCCCATCGGCCGTACGTCGGAGGTGATGTCGGTGGACAGCAGCAGCGAGGAGTGGCCGCCTGACACCAGCAGGGCCATCGTCGGCTCCGGCAGCGCGCCGTGCTCCAGCTGGTCCACGCAGATGTGGGAGGCGAGGTGGTTGACGCCGTACAGCGGCTTGCCCAGCGCGTAGGCGTACGCCTTCGCGGCCGAGACGCCGACGAGCAGCGCCCCGGCGAGTCCGGGTCCCGCGGTGACCGCGATGCCGTCCAGGTCCCTGGCCGACACCCCCGCCTCCTTCAGCGCGCGTTCGATGGTCGGGACCATCGCCTCCAGGTGCGCCCGGGACGCGACCTCGGGAACGACCCCGCCGAAGCGCGCGTGCTCGTCGACGCTCGACGCGATGGCGTCGGCGAGCAGGGTGTGGCCGCGGACGATGCCGACGCCGGTCTCGTCGCAGGAGGTCTCGATGCCGAGGACGAGGGGTTCGTCAGCCATGGGTCTCTGTTCCTTGTACGGAGGTCGATGGGTCGTGCAGCCGCATCACCAGGGCGTCGATGTTCCCCGGCTGGTAGTAGCCGCGCCGGAAGCCGATGGGCTCGAAGCCGAAGCGCTCGTACAGCTTCTGGGCGCGGACGTTGTCCACGCGGCACTCGAGCATCACCTCGGCGCAGTCGAAGTCGCTGGCCGCCCGCAGCAGTTCGGTCAGCAGCCGGCCGCCGAGGCCGGTGCCCCACTGGTCCTGGCGCACCGCGATCGTCTGCACGTCGCCCAGGTCCCCCGAGGCGGCGAGCCCGGCGTAGCCGACGATCCGGCCGCCGTCGCAGGCGACCAGATAGCGCCGGGTCGCCTCCGGGCCGCGGGCATGGGCCAGTTCGGACCAGAACATGCCCCGGGACCAGGCGTCCACGGGGAACAGTTCCTTCTCCAGCTCCAGGACGGGATCGATGTCCCACCAGCGCATCTCGCGCAGCACGACGGTCACTTGGGGGTGACCACCTTGTAGTTCTTGGGCACCTGGGCGTCCGGGCGGCGCAGGTACAGCGGCCTGGGCGGCTCCAGTTCCTCGCCCGCGGCCAGCCTCTCGGCGGCGAGCGAGGCGAGGGCCGCGGCCGAGACGTTCTCGGGCGCGCGGGCGTCCTTGAACGTGTCGGGGTAGAGGAGGGCGCCCGCGCCGACGGCGGGCAGCGCGGCGACGGCCTCGTCGATCTCGGCGGGACGGTCCACGGCGGGCTCCGACAGCCGCGTCGTGCGGTCGGCGTAGCGCGCCCAGTAGACCTCCTTGCGGCGGGCGTCGGTGGCGACGACGAACGGTCCCTCCACGTCGGCCGCGTAGGCGAGCCCGTCGAGGGTGCAGACGCCGTGCACGGGCACGCCGAGCGCGACCCCGAACGTGTCGGCGGTCATGAGGCCGACGCGCAGCCCCGTGTAGGGGCCGGGGCCGACGCCCACGACGACGCCGGTGACGGCGTCCAGCCTGAGGCCTGCGTCGGTGAGCACCCGGTCGACTGCCGGCAGCAGAAGCTCTCCGTGCCGGCGCGCGTCCACCTGGCTCGACGAGGCGATGACGGACGTGCCGTCGTGCAGGGCGACGGTCACGGCGGGGGTGGCGGTATCCAGAGCGAGCAAGAGCACGCAAACAGCGTACGGCGCCGGAGCCCGGAGCAAGGCCGCCCGGGACTCTCGTCCCTCGGCTGCTACCGTCAGCGCAAGGACGTACGAAGGTCGAGAGGTGGGCACACAAGGTGGCTAGGAGCAGCTCGGGAATCGTGGCCGGGCTCACCGTGGCGGCGCTCGCCGCAGTCGGCTTCCTCGCCTTCCAGGCACACGCGAACGTTCCGGACAGCCTGGGCAAGCCGAGCGGAACCGTTTCGGTCAGGACCTCGGCCCCGAAGGCTCCCAAGACGGCCAAGAAGGACCCGAACGCTCTGCCTGCCCCGTCCGGCACCGGGACCCGGGTCGTCTACTCGCTCGGCGCCGACCGGGTGTGGCTCGTGGGCGCGGGCGACAAGGTGAAGCGCACCTTCAAGGTCACCCCGGGCACGGTCGACCCGGCCGCCGGCACGTACGCCGTCACCTCGCGGACGGGCCTGACCCCCGGGTCCGACGGAACACAAGTCGAGCACGTCGTACGGTTCACGCAGGTCAGCAGCATCGCCGTCGGCTTCAGCGCCGCGGTGGACGGCACCACGGAGGCCCCGGACCCGGGGAAGAAGCTCGGCGGCATCCGCACCTCGCGCGGCGACGGCAACGCGATGTGGGCGTTCGCCACCGTGGGCGCGAAGGTCGTCGTCGTCAAGTGACCGCCGGCCTCCCGCCGAGCCGCCGACAGACGCTGTCCTGACTCCGCCGCTGTCCTGACTCCGCCGGGGCCCTGACTCCGCCGGCCCTGATCCCGTCGCGGTCCTGATCCCGTCGCGGTCCCGGCAACCGATGCCCCGGCCCCGCCGTGGCCTCAGGCGGCCCTGCGGGGGTGCCGGTGCTCGGCGGCGGCCGGTTCGCCCAGAGGCGGGGCGGGCGGCCTCGACACCGCCTCCGCCATCGCGCACGCCGCCAGCAGATCCCGCATCGGCACCCCGGCCGTCGCGCGCGGCGCGGCCGGCACGTCACGTTCTGAAGCCGGCACTTCGGCCGACTCTGCTGCCGACATGGACGCCTCCTCGGGTTTCGGGGGCAAGCGTGGTTAGGTAGACCTAACTACGTACTGATGTCCATGTGACCACGGCCGGGACACGGAACGCAATATTTTGCCGACGACCTGTCGGAAACGTTGGCCGAATGTACGAGCGAGGGACACCGCCCCGCTCAGGAGGCGGTGACGTGGGACGCCCGCCCCGTTCAGGCCGCGAGCACGGTCAGATCGGCGGCGGCCCAGCGCCGCCCGAGGCCCCTGACGCTCACGTGCCGCACCTCGTCGGTGGTGTCGCCGACGGCCCGGTGGATGACCACGTGCAGCCGGTCGTCGGTCAGCTCCTCGACCTTGCCCTCGCCCCACTCCACGACGATCACGGAGTCGGAGAGCGAGACGTCGAGATCGAGGTCCTCCATCTCGTCGAGCCCGCCGCCGAGGCGGTACGCGTCCACGTGCACGAGCGGCGGTCCGTCGCCGAGGGAGGGGTGCACGCGGGCGATGACGAAGGTCGGCGAGGTGACGGCTCCGCGCACGCCGAGTCCCTCGCCGAGTCCGCGGGTCAGCGTTGTCTTGCCCGCGCCGAGCTCGCCGTTCAGCATCACGAGATCGCCCGCGCGCAGCAGCTTGGCCAGTCTGCGGCCCAACTCCTGCATCTGCTCGGGAGAGTTGACGGTGATCTGCGCGCCGACGCCGTCCTGGGCGGGCTCAGCCGGGTTGTGCGCTGCTGCTGGTGCTTCCATAAGGGCCCACGGTAGCCCCTGCCGGCACGGCCCCGGCGCGCACGAGGAGGTCGGCGAGGCGGTCTATGACGACCTCGGGATGCTCCAGCATGACCAGGTGCCCCGCGTCCGGGACGAGGACCAGCTCGGCCTCCGGCAGCAGGTCCGCGATGGCCTCGCTGTGCTCGCTCGGCGTCACCAGGTCCTTGACCCCGGCGAGGACGAGGACGGGCATCTCGGCGAAACGGGCCAGGGCCGCGGTCTTGTCGTGCTCGGTGAACGCCGGGTAGAACTCGGCGACCACGTCGATCGGCGTGCCCTCGATCATCCGTTCGGCGAACCGCTCGACGGCCGGATCGACGTCCCGGCTCGCGAACGAGTACCGCTTGATGACCCCGGCGAACAGATCCGCCGTGGCCCGCCGGCCCCGCTCCACCAGGGCCGCCTGCTGCCCCAGCGCCTTCAGCACGCCCGGGAGCACGCGCCGCACGGCGGCGACGCCCGCGACCGGCAGGCCGAAGTTGACCTCGCCGAGCCGCCCCGACGACGTGCCGACCAGGGCGACACCGACGACCCGGTCGCGGATCAGCTCGGGGAACTGGTCGGCGAGCGCCATGACGGTCATGCCGCCCATCGAGTGCCCGACGAGCACGATCGGGCCCTCGGGCACCGCCGCTTCTATGACGGCGAGCAGGTCGCGGCCGAGCTGGTCGATGGTGACCGGCTTGCGGTCCTCCAGCTGGGCCACACCCCGTCCGGACCGTCCGTGGCTGCGCTGGTCCCAGTGCACGGTGCGCACGACACCACGCAGGGCCGCGCGCTGGAAGTGCCAGGAGTCCTGGTTGAGGCAGTAGCCGTGGCTGAAGACGACGGTCACGGGGGCGGGCGCCTTGCGGCCGAAGAGCCGGCGCCTGCGCGGGGCGAGCGAGGACTCCGGCTCGGCCTCGTCGACCTCGTAGTACAGCTCGGTGCCGTCGTCCGCGTACGCCTTGCCGGGCGTCCCGCGCAGCGTGCCGTACGGGCCGGTCGAGTCGAGGGCGAGCCGCGCCTTCTTGCGCATCCCCCGCCCGACCGTGAGCCGCTCGATCGCGACCCCCGCCGCGGCGCCCGCCGCGACCACGCCTATCGCCGCTCCGGCGACACCGGCCTTGCGCCAGTTGCCGGCGGAGGCGGCGGCCGAGGCCGCGCTCACGACGACCTCCGCGCTGGTCTCGCTCACGTCCCGCTCCTCTTCGCTCCGGCTCTCGGCTGTCCGCTGTGGGCTGTCGGCTCTGGCTGTACGCGCGTCGGCGCGGCTTCCGCCCGCCGGGTGCCGCCCGGCGCCGTTCACCCGCCGGGTCCCGCGCGCCTGTTCGGCTAAGGGGTGTTACCCGCCTTGTTCCTCTTTCACTTTCACGTAGACGCGCGGAACGCGGGTTCCGATGCGTGTCACGATCTCGTACGCGATCGTGCCCGCCGCGCGCGCCCAGTCCTCGGCGGTGGGCTCGCCGCCGTCGCCCGGCCCGAAGAGGACCGCGCGGGCCCCCGGCTCCGGCTCGTCGCCGCCGAGGTCGACGACGAACTGGTCCATGGCGACGCGGCCCGCGACGGTACGCCACTTGCCGCCGACCAGGACGGGGCCCGTGCCCGAGGCGTGCCGCGGGACGCCGTCCGCGTAGCCGACGGGGACGAGGCCGAGGGTGGTCTCGCCCGGCGTGACGTAGTGGTGGCCGTAGCTCACGCCGTGGCCGGCCGGTACGTGCTTGACCAGCGCGAGCGAGGCGCTCAGGGTCATCACCGGGCGCAGTCCGAAGTCGGCGGGGGTGCCGAGCTCGGGGCTCGGCGAGATCCCGTAGACCGCGATCCCGGTCCGTACGAGATCGAAGTGGCTCTCGGGGAGGGTCAGGGTCGCGGGCGAGTTGGCGATGTGCCGCACCTCGGGGCGGACGCCCTGCTCCTCGGCGTACGACACCATCTCGCGGAAGAGCGCGAGCTGGGCCTGGATCGAGGGGTGGCCCGGTTCGTCGGCGCAGGCGAAGTGGGACCAGAGACCGGTGACGGTGATCAGCCCGCGGGCCTGCGCGGCCAGGGCCCCGGCGACGAGTTCGGGCCAGTCGGCGGGCTGGCAGCCGGCCCGCCCGAGGCCGGTGTCGGCCTTGAGCTGCACCCTGGCCCGCGTCCCGACGGCCTCGGCGGCCGCCACGGCCTCCCTGAGCGCCCACATCCCGCTGACCGAGACGTCGATGTCTGCCTCGATGGCCTCGGCCCAGGGGCCGCCCGGCGTCCAGAGCCAGCACATGACCCGGCCCGGCAGGCCGGCGGCCCGCAGGGCGAGCGCCTCCTCCGGGGTGGCCGTGCCGAGCCAGGTGGCGCCCGCCTCGCGCGCTGCGCGGGCGCACGGGACCGCGCCGTGGCCGTACGCGTCGGACTTGACCACGGCCATCAGGGCCGCGGTCGGCGCGTGGGCACGCAGGGTCCTCACGTTGGCTCGCAGGGCGGCCAGATCGATCTCGGCGCGGGCGCGCAGGGGCGCGGTCCGCGGGTGTGCTGTCTCTGTCATCGCGCCCCAGTCTCTCAGAGGCGCACGGCGGCCTTCCGGCACCGGTCCCCGCTCCACGTCACGACGCCGCCCCCGGGGGGGGGGCCGATCCCGGGGTGTCCCGGTCCGGGGTCCGGGCCGGGGGTTGGGCCGTGGGTGTGGACCGGCCCCGGACGACCGGCCCCGGACCGGTCCGAGGCGGACCCGTCCGGGGCCGGACGGTTGTGCGCGGTCCCTGCCTGGACCTCGCCGCCGGCCGCCGGCCCCTGCCCCCGTCCTGTCCCTGTCCCCTAGCCGTGGTGCCTTCGGCCCCACACGTAGACGTGGTCGCCCTTCCTGAGCACCTTCCAGAGCCCGCGGGCGTCGGCGAGCCGCAGGTTCACGCAGCCCATCGAGCCGCCGCGCGTGCGGATGCTGCCGCGGACGGCGTGGAAGGCCTGCCCGCCGCTGAAGAACTGGGCGTACGGCATGGGGCTGTTGTACAGGGTCGACCAGTGGTACCGGTGCCGCCAGTAGATCCTGAACCAGCCCGTACGGGTGGGGTGCCGGACCCCGCCGCTGCGCATCGGCACCGGGCCGAACAGGATCCGGCCCCGCTGCTGCACCCAGGTGCGCTGGTGCGTGAGATCGACGCAGGCGACCCGGTACGAGCGGACCGGGCAGCCGGGGAGGGTCCGGGCGCCGGCGTCGGCCGACAGCGCCCGCGTCCGGGCCCAGGTCGCCGCTCCGGGGGTCCCGTCGGCGGGCTCGACACCGTGCCTCTTCTGGAAGGCGCGGACGGCCCGGCAGTCGGCCGCCGACTGCTTCCCGTCCTCCCTCAGCCTCAGCCACCGCTCGACCCGCCGCTGATACGGCCCGCCGTGCCCTCCGCAGTCCCTCGCGCCACGACCCGGGCCGGAGCGGTCCGACCCGGCACCGGCGGGAGCCGACCGGCCCGACGGGGATCCGGCCTGCCCGAAGCGGACGGGTACGGACCCGTCCGACCGCGGGCCGACCGGACCGGAGTCGCGCCCGGACCCGGTCGGCCAGGACCCGTGGGCCGGGGACATGACCCACGCGGGCATGCCCGACGCGCCGCCGTCCGCTCCGCCCCCGCGCGACCCGGCACCGGGAGCCGGTCCACCCGACCCGGCCAGCGCGGACGTCGTCGGCGTGAACCCGCCCCGTGCGAACGTGCCCCGCGGGGTCCGCCCCGCGGCGGGGCCGCCGTTGGCCGTCGGCAGTATCCGGTCGCCCGGGGTGTCCCCCGGCCAGGACCGATGCGATCCCCCGTCCGCGCGGGGCCATCGTTCACCGGCATGCCCGGAGGGGGGCGGCAGCGGAGCGGACGCGGCCGCCACCGTCCCGACGGGCACGGCCGCCACCGCCGCCAGCAGCACCGCGATCCCCCGGCAAGCCCTTCGTCTGCTCATCACGCGAACAGACATACGCAACATCACCCGCCCCCGGGCCACGCCACACGCAACGGGTCCCCCGATCGCGGCAACGCCCCCGGCACCTGCACCCCGGGCCGACCGAACGGACCCGACCTGTGCGAACACCCCGAACCAAGCCAGCCGCACCGAGCCACACCGGCAGGTCGAGCCACGCCACGCTGGGCCGGGCGAGCCGCGCCACGCTGGGCCGGGCGGGCCGCGCCACGCTGGGCCGGGCGGGCCGGGCGGGCCGCGCCACGCTGGGCCGGACAAGCCGAGCCGGACCGCGCCGCGAGGCTGCACCAGACCGAGCCGAGCGAGCCGGGCGGGCCAGGCGGGCCGGGCCGGGCCGGGCGGGCCAGGCGAGCCGCGCCGGGCGGGCCAGGCGAGCCGCGCCACGCCGGGCCGGGCCGGGCCGGGCAAGCCGAGCCGGACCGCGCCGCGAGGCTGCACCAGACCGAGCCGGGCAGGCCGCGCCACGCTGGGCAGGCCGCGCCGGGCCGGGCGAGCCGCGGGGCTGCACCAGACCGAGCCGAGCGAGCCGCGCCGGGCCGGGCGGGCCGGCCCGAGCCGGGCGGGCCGGGCCGAGCCGCGCGGGCCGGGCCGAGCCGCGCGGGCCGGGCCGAGCCGCGCGGGCCTGGCGAGCCTGGCGAGCCGCGCCAAGCTGGGCCGGACAAGCCGAGCCGAACCGCGCCGCGAGGCTGCACCAGACCGAGCCGAGCGAGCCGCGCCGCGCTGGGCAGGCCGCGCCGGGCCGGGCGAGCCGCGCCACCCTGGGCCGGGCAAGCCGAGCCGGACCGCGCCGCGAGGCTGCACCAGACCGAGCCGGGCGGGCCGGGCGGGCCGCGCCTGGTGGGTCAGGGGCGCGCCTGGCGGGTCAGGGGCGGCGATGCCCTGGTGGGACCGTCAGGGGCGGTCGAGGGTGTCGCGCCAGGCCTCCGGGATCGCCTCGGCCACGTCGTGGGCTCCCGCGGGGGCGCCGTTCGCGGCGAAGCGGCCGGCCAGGCCGTGGAGGTACGCGGCCACGCTTCCCGCGTCGAGCGCGGAGAGTCCCGACGCGAGCAGCGAGCCCGCCAGGCCCGACAGCACGTCCCCGCTCCCCGCGGTGGCCAGCCACGCCGTGCCGGTGGCGTTCACCCGCACCGCGCCGCCGGCGGGCCCCGCGACCAGTGTCGTCGCGCCCTTGAGGAGGACCGTCGCGCCGTACAGCCCGGCCAGCTCCCGAACGGCCGCCAGCCGGGCCTCCTCGACCGCCTCCCGGGCGACCCCGAGCAGCGCGGCGGCCTCCCCGGCGTGCGGGGTCAGCAGCGTGGGCGCGCTACGGGCCCGTACGGCCCCCCGGTCGGCGAGCCGCAGCCCGTCCGCGTCCACCAGCACCGGCACGTCCGCGTCCAGCACCTCGGCGACCGCCGAGGCGTCGTCCCCGGCCCCGGGGCCCACCACCCAGGCCTGCACCCGGCCCGCTTTCGCCGGCCCTGTGCCGGACACCAGCGTCTCCGGGAAGCGCGCGATCACGGCGTCCGCGGCCGGTCCGACGTACCGCACCGCGCCCGCCCCGCCGCGCAGCGCCCCGGCCACGGCGAGCACGGCCGCCCCCGGATAGCGGGCGGACCCGGCGGCGATCCCGACGACACCGCGCCGGTACTTGTCGCTCTCCGCGCCGGGCGAGGGCAGCCGGGCCGCGACATCGCCGTGCTGGAGTGCCTCCAGATCGGCCGGGTCCGGCAGGTCGAGCCCGATGTCCACGAGCCGTACGGAACCGGCGTACCCGCGCGCCGGATCGACGAGCAGCCCCGGCTTGTGGGTGCCGAAGGTGACGGTGAGGTCGGCGCGGACGGCCGGGCCGAGCACCTCTCCGGTGTCGGCCTCGACCCCGCTCGGGAGGTCGACGGCGACGACGGCCGCGCGGGAGGCGTCCGCGAGGCCGGCGAGCCGTGCCGCCTCGGGCCGCAGGCCGCCCTTGCCGCCGATCCCCACGATGCCGTCGACCACGAGGTCGGCGCGCCGCAGCAGGGGTTCGGCCGCGGCGGGCGCGGCCGTGGTGCCCCCGGCACGCAGCAGCGCCGCCAGTCCCCCCGGGTGGGTCCGCTCGGGGGCGAGCAGCACGGCGGTGACGCCGGCCCCGCGCCGGGCGAGGCGCGCCCCGGCGTAGAGGGCGTCGCCGCCGTTGTCCCCGCTGCCCACCAGCAGGACCACCCGGCGGCCGTAAACCCGGCCCAGCAGGTCCGCGCAGGCGGCGGCCAGTCCGGCGGCCGCCCGCTGCATCAACGCCCCCTCGGGGAGCCGTGCCATCAGCTCCCGTTCGGCGGCTCTCACGGTCTCCACGCTGTACGCAGTACGCATGGGGCCGAGTCTCCCGCACCGGCCCGCCCCGTGCCCGCTCCCCGCACCGGGAACCCGTGTCACGCGGGCCCGCGCGGCTCCGTACCGACCGGCCCCGGGGGCACGGCCCCGGTCACCCCTCCGCCACGACCACGGCCGAGGCCACCCCGGCGTCGTGACTGAGCGACACGTGCCAGGAGGACACGCCCAGTTCGGCCGCGCGGGCCGCGACCGTGCCCTTCACACGCAGCCGCGGCCGGCCGCTGTCCTCCACGTAGACCTCGGCGTCCGTCCAGTACAGCCCGGCCGGGGCGCCCAGCGCCTTGGCGAGCGCCTCCTTCGCCGCGAAGCGGGCGGCGAGCGAGGCGATGCCCCGCCGTTCTCCGCTGGGCAGCAGCAACTCGCTCTCCACGAAAAGGCGTTCGGCCAGTCCGGGCGTCCGCTCCAGCGACGCCCGGAACCGGTCGATCTCGGCCACGTCGATACCGACCCCGATGATGCTCATGCCGAAACCCTAGAGGGCGGGGCCGTCACGGGGTCCCACGCGGCCGTGCGGCTCACTCCACCGTCACGGACTTCGCCAGGTTGCGCGGCTGGTCCACCTCGTTGCCCCGGGCCGTCGCCAGCTCGCAGGCGAACACCTGGAGCGGCACGGTCGACACCAGCGGCTGGAGCAGCGTCGGCGTGGCCGGGATGCGGATGAGGTGGTCGGCGTACGGGACGACCGCCTCGTCGCCCTCCTCCGCGATGACGATGGTGCGGGCGCCCCTGGCCCGGATCTCCTGGATGTTGGAGACGATCTTGTCGTGCAGCACCGAGCGCCCGCGCGGCGACGGGGCCACGACCACGACCGGCATGTCCTCCTCGATCAGCGCGATCGGCCCGTGCTTGAGCTCCCCGGCCGCGAAGCCCTCGGCGTGCATGTACGCCAGCTCCTTGAGCTTCAGCGCGCCTTCCAGCGCGACCGGATAGCCCACGTGCCGGCCGAGGAACAGCACGGTGTCCTTGTCCGCGAGGGAGCGGGCGAGTTCCCGTACGGGCTCCATGGTCTCCAGGACCCGCTCGACCTCGCGGGAGATGCGTGACAGCTCCCGGATGACGGCCTGGATCTCGTCGCCCCACTTGGTGCCGCGCACCTGTCCCAGGTACAGGGCCACCAGATAGCAGGCCACCAGCTGGGTGAGGAACGCCTTGGTGGAGGCGACGGCGACCTCGGGTCCCGCGTGGGTGTACAGCACCGCGTCGGACTCGCGCGGGATCGTCGAGCCGTTGGTGTTGCAGATCGCCAGCACCCTCGCGCCCTGCTCGCGGGCGTGCCGCAGGGCCATCAGCGTGTCCATGGTCTCGCCGGACTGCGAGATGGCGATGACGAGCGTCTGCCGGTCCAGGATCGGGTCCCGGTAGCGGAACTCGCTGGCCAGCTCGACCTCGCACGGGATGCGGGTCCAGTGCTCGATGGCGTACTTGGCGATCAGCCCGGCGTGGAAGGCGGTGCCGCAGGCGACGATGACGACCTTGTCGGCCTCGCGCAGCGCCCGCACCGGGATGCGCACCTCGTCGAGCGTCAGCGAACCGGCCGCGTCGATCCGTCCGAGCAGGGTGTCGGCGACCGCCTTGGGCTGCTCGGCGATCTCCTTGAGCATGAAGTAGTCGTAGCCGCCCTTCTCCGCCGCCGACGCGTCCCAGTCGACGTGGTACGAGCGGACGTCGGCGGGGCTGCCGTCGAACCCGGTGACGGTCACTCCGTCGCGGCGCAGTTCGACCACCTGGTCCTGGCCCAGCTCGATCGCCGACCGGGTGTGGGCGATGAACGCGGCGACGTCGGAGGCGAGAAAGGCCTCGCCCTCGCCGACCCCGACCACCAGAGGCGAGTTCCGGCGGGCGCCGACGACCACGTCCGGCTCGTCGGCGTCCACCGCGACCAGCGTGAACGCGCCCTCAAGACGCCGGCACACCAGCCGCATCGCCTCCGCCAGGTCGGCGCAGGAGGAGTACTCCTCGGCGAGCAGATGGGCGACCACCTCGGTGTCCGTCTCGGAGGCTAGGTCGTGCCCCCGCTCGGCCAGTTCGGCGCGGAGCAGGGCGAAGTTCTCGATGATGCCGTTGTGGACGACGGCGACCCGGCCCGCGTTGTCGAGATGGGGGTGGGCGTTGGCGTCCGTGGGACCCCCGTGGGTGGCCCAGCGGGTGTGCCCGATGCCCGTCGTTCCGGACGGCAGCGGTCTGCCGCCCAGTTCCTTCTCCAGGTTGACCAGTTTCCCGGCCTTCTTCGCGACGGCGAGTCCCCCGTCCGCGAGAACGGCGACACCCGCCGAGTCGTATCCCCGGTACTCGAGCCTCTTCAGTCCGGCCATCACCACGTCGAGCGCCGGCTGCGACCCCACATATCCCACGATTCCGCACATGGCGGCAGCGTACGGTCCGACGGCGTCCCGAATCAGGCTCACCGTGCCCGATATCGGAAATTCAGGCCGCCTGCGGGAGGGCCTCACGAGCTCATGCCATCCGGGAGGTGTCACCCGGCGTGACGGACCCCACCCTCCATCCCGGCCATACTCCCGTAACAATGGACTGTGATCTCTCCGGTCTCCTCGTTGCCGCGGAGCGCCCACCGGTCGAAGCCGGAGGCGACTCCCTACGTCGACCTCACCCGTGCCGAGTGGAGCGCGCTGCGCGAAAAGACGCCGCTCCCGCTCAACGCCGAGGAGGTCGAGAAGCTGCGCGGTCTGGGCGATGTCATCGACCTCGACGAGGTGCGGGACATCTATCTGCCGCTGTCACGGCTGCTGAACCTGTACGTCGGCGCCACGGACGGGCTCAGAGGCGCGCTGAACACCTTCCTCGGCGAGAAGGGCTCCCAGTCCGGCACCCCCTTCGTCATAGGCGTCGCCGGTTCCGTGGCCGTCGGCAAGTCCACCGTGGCGCGACTGCTCCAGGCCCTGCTCTCCCGCTGGCCCGAGCACCCGCGGGTCGAGCTGGTCACCACGGACGGCTTCCTGCTCCCGACCAAGGACCTCGAAGCGCGCGGGCTGATGTCCCGCAAGGGCTTCCCCGAGTCGTACGACCGCCGGGCCCTGACCCGGTTCGTCGCGGACATCAAGGCGGGCAAGGACGAGGTGACGGCGCCCGTCTACTCGCACCTGATCTACGACATCGTGCCCGGCGAGCGGCTCACGGTCCGCCGCCCCGACATCCTCATCGTCGAGGGCCTGAACGTGCTCCAGCCGGCGCTTCCGGGCAAGGACGGCCGCACCCGGGTCGGCCTCGCGGACTACTTCGACTTCAGCGTGTACGTCGACGCCCGTCCCGAGGACATCGAGCGCTGGTACCTCAACCGCTTCCGCAAGCTGCGCGCGACGGCCTTCCAGAAGCCCGACTCGTACTTCCGCAGGTACACCCAGGTCTCCGAGGAGGAGGCCCTGGACTACGCCCGTACGACCTGGCGCACCATCAACAAGCCGAACCTGCTGGAGAACGTGGCTCCCACCCGCGGCCGGGCGACCCTCGTCGTCCGCAAGGGCCCGGACCACAAGGTCCAGCGCCTGAGCCTGCGCAAGCTGTAGGCCCCGGGGCCGGCCCCGGTACGTGCGGCTACTGTGCGGCCATGCTGCACCTGCGTCTGATCACGCCCCCGGACCGGACCGACGACGTCGTCGGCCTCATCGAGCGCACGGTCGGCACCGCTCACCTCGTGGTGCTCCCCGGCACGGCCCGCAGTCCGGCGGGGGACGTGGTGATGTGCGACGTCGCTCGCGAGGCGGGCGACGAGCTCGTCGCAGGGCTGCGGAGGATGGGTATCGACCGCACGGGCTCGATCGCGGTCGAGGACATCGACCTGTCCCTGTCGAAGCGGGCCGACGAGGCCGAGGCGGAGGCCCCGGGCGAGGGCGCCGACGCGGTGCTCTGGGAACACCTGGAGGACGCCACGCACGAGGAGTCCACGCTGTCGGTCACCTACGTCGCGTTCATCACCATCGCCACGATGATCGCGGCCTGCGGCGTGGTGCTCGACAACGCGGTGCTGATCGTGGGAGCCATGGCCGTGGGGCCGGAGTTCGGCCCGCTGGCCGGGCTGTGCACCGCGATCGTGCAGAGGGGACGGCACCTCGCCCTGCGCTCCCTGACGGCGTTGCTGGCCGGCTTCGCGATCGCCATGGCGATGACGGTGCTCTTCAGCCTGTTCATGGACGGGGTGGGACTGTTCAGCGAGGCGAAGCTGGAGGGGCCGCGCCCCAACACCGGGTTCGTCTACGCCCCGGACTGGTTCTCGTTCGTCGTCGCGGTGCTCGCGGGCGCCGCCGGCATGCTGTCGCTGACCTCCGCGAAGTCCGGGGCCCTCGTCGGTGTCGCGATCTCCGTGACGACGGTCCCGGCCGCCGCGAACGCCGCGGTGGCCCTGAGCTACGGCGACATGGGCCAGACCTGGGGCTCCACCAAGCAGTTGCTGTTCAACCTGCTCGGCATCGTGGTCGCCGGCACGCTCACGCTGATGGCCCAGAAATGGTTCTGGGCGGCGCAGCGCAGGCGGCAGCCCGCCTAGCGGAGAAGCCCGGCGCCGGAAGAAGCGCCGGGCGGGAGGACGGCTCGGCGTGCGGATCGGCGGGCCGCCCGCCCCTGGACATGTGTGAGGCCCGGCACCTTCGGGGTGCCGGGCCTCACGGTTTCGTGCGGGGCTGCTAGCCGAGCGCCGACTTCACCGCGTCGGCCAGGCGCGCGGCCACCGAGCGGGCGTGCTCGATGTCGGCGGCCTCGACCATGACGCGGACGAGCGGCTCGGTGCCGGAGGGGCGCAGCAGCACCCGTCCGGTGGCGCCGAGCTCCTGCTCGGCGTCGGCCACCGCGGCGGCGAGTTCGGCGGAGGTGCCGACCCGCGACCGGTCGACGTCGGGGACGTTGACGAGGACCTGCGGCAGCCGCTCCATGACCGAGGCGAGGTCCTTGAGCGTGCGGCCGGTCTGGGCCACCCGGGCGGCCAGCAGCAGGCCGGTGAGCGTGCCGTCGCCGGTGGTCGCGTGGTCGAGGATGATGACGTGCCCCGACTGCTCGCCGCCGAGGGCGTAGCCGTGCGCCTTCATCTCCTCCAGGACGTAACGGTCGCCCACCGCCGTCTGGATGAGGGCGACGCCCTCGCGCTCCATGGCGAGCTTGAAGCCCAGGTTGGACATGACCGTCGCGACAACGGTGTCGGAGCGCAGTGCGGAACGCTCCCGCATCGCCAGCGCGAGAACGGCCAGGATCTGGTCGCCGTCGATCTCCTCGCCCGTGTGGTCCACGGCGAGGCAGCGGTCGGCGTCGCCGTCGTGCGCGATGCCGAGGGCGGCGCCGTGCTCGACCACGGCGGCCTTGAGCAGGTCCAGATGGGTCGAGCCGCAGCCGTCGTTGATGTTGAGGCCGTCGGGTGCCGCGCCGATCGTGATGATCTCGGCTCCGGCGCGCGCGAACGCCTCGGGCGAGACCCGGGCGGCCGCGCCGTGCGCCTCGTCGAGGACGACCTTCAGACCGTCGAGACGGTTCGGGAGGACTCCGATGAGGTGGGCGACGTACTGGTCGAAGCCCTGGTCGTAGGACTTCACGCGGCCGACGCCCGAGCCGGTCGGGCGGTCCCAGGGAGCGCCGGTGCGGTGCTCCTCGTACACGCCCTCGATCCGGTCCTCCAGCTCGTCGGCGAGCTTGTGCCCGCCGCGGGCGAAGAACTTGATGCCGTTGTCGGGCATGGCGTTGTGGCTGGCGGAGAGCATCACGCCGAGGTCGGCGCCCAGCACCCCGGTGAGATAGGCCACCGCGGGGGTGGGCAGCACACCGACGCGCAGGACGTCCACACCGGCGCTGGCGAGGCCGGCGACCACCGCGGCCTCCAGGAACTCCCCGGACGCACGCGGATCCCGCCCGACCACCGCCACGGGCCGGTGGCCTTCGAACGTGCCCGCCTCGGCGAGTACGTGCGCCGCCGCAACGGAGAGCCCGAGCGCGAGCTCGGCCGTCAGATCCGCGTTGGCGACACCACGCACGCCGTCCGTGCCGAAGAGTCGTCCCACTTGTCCTCCTGAGAAAGCTGCAAAGTACGGAAGTCCCCCGCAGGATACGGAGTCATCCGATCACATGAGCCTTTGAGCACCTTGTGCCGTTATACGCCCAACCACTGTGATAAACGAACGCCCCGGCAGCACGATGACCGTGCCGCCGGGGCGTTCGGAGCTACGCGTATCTCCGCGCAGAAGCAAGCAGCGAAGATTAACGCTTGCTGTACTGCGGAGCCTTGCGGGCCTTCTTGAGACCGGCCTTCTTGCGCTCGACCGCACGGTCGTCGCGCTTGAGGAAGCCGGCCTTCTTGAGGGCGCCGCGGTTGTTGTCCACGTCGGCCTCGTTCAGCGCGCGGGCCACGCCGAGGCGCAGGGCACCGGCCTGACCGGAGACACCGCCACCCGCGATGCGGGCGATGACGTCGTAGCGGTTGTCGAGCTCGAGCACCTTGAAGGGCTCGTTGACTTCCTGCTGGTGCACCTTGTTGGGGAAGTAGTCCTCAAGGGTGCGGCCGTTGATCTTCCACTTGCCGGTGCCCGGAACGATCCGGACGCGGGCGATGGCGTTCTTCCGACGGCCAAGGCCGGCGGCCGGCTGCGGGTCGCCGAAGCGGCCCGCGAGCGACTCCGAGGTGTACTCGCCCTCGACGGGGACCTCGGACTCGGTGGTGTAGTTCTCGATGTCGACGAGCTCAGTCTCTTCGACCGGCTGCTCAACGGTGGTCTCGGCCACGATTCTCCTCAGATTCTTTTTCGTCTTAGGGGGTGGCCGGAACTACTGCGCGACCTGGGTGATCTCGAACGGGACCGGCTGCTGCGCAGCGTGCGGGTGGTTCTCGCCCGCGTAGACCTTCAGCTTCGAGAGCACCTGACGGCCCAGGGTGTTCTTGGGAACCATGCCCCTGATGGCCTTCTCGACGGCCTTCTCGGGGTTCTTCGCCAGCAGCTCGTCGTAACGGACGGAGCGCAGACCACCCGGGTAACCGGAGTGGCGGTACGCCAGCTTCTGGGTCTTCTTGTTGCCGGAGAGGTGCACCTTGTCCGCGTTGATGATGATGACGAAGTCACCAGCGTCGACGTGGGGGGCGTAGATCGGCTTGTGCTTGCCCCGCAGGATGTTCGCAGCAGTGGTCGCCAGACGACCCAGGACGACATCCTGGGCGTCGATGACGTACCACTGGCGAGTGATGTCGCCGGGCTTGGGGCTGTACGTACGCACGGTCGTAGCCTTCGCTTCTTCAGTGAGTGGGTCCTGACATGGCCACCACGGACGATCACGACAGCCCTGACCGCACTGCGGTGACGCATACCGCGTGCTGGTCGCTGGTCATCGGCCCCGGTGGACCGGTGTAAGGGCCCCTCACGTGAGAATGAGCAAGCCAATACACATAACGAACCGCAAGCCTACCCGCGATGCCCCGGAAGGGTCAAAACGCGAGAGCTCACGCCCTCGTGGCCGGTCGTTCCCGTCGCTGAGCGACGAAGCGGACCGGTCCGGCGAGCGGCAGATGACGGTGATGCCAAAGCGCCACCGATGCAGTCATTACACACAGGGTAAAGCAGTCCCGGAACGAACGCCGGGTCACCGCTTCCAGCCAGGGCCAGTCGGCGCCGGGCACCTGCGGTACGAGCGCCAGCCAGAACCAGGGTCCACGGGCCGCCGAGGCGGGATACGGCAGGCCCGCGAGCAGCAGCGGCACCACGACGAGCAGGTAGTGGTCGTACGACGGTCTGGACACCAGGAACGCCGAGAGCATCAGCAGAACCGCGGTCTCGACCAGCCGCAAGGGCCCGGGAACACCGCGCGACCAGCGGCGGTACGCGGCCAGCACCCCGGACCCCGCCGCCACGCAGGCGAGCGCGACCGCGACGGGGGACGGCACGCCGAGACGCGGCAGAACGGCCACCGGAGAGGCCTCGTAGAGCCGTACGAAGCCGTCGTGGCCGCGCAGCAGGAACGGCAGCGTCCGTGTGACGAACGCCGCAGGATCGGGCATGAGCAGCGCCGCCCCGCCGGACGCCAGGGCCGGCACCAGGACCACCGCGGCCAGGGCCCGGCGGCGGCGCGCGAAGACGAAGAGGAGGGCCACCGGCGCGAGCAGCGGCTTCAGGGCCAGGGCCGCGCCGACGACCACCCCGGCCCACCCCCACCGCTCCCGCGCGGCCAGCAGCAGGGCGAGCGGCAGAGCCGCCGCGGCGGTCACGGTCCAGTTGCCGAGCGAGACCAGATGGCCGAAGGGGGCGAAGCCCAGAGCGAGCACCGCGGGTCCGAGCATTCCGAGCCGGCTGCGTCCGGGCACCCCGTGGACCCGCAGCGCGCAGAGCCAGCCCACCAGCAGCAGAACGGTCACCGTCAGCGGGACCAGCACCCGGAGCGCGTCCGGGGGCAGCAGGATCTGCGGCACGGCCGCGAGCACCGCGCTCGGGAGATAGAGGAAGTGCCGGTCCTCGTACGGCGAACCGCCGTTCAGCCAGGTCCGCGCCGCCCGCACGACGATCGCGTTGTCCATGCCGCCGTCCGAGGTGCTCAGCGCGACGCCCACGACATGCGCGCACAGCACCACGACCGAGGCCGCCCACGCGTGCCAGGAGGCCCTACGCACCAACCACCCGGAGATGTCACTTTTGCCCTTGCGCATTCAGATCACGCTAGGGGCTCAAGTGCCCGGTGGAGCTGACCGGCACCCCCCAACCCCCGTCTAAGATGCGGCGCATGAGTTATGGGCAGGGTGGGCAGGGGCAGCCCCCGTGGGACCCCTGGAAGCCGGGGTCTCAGCAAACGCCTCAGTGGAACAACCAGCGCTCCAGCGGGAATCCCGACTGGGCCGCCATGGCGGAGGCTTCCGAGACGCGCAACAAGCGCCGCAAGGTGCTGTTCATCGTGGGCGGGGCCGTGGCCACCGTCGCCGTCGGCGCTGCCGTGGCCATGGCGGTCGCCAACGCCAACGGGAACAACGAGGCCGGCAACCAGCCGTCCAAACTGCCCGCCAGTTCGGACATCCCCGGCGCGACGACTCCGGCGCCGTCCTTCGAGCCGACCTCGGCTCCGCCGCCGCTGGATCCCAAGCAGTTCATAGCCAGCGCGCAGAAGGACACCGCGCCGCTGAGCCCGGACATCCTCTTCCCCGGCACGCAGCTCACCATGGGCGACCGCGTGTACCGCAAGGGTCCGACGGCCGACACGAAGAACTGCGCCTCGGCCGCGAAGGACACGCTGCCGCCGGTCCTCACCAAGAACGGCTGCACCCGCTTCATGCGCGTCACCTACGTCAAGGACGGGGTGGCGGTGACGGTCGGCGTCGCGGTCTTCGAGACCGAGGCGCAGGCGAGCAAGGCCAAGGCCGAGACGAACGACAAGAGCATCATCGCCTCGCTCGCCGGCAACGGCATCAAGGCGTTCTGCGACTCGGCCGTCTGCCGTTCGACCCGCAACGCCTACGGCCGGTACGGCTACTTCACCCTCGCCGGCTTCACCAACGGCAAGGACGTGACGACGAAGGACACCGCGGTGTTCACGACCGGCGACGACCTCGCGGAGTTCACGTTCCGCCAGATCAGCCGGCGGGGCCAGGCCCAGGCGTCGGCCGCGGCTGGCCAGTAGCGGCTCCGGACGGCGGCCGCCACGATCCGGCCGCCGTCCCCTCCCCCGCGCGCCATGTGACGCCCGCTCAGGTTCACGGGATCGGTGGCAACGTGCACCGCCGAGCAGACGTCAGCAGGACTCGCATCCGGCCGCTCCGGGCAACGTCCGCTTGTTCCGCGCCTCCTTGTTCCGCGCGGCCAGCAACTCGTCGGCGGGGTAGCCGACTTCCTCCAGCGTCAGCCCGTGCGGCCGGACGACGTGAACGGCCGAGTCCCGTACGCCGGCGGCCAGCACCTTGCCTGGCCAGTCCGGCCCGCGGTGCCCGTCACCCACGAACAGCAGGGCCCCGATCAGCGAGCGCACCATGTTGTGGCAGAAGGCGTCCGCCCGCACCGTGGCCGTGATGACGCCGTCCTCGCCCCGCACCAGGCTCAGTTGCTGGAGCGTGCGGATGGTCGTGGCGCCCTCGCGCTTCTTGCAGTAGGCGGCGAAGTCGTGCTCCCCCACCAGCCCCCGGGCCGCCTCGTTCATGGCCTCCACGTCCAACGGCCAGTCGTGCCACAGGACATGACTGCGCAGCAGCGGATCGACACCGCCCGGCTCGTCGGTCACACGGTAGGCGTAGCGCCGCCAGATCGCCGAGAACCGCGCGTTGAAACCGGCCGGCGCCTCCGTGAGCGACCACACCCGCACATCCTTGGACAGCCGTCCGGCCAGCCGCTTCAGCAGCTTCTCCCGGTGCTCGGCCCACAGCTCTTCCGGCAGGTCGACATGGGCCACCTGGCCGCGCGCGTGCACTCCGGCGTCGGTCCGCCCGGCCACGGTCAGCTCGTACGTGGTGTCCCTCGTCCGCGTCACCGTCCGCAGCGCGTCCTCGATCTCGCCCTGCACGGTCCGGCGTCCGCCGGCCTGCCTGGCCCACCCCGAGAACTCGCTCCCGTCGTACGACAGGTCCAACCGCACCCGGACGAACCCGGGCTCCGCTTCGTCACTCACACCTAGATCCTCTCAAGGCCCGGGTCCCTCCCCGGGAACGCGAAAGCGGGCCCGCCCCCGAAGGGACGGACCCGCTCACAGCGAGGCAGTGCCTCAGGCGTCCTTCGACTCCTCGGCGGGAGCCTCGACGGCGTCCTCGGCCTTGGTGTCCTCGACCTTGGCCGGGGCCTCGGTCTCCTTGGCGGCACGCTTGGTCGCAGCCTCGGCCTCACCGGTGGCCTGCTGGGCCACGGTCAGGGCCTCCACCAGCTCGATGACAGCCATGGGCGCGTTGTCGCCACGACGGTTACCGATCTTGGTGATACGGGTGTAACCACCCGGGCGGTTCTCGTAGCGCGGGCCGATCTCGGTGAAGAGCGTGTGCACGATGCTCTTGTCCGTGATCACCGAGAGCACCTGACGGCGGTTGTGAAGGTCACCCTTCTTCGCCTTGGTGACCAGACGCTCCGCGTAGGGACGCAGGCGGCGGGCCTTGGCCTCGGTGGTGGTGATGCGGCCGTGCTCGAAGAGCGACTTCGCGAGGTTCGCGAGAAGCAGCTTCTCGTGCGCGGCACTGCCGCCCAGACGGGCACCCTTGGCGGGCTTCGGCATGGTTTCTCCTAGGTGTCTGCCCCGGCCGTACTAGGTACCGAGGTCAGTGTCCGAGCGGGCGATCGCCCGTCGAAGATCCGGCACTTTTCAGCACCGGAGGAACCGGGCCCCGTCAGGGGCGCGGGGAACTGCGCGACCAGCCACGGCCGGCCGGCCGTCGCGATCGGTCCGGCGGGACCACCGCCCAAGGACGGCTGTCCCGCCGGAGGCGATCAGTACTGCTCGGTCTCGACGAAACCGGCGTCCGCGTCGTCGTCGGCGCCGAAGGCGTCGGCGGCGGCGGTCGGGTCGAATCCGGGCGGGCTGTCCTTGAGGGCCAGGCCCATGCCGGCCAGCTTCGCCTTGACCTCGTCGATGGACTTCGCACCGAAGTTGCGGATGTCCAGGAGGTCGGCCTCGGAGCGGGCGACGAGCTCACCCACGGAGTGGATGCCCTCACGCTTGAGGCAGTTGTACGAGCGGACCGTGAGCTCCAGCTCCTCGATCGGCAGCGCGAGATCGGCGGCGAGGGCGGCGTCCGTGGGGGACGGGCCCATGTCGATGCCCTCGGCGTCGATGTTGAGCTCGCGGGCCAGACCGAACAGCTCGACCAGGGTCTTGCCGGCCGACGCCATGGCGTCACGGGGACGCATGGCCTGCTTGGTCTCGACGTCGACGATCAGCTTGTCGAAGTCGGTGCGCTGCTCGACACGGGTCGCCTCGACCTTGTACGTGACCTTCAGCACCGGCGAGTAGATCGAGTCGACCGGGATGCGCCCGATCTCCTGACCGACCTGCTTGTTCTGAACGGCGGAGACGTAGCCGCGACCGCGCTCGACGGTCAGCTCCATCTCCAGCTTGCCCTTGCCGTTGAGCGTGGCGAGGACGAGGTCGGGGTTGTGGACCTCGACACCGGCCGGGGGCGCGATGTCGGCGGCGGTGACCAGACCCGGGCCCTGCTTGCGCAGGTACATCACGACCGGCTCGTCGTGCTCCGAGGAGACGACCAGCTGCTTGATGTTGAGGATCAGGTCGGTGACGTCCTCCTTGACGCCCGGCACGGTGGTGAACTCGTGCAGGACACCGTCGATGCGGATGCTGGTGACAGCGGCTCCGGGGATCGACGAGAGGAGGGTGCGGCGCAGGGAGTTGCCGAGGGTGTAGCCGAAGCCCGGCTCCAGCGGCTCGATCACGAACCGGGAGCGGAATTCGTCGACGACCTCTTCGGTCAACGAGGGGCGCTGAGCGATCAGCATGTGGTGATCAGATCCTTCATTCGTGGACGCCCGCTATTTGACGCCCGACAAAACCTGGCCTCCGAAGAGACCGGGTACAGCAAGGGTACGGGCGATACGGCCCTTTTACGGAGCCGTACCGCCCGAAAACCTCTGTCCAGCACAGGGCCGTCGAGATCGACGACCGAGCGGCCGTGCGTCAGACGCGGCGGCGCTTCGGCGGACGGCAGCCGTTGTGCGGGGTGGGGGTGACGTCCTGGATCGAGCCGACCTCGAGGCCAGTGGCCTGGAGGGAGCGGATCGCGGTCTCGCGACCGGAGCCCGGGCCCTTCACGAAGACGTCAACCTTGCGCATGCCGTGCTCCTGCGCGCGACGGGCGGCCGACTCGGCGGCCATCTGCGCGGCGAAGGGGGTGGACTTGCGCGAGCCCTTGAAGCCGACGTGGCCGGCGGAGGCCCAGGAGATCACGTTGCCCGAGGGGTCCGTGATCGAGACGATCGTGTTGTTGAACGTGCTCTTGATGTGAGCGTGCCCGTGAGCGACGTTCTTCTTTTCCTTGCGGCGCACCTTCTTGGCGGCGCCCTGACGACCCTTGGGGGGCATCTGTTTCTCCTACGGGGAGGTGGTCGGTCCTACAGCGAAGACCGCTGATGAAGCGTTGTCCGCTGAGGACTACTTCTTGCCCGGCTTCTTCTTGCCGGCGATGGCGCGACGCGGGCCCTTGCGGGTACGAGCGTTCGTGCTGGTGCGCTGACCGTGGACGGGCAGGCCACGACGGTGGCGCAAACCCTGGTAGCAACCGATCTCCACCTTGCGGCGGATGTCGGCCTGAATCTCGCGACGGAGGTCACCCTCGGTCTTGATGTTGGCGTCCACGTACTCGCGGATCTTGACCAGCTCCTCCTCGGAGAGGTCACGAACGCGCGTGTTGGGGTTCACGCCAGTCTCGGCCAGCGTCTGCTGGGAAAGGGTCCGGCCGATGCCGAACACGTAGGTGAGGGCGACCTCCACACGCTTTTCGCGCGGGATGTCAACACCGGAAACGCGTGCCATTCAATGGCTCCAGTTGTCGTTCGGAGGTCTTCCGCAGAACCGGATCCCGCCCGCCGTCGTCCTCTGATCCAGGGATCGAGGAGTCGGTACGAACCGGGTCCCCGGCCTCCGACCGGGGGTGTCAGGCCTGATGAGACTCAGCCCTGGATCCTGCGTATGAACATGTACTGCTTGCGTCGCGCGAAGTATCTGCGGGTGCAGAAGGTGCGGTCGTGCGTCAGCCCTGGCGCTGCTTGTGGCGCGGGTTTTCGCAGATGACCATGACCCGACCGTGACGGCGGATCACCCTGCACTTGTCGCAGATCTTCTTGACGCTCGGCTTGACCTTCATTAGGTGAGGTTCTCCGGGTCAGTGCCACCCCCCGCGCCCCGGAACGGGAACACGGAGCAAGGCAAGATCTACTTGTAGCGGTAGACGATCCGGCCGCGCGTCAGGTCGTACGGAGACAACTCCACCACGACCCGGTCGTCAGGGAGGATGCGGATGTAGTGCATGCGCATCTTGCCGCTGATGTGCGCCAGGACCTGGTGGCCGTTCTGGAGCTCCACCTTGAACATCGCGTTCGGAAGAGACTCAACGACAGTGCCCTCGATCTCGATGGCACCTTGCTTCTTGGCCACGCTTTGCCCTTCGAATCGACTACCTTGATCGACTTCGTGCGAGCGCATGCAGACATGCGGGTGCACGAGAGCCGACGAGTCAGTCTACGTCAGGGCCCCCGGAAAGACGAATTGGTCTCCGTCCGCCATCGCTACTCATGACGATGCCCCACCCTTCGGCGCGGTATGCGCGAGGGGCGGGGCGGGCCGATTGCACGGCCGTCGAGGAAATGAGGCGGGCGAAATACGCCCCGCGATATCGAACACAGGATCGATGTCACGTGATCCTGCGAACAACCGGGCGGTCGGGTCAGCCCGCGAGGGGATCCGGCGCCGCCGTGACCCCGTACTCGGCGAGCTTGGCCCGGCCGCAGTCGGGAGCCGTGAGGACGAGCGGGCCCTCGGGCGTCAGCGCCACGGAGTGCTCCCAGTGCGAGGACCAGGTGCCGTCCGTGGTGATCACGGTCCAGTCGTCCTCGAGCACCTCGGTCCGCGGTGTGCCGAGCGACACCATCGGCTCGATCGCCAGGCACAGGCCGGGAACCAGCTTCGGCCCCTTGCCCCGCTTGCGCTCGACGTAGTTCAGCAGGTGCGGGTCCATGTGCATCTCGGTGCCGATGCCGTGGCCGCCGTAGTCCTCGACGATGCCGTACTTGCCGCCGCCCGGCTTGGGCTGGCGGCGGATGTAGGTCTCGATGGCCCGGGAGATGTCGACCAGGCGGCCGCCCGTCTTCATGGCCGCGATGCCCGCCCACATCGACTCCTCCGTCACCCGGGAGAGCTCGATCAGCTCCGGGGCGTGCCCGGAGCCCACGAAGGCGGTGAACGCGGCGTCACCGTGCCAGCCGTCCACGATCGCGCCGGCGTCGATGGAGATGATGTCGCCGTCCTTCAGGACGGTCTTGTCGTCCGGGATGCCGTGGACGACGACCTCGTTGACCGAGGTGCAGATCGTCGCCGGGAAACCGCCGTACCCGAGGAAGTTCGACTTCGCGCCGTGCTCGTCGAGCACCTTGCGCGCGACCTCGTCCAGATCCCGGGTCGTCGCACCGGGCACGGCCGCTTCCCGCGTGGCCGCATGGATGGCCGCGACGACCAGCCCCGCCTCACGCATCTTGGCGATCTGCTCGGGGGTCTTGATCTGCACCATGGTGGCTGCGGCCTTTCTGGACCGGAACTGCGGACTACTCCAACGATACGGGGGACTCGACCCGCCCCGCCCGGGGTCATGGGACCCCGTCGCGCACAGGGACCTCGCCCTGCCCGCCTCGCACGTCGGCCGCGGCACCCGGTGAGGGTGCCGCGGCCGATGCGACGTAACTCTTTCACGCCCCCCGCGGTGCCTGAGCACCCCGGAGCGGACCGCGCACGGACTTAGGCGTCCTCGCGGGCCAGCGCCTCCATCGAGCGCGCCGTGACGTCTTCCACCTTGCCGAGCGCCGGGATCGTGACGACCAGGCTCTGGGCGCGGTAGTAGTCGATGATCGGCTCGGTCTGCGTGTGGTAGACCTCGAGCCGCGTACGGACGGTCTCCTCGGAGTCGTCGTCACGCTGGTACAGCTCGCCGCCGCAGACGTCACAGACGCCTTCCTGCTTCGGCGCCTTGTACGACACGTGGAAGACGTGCGAGGAGTCGTTGCGGCAGATGCGACGGCCCGCGATACGGCGGACCACCTCGTCCTCGGGGACCTCCAGGTCCAGCACCGCGTCCAGCTTCATGCCCTCGGTGCCGAGCATCTCGTCCAGCGCCTCGGCCTGCGAGACGTTGCGCGGGAAGCCGTCGAGAAGGAAGCCGCTCTCGGCGTCGGGCTGCTCCATGCGGTCCTTGGCCATGGCGATGGTGACCTCGTCCGGCACCAGTTCGCCCTTGTCCATGTAGGACTTCGCCAGCTTGCCGAGTTCCGTCTGCTGAGAGATGTTGGCGCGGAAGAGGTCGCCCGTGGAGATGTGCGGGATCGCCAGATTCTTGGCGAGGAACGCGGCCTGCGTTCCCTTCCCGGCACCGGGCGGCCCGACGAGGACGATTCGCATCAGCGGAGGAACCCTTCGTAATTGCGCTGCTGAAGCTGACTCTCGATCTGCTTCACCGTCTCGAGGCCGACACCCACGATGATGAGGATGCTGGTGCCACCGAACGGGAAGTTCTGGTTTGCCCCGAAACCAACCAACGCCACCGTCGGCACGAGAGCGATCAGCCCCAGATACAGCGAACCCGGCCAGGTGATCCGGTTGAGTACGTAGCTGAGGTACTCAGCGGTCGGCCGGCCAGCCCGGATGCCCGGGATGAAGCCACCATACTTCTTCATGTTGTCGGCGACTTCCTCGGGGTTGAACGAGATCGCCACGTAGAAGAACGCGAAGAACACGATCAGAAGGAAGTACAGGGTGATGTAAATCGGGTGGTCACCCTTGGTCAGGTTCTGCGTGACCCACGTTTTCCACCCGGAGTTGCTCTTCGAGAACTGGGCGACCAGGCTCGGAATGTAGAGCAGCGACGACGCGAAGATGACAGGAATCACACCTGCCTGGTTGACCTTCAGCGGAATGTAGGTCGACGTCCCGCCGTAGGAACGGCGGCCGATCATGCGCTTCGCGTACTGGACCGGAATCCGGCGCTGCGCCTGCTCGACGAAGACCACCAGGCCGACCATGCACAGGCCCACCGCGATGACCGTGCCGAACTCGATCCAGCCACCGGCGAGCTTGCCCTGGACCTTGACGGTCCACAGCGCGCTCGGGAAGGTCGCGGCGATCGAGATGAACATCAGGATCGACATGCCGTTGCCGATGCCGCGGTCGGTGATCAGCTCACCGAGCCACATCACGACACAGGTGCCGGCGGTCATCGTGATGACCATCGTGATGGTGGTGAAGATCGACTGGTCGGGCACGATCTGGTTGGCCACGGGGCAGCCGGAGAACAGCGCGCCGCTGCGGGCGGTGGCCACCAGGCCCGTGCCCTGGAGGATGGCGAGGGCGACCGTCAGATAGCGGGTGTACTGCGTGATCTTCGCCGTGCCGGCCGAGCCCTCCTTCTTGAGGGCTTCCAGTCGCGGGATCACCACGGTGAGCAGCTGGAGAATGATGCTCGCCGTGATGTACGGCATGATGCCGAGCGCGAAGATCGTGATCTGGAGCAGCGCGCCGCCGCTGAACATGTTGATCAGGCTGAACAGCCCACGGTTCGAGTCGGCCACGTCGATGCACGACTGGACGTTCTTGTAGTTCACACCGGGGATCGGGATGTGGGTACCGACCCGGTAGACCACGATGATGCCGAGCGTGAAGAGCAGCTTCTTGCGCAGGTCGGGCGTCCTGAACGCCCGGGCGAACGCGGTGAGCACGGTGCCTCCTGCGACCCCCGCGCTACCGCGTCCGAGGGTGAGTCTTGAGGTTCGACGGATGACTGACAGCTAACCAACAGCCAAAGACCGCCCGGAGTTCCCATGAGGCACGCCGGACGAAAATTAACAGTGCAGGCCACCTTACCGGCGACACTGCCCCCCTAGGAACGACCAACCGGGGATGCCCCTTTTGTGGGCATCCCCGGTCGGGATCGTTCAGGTCATCGAGACGCCTGCTGAAATCAGACGAGCTCGGTGACGGTACCGCCGGCGGCGGTGATCTTCTCCTTGGCGGAACCGGAGACGGCGTCGACCGTCACCTGGAGCGCCACGGAGATCTCGCCCTGGCCGAGGACCTTGACGAGGCTGTTCTTGCGAACGGCACCCTTGGCGACGAGACCCTCGACGGTGACCTCGCCACCCTCCGGGTACAGCGCGCCCAGCTTGTCGAGGTTCACGACCTGGAACTCGGTCTTGAACGGGTTACGGAAGCCCTTCAGCTTCGGAAGACGCATGTGGAGGGGCATCTGGCCACCCTCGAAGCGCTCCGGAACCTGGTAGCGGGCCTTCGTGCCCTTGGTACCACGACCAGCCGTCTTACCCTTCGACGCCTCACCACGACCAACACGGGTCTTGGCGGTCTTGGCGCCCGGGGCGGGACGGAGGTTGTGGATCTTGAGCGGGTTGTTTTCCGCCATGATCAGTCGACCTCCTCGACCGTCACGAGGTGGCGGACGGTGTGAACCATTCCGCGGAACTCGGGGCGGTCCTCCTTGACGACCTGCGTGTTGATGCCCTTGAGACCAAGGGAGCGCAGGGTGTCACGGTGGTTCTGCTTGCTGCCGATGTACGACTTCGTCTGCGTGACCTTGAGGCGAGCCATTAGGCACCCGCCCCGGCACGTGCACGAAGGAGCGCCGCGGGGGCGACGTCCTCGAGGGGCAGACCACGGCGAGCCGCGATCTCCTCGGGACGCTGGAGGCCCTTGAGGGCCGCCACGGTCGCGTGCACGATGTTGATCGCGTTGGAAGAACCGAGCGACTTCGACAGGATGTCGTGAACGCCGGCGCACTCGAGCACTGCACGCACCGGGCCACCGGCGATAACGCCGGTACCGGGGGAAGCAGGCTTGAGCAGGACGACGCCCGCGGCCTTCTCGCCCGTGATCGGGTGCGGGATGGTGCCCTGGATACGGGGGACCTTGAAGAAGTGCTTCTTGGCCTCTTCAACACCCTTGGCGATCGCGGCCGGCACCTCCTTGGCCTTGCCGTAACCGACACCGACGGTGCCGTCACCATCGCCCACCACGACCAGCGCGGTGAAGCTGAAGCGACGACCACCCTTCACAACCTTGGCGACGCGGTTGATCGCGACAACGCGCTCAACGTACGCGGTCTTCTCGGCAGCAGCAGCGCCGCCGTCACGGCCCTTCCGGTCCCGCCGCTCGCCGCCACCGGCACCGCTTCCGCGGCGCTGGGGTCCAGCCATTGGATTACCTCTCTCTTTTTCCGCTAGCTACGCAGCGACAATCAAGTCGCTAGCGCGACGGGCGACTCAGAACTTGAGTCCGGCTTCGCGGGCGGCGTCCGCCAGGGCGGCGATGCGCCCGGCGTACTGGTTGCCACCACGGTCGAATACGACAGCCTCGACACCGGCGGCCTTGGCGCGCTCGGCGACCAGGGCGCCGACCGACTTCGCCTGAGCCGACTTGTCGGCCTCGCCACCGCGGATCGTGGTGTCCAGGGTCGACGCCGACGCGAGGGTGTGACCCTTAACGTCGTCGATGACCTGGGCCACGATGTGACGGTTGGAGCGCGTCACGACCAGGCGCGGACGCTCAGCCGTACCCGAGATGTGCTTACGGATCCGGATGTGACGACGCTTGATGGCAGCACGCTTGTAAGCGTCGCCCTTAGCAATCTTGACACCGTATGCCATGGCTTACTTACCCGCCTTTCCGACCTTGCGACGAATGACTTCGCCCTCGTACTTGACGCCCTTGGCCTTGTACGGGTCGGGCTTGCGCAGCTTGCGGATGTTGGCCGCAACCTCGCCGACCTTCTGCTTGTCGATGCCCTCGACCGAGAACCGCGTCGGGTTCTCGACCTTGAAGGTGATGCCTTCGGGGGCCTCGACAGTGATCGAGTGGCTGTAGCCGAGCGAGAACTCCAGGTTGGAGCCCTTCGCCAGAACGCGGTAACCGACACCGCTGATCTCGAGCTTCTTCACGTAACCCTCGGTCACGCCGGTGATCATGTTCGCCACCAGCGTGCGGGACAGGCCGTGGAGGGCCTTGTTCTGACGCTCGTCGTTGGGGCGGGTGACGTTCAGAACGCCGTCCTCACCCTTGGCGATCTCGATCGGCGCCACGACGGTGTGGGTCAGGGAGCCCTTGGGGCCCTTGACCGAGACCGTACGGCCGTCGATGGTGACGTCCACGCCGGCGGGAACCGTGATGGGGAGCTTGCCAATACGCGACATAGCTGTTTCCTCCGTTCCCTTCCGCTACCAGACGTAGGCGAGGACTTCTCCGCCTACGCCCTTCTTGCCGGCCTGCTTGTCGGTGAGGAGCCCGTGCGACGTGGAGATGATCGCCACGCCGAGGCCGCCCAGCACCTTGGGCAGGTTGGTGGACTTCGCGTAAACCCGGAGACCGGGCTTGGAGATCCGCTTGATGCCCGCGATGGAGCGCTCACGGTTCGGGCCGAACTTCAGCTCGAGAACGAGGTTCTTGCCGACCTCGGCGTCCTCGACCTTCCAGCCCGTGATGAAGCCCTCCTGCTGGAGGATCTCCGCGATGTGCGACTTGATCTTGCTGTGCGGCATACCCACGGTGTCGTGGTACGCCGAGTTCGCGTTACGCAGACGCGTAAGCATGTCTGCGATCGGATCAGTCATGGTCATGAATTGGCCTTCGGCCTCTCTCGCCGGGGTTTCCTGTATGCGCCATCCCTCTCCCCACTCATGGGCGGGACGGGTGCGGTGCGGGGACCTACGGCGTAGTAAGTCGTACGGGCGTCAGGCGCCCAACCCTCCTAGCCTAAGCCATGGAGAGCTGGGCACCCGACAGAGCCCATTGCTTACCGAGAGCCCTGGAATCCCAGAATTACGGGGACTACCAGGAGCTCTTGGTCACGCCCGGCAGCTCGCCACGGTGAGCCATCTCACGAAGGCACACGCGGCAGAGGCCGAACTTGCGGTACACGGAGTGCGGACGACCGCAGCGCTGGCAGCGCGTGTAGCCACGCACACCGAACTTGGGCTTACGAGCAGCCTTGGCAATCAGAGCCTTCTTCGCCATCTCGCTTACGCCTCCTTGAAGGGGAAGCCGAGGTGACGGAGAAGGGCGCGGCCCTCAGCGTCGTTGGTCGCCGTGGTCACCACGGTGATGTCCATGCCCCGGGTACGGTCGATCTTGTCCTGGTCGATCTCGTGGAACATGACCTGCTCCGTGAGACCGAAGGTGTAGTTGCCACGGCCGTCGAACTGCTTGGGGGACAGACCACGGAAGTCGCGGATGCGCGGGAGCGCGAGCGACAGGGTGCGGTCCAGGAACTCCCACATGCGGTCGCCACGGAGGGTGACGTGGGCACCGATCGGCTGACCCTCACGCAGCTTGAACTGCGCGATGGACTTGCGGGCCTTGGTGATGGCCGGCTTCTGACCGGTGATCGTGGTCAGGTCACGGACGGCACCGTCCATGAGCTTCGAGTCACGGGCGGCGTCGCCGACACCCATGTTGACCACGATCTTCACGAGGCCCGGCGTCTGCATGACGTTCTCGTAGGAGAACTCTTCCTGCAACTTCGCCGCGATCTCCTCGCGGTACTTCGTCTTGAGACGCGGAGTGGTGGTGGTAGCCATCAGATGTCCTCACCCGTCCGCTTGGCAACGCGGATCTTGTTGCCCTCGTCGTCGAAGCGGTAACCGACGCGCGTGACGACCTTGTTGCCGTCCTTCTCAACGACCAGCTGGACGTTGGAGACGTGGACGGGCGCCTCGGTCGTGACGATGCCACCGGCCTGGGAACCCTTGGCGGTCGGACCGGCCTTCGTGTGCTTCTTGACCCGGTTGACACCCTCGACCAGGACGCGGTCCTCGCGGGGGAAGGCCGCGATGACCTTGCCCTGCTTGCCCTTGTCCTTACCGGTGATGACCTGAACCAGGTCGCCCTTCTTGATCTTCATGCTTACAGCACCTCCGGCGCGAGCGAGATGATCTTCATGAACTTCTTCTCGCGCAGCTCACGGCCGACGGGGCCGAAGATACGGGTGCCGCGAGGGTCGCCGTCGTTCTTCAGAATGACGGCGGCGTTCTCGTCGAAGCGGATGTACGAGCCGTCCGGACGGCGGCGCTCCTTGACGGTGCGAACGATGACGGCCTTGACGACGTCACCCTTCTTCACGTTGCCGCCGGGGATCGCGTCCTTGACGGTGGCGACGATCACGTCACCGATGCCCGCGTAGCGGCGACCGGAGCCACCGAGCACACGGATGCAAAGGATTTCCTTCGCACCAGTGTTGTCGGCGACACGCAGTCGCGACTCCTGCTGGATCACGTCTATCTCCTGTTTGTCTGCCGGTTCCCGGGGCGGGGGCGCTCATCGCGACCCCGCCCCGAGCCTGGCGGAACCAACCTCAGGGAAACCCCTGAGGTACTTACTTGGCCTTCTCGAGGATCTCGACGATGCGCCAGCGCTTCGTCGAGGACAGCGGCCGGGTCTCCATGAGGAGGACGCGGTCGCCGACGCCGGCGGCGTTCTGCTCGTCGTGGGCCTTGAGCTTGCTGGTACGGCGGATGACCTTGCCGTACAGCGCGTGCTTCACGCGGTCCTCGACGGCGACGACGACGGTCTTGTCCATCTTGTCGCTGACGACCAGACCCTCGCGGGTCTTGCGGAAACCGCGGTCGGTCTTCTGCTCAGTCACGTTGCTCTCGCTCATCAGGCGCTCTCCACCGTCTCGATGCCCAGCTCGCGCTCACGCATCAGGGTGTAGATCCGCGCGATGTCCTTGCGGACGGCCTTGAGCCGCCCGTGGTTCTCGAGCTGACCGGTCGCCGCCTGGAAGCGGAGGTTGAACAGCTCTTCCTTGGCTTCGCGGAGCTTCGCGAGAAGCTCCTCGTCACCCAGTTCGCGCAGCTCGGACGCCTTGGTACCGGCCGACATCACGCTTCACCTGCCTCGCGCTTGACGATCCGGCACTTCATCGGCAGCTTGTGGGCTGCGCGAGTGAGGGCCTCACGGGCGATCTTCTCGTTGGGGTAGGACAGTTCGAACATGACCCGGCCCGGGTGCACGTTCGCGATCCACCACTCGGGGGAACCCTTACCGGAACCCATGCGGGTCTCGGCAGGCTTCTTGGTGAGCGGGCGGTCCGGGTAGATGTTGATCCAGACCTTGCCGCCACGCTTGATGTGACGGGTCATCGCGATACGAGCGGCCTCGATCTGGCGGTTCGTCACGTACGCCGGCGTGAGGGCCTGAATGCCGTACTCGCCGAACGAAACCTGCGTGCCGCCCTTGGCCTGACCACGGCGCTTCGGGTGGTGCTGCTTGCGGTGCTTGACCCTACGGGGGATCAGCATGTCGGTCAGGCCTCCGTTCCGGTGCTCTCAGCCGGAGCGGCAGCCGGAGCCTCGGCCTTGGGGGCCTCGGCAGCGGGAGCCGTCTGCGGCTTACGACCGCGACCGCCACGCTCGCCACCGCGGCCACCGCGGCCGGCCGGGCGGTCAGCGCCGCCACGGGCCGGGCGGTTGCCGGCACGGGCAGCGGCGTTCTCGGCGCGGACCTCGGCGATGTTCTTGACGTCGCCCTTGTAGATCCAGACCTTCACACCGATGCGGCCGAAGGTCGTCTTGGCCTCGAAGAAGCCGTAGTCGACGTTCGCGCGGAGCGTGTGCAGGGGCACACGGCCCTCGCGGTAGAACTCCGAGCGGGACATCTCGGCGCCGCCGAGGCGGCCGCCGCACTGGATCTTGATGCCCTTGGCGCCCGCCTTCATCGCCGACTGCATGCTCTTACGCATGGCGCGGCGGAAGGAGACGCGGGAGGAAAGCTGCTCGGCAACGGCCTGAGCAACCAGCTGAGCGTCCGTCTCGGGGTTCTTGACCTCGAGGATGTTCAGCTGGACCTGCTTGCCCGTGAGCTTCTCGAGGTCGCCGCGGATGCGGTCGGCCTCGGCGCCACGGCGGCCGATGACGATGCCCGGACGCGCGGTGTGGATGTCCACCCGCACACGGTCACGGGTGCGCTCGATCTCAACCTTCGAGATGCCGGCGCGCTCCATGCCGGACGTCATCATCCGACGGATGGCGACGTCTTCCTTGACGTAGTCCTTGTACAGCTTGTCGGCGTACCAGCGGGACTTGAAGTCCGTGGTGATGCCGAGCCGGAACCCATGCGGGTTAACCTTCTGGCCCATTACCGGGTTCCTTCCTTGCTGCTGACGACCACGGTGATGTGGCTGGTCCGCTTGCGGATCCGGTAGGCACGGCCCTGGGCACGCGGCCGGAACCGCTTCAGGGTCGGACCCTCGTCGACGTACGCCTCGGAGATGAAGAGGCTGTCGGCGTCGGTGTGGTCGTAGTTGTGCGCGGCGTTGGCAATGGCGCTGTCAAGCACCTTGCCGACCGGCACGCTCGCGGCCTGCGGGGCGAAACGCAGGACCGCCTGAGCCTCCGTGGCATCCATGCCACGGATAAGGTCCACCACTCGGCGGGCCTTCATGGGCGTAACGCGGATGTACCGCGCCTGGGCCCTGGCTTCCATGGTTGTCCTTCCAGTGTCTGTCATGGTCGATTCCACCCCGCGTTAGCGGCGCTTCGACTTCCGGTCGTCCTTGACGTGACCCCGGAAGGTGCGCGTCGGCGAGAACTCGCCGAGCTTGTGGCCGACCATCGACTCGGTGACAAACACCGGGATGTGGGTCTTGCCGTTGTGCACCGCGATCGTGTGGCCGAGCATGGCCGGGATGATCATCGAGCGACGGGACCAGGTCTTGATGACGTTCTTGGTACCGGCTTCGTTCTGTACGTCCACCTTCTTTACAAGGTGTCCGTCGACGAAGGGTCCCTTCTTGAGACTGCGCGGCATCTAAACCCGCTCCTAGCGCTTCTTGTTCGTCTTGCGGCGGCGGACGATGTACTTGTTCGAAGCCTTCTTCGGCGAACGAGTACGACCCTCCTTCTGACCCCACGGGGAGACCGGGTGGCGACCACCGGAGGTCTTGCCCTCACCACCACCGTGCGGGTGGTCAACCGGGTTCATCGCCACACCGCGGACGGACGGGCGAACGCCCAGCCAGCGCTTACGGCCGGCCTTACCCCAGTTGATGTTGCTCTGCTCGGCGTTGCCGACCTCGCCGACCGTGGCGCGGCAGCGCTGGTCGACCAGGCGGATCTCGCCGGAAGGCATACGAAGGTGGGCCATCGTGCCCTCCTTCGCGAGCAGCTGCACCGAGGCACCGGCGGAGCGGGCGAACTTGGCGCCGCCACCGGGACGGATCTCGATCGCGTGGATCGTGGTACCGACCGGGATGTTGCGGAGCGCCAGGTTGTTGCCCGGCTTGATGTCGGCCCCAGGACCGTTCTCGACGCGGTCACCCTGCGACAGGTTGCGGGGGGCGAGGATGTAGCGCTTCTCGCCGTCCGCGTAGTGCAGCAGCGCGATGCGCGCGGTGCGGTTGGGGTCGTACTCGATGTGCGCGACCTTCGCCGGCACGCCGTCCTTGTCGTGACGACGGAAGTCGATCACTCGGTAGGCGCGCTTGTGTCCGCCACCCTGGTGGCGAACGGTCACACGACCGGCGTTGTTACGGCCGCCCTTGCTGTGCAGCGGGCGGACCAGCGACTTCTCCGGCGTGGACCGCGTGACCTCGACGAAGTCGGCGACGCTGGAGCCACGACGGCCCGGCGTAGTCGGCTTGTACTTGCGGATTCCCATTTCTCAGTCCTCGTCCGATATTCGGACCAGGGCGCTCCGTTAGGAGGCCTGGCCGAAGATGTCGATACGGTCGCCCTCAGCGAGGGTCACGATCGCGCGCTTGCTGTCAGCACGCTTGCCGAAGCCCGTCTTGGTGCGCTTGCGCTTGCCCTGACGGTTGATCGTGTTGACCCCGGTGACCTTGACCGAGAAGACCGCCTGGACGGCCTGCTTGATCTGGGTCTTGTTGGCCCGCGGGTCCACGACGAAGGTGTACTTGCCCTCGTCGAGCAGCGCGTAGCTCTTCTCCGAGACGACCGGCTTGAGGAGGACGTCACGGGGATCCGTGAAGCTCTTGCTCAGCGGGGTCTCGACGGTGTTCTTGCCTTCGGCCTCGTGGCGCTTCGCCTTGGCGACGCGCGCGGCCTTGGCGGCCTTGGCGGCCTTCGAGGCAATGCTCGGGTGACGCGTAGCCATCAGGCTTCGCTCCCTTCGGTGTCAGCGGCCTGGGGGCCAGACACGAAGGACTCGAAAGCGGCCTGGGTGAAGACCACGTCGTCCGAGACGAGAACGTCGTACGTGTTCAGCTGGCCCGGCTCCAGGATGTGGACCTGGGGCAGGTTGCGCGCGGAGAGCAGCGCGGCCTCGTCGGAGCGCTCGATGACCAGGAGCACGTTCTTGCGCTCGCTGACCTTGCCGAGGAAGCTCTTCGCGGCCTTGGTGGAGGGGGTCTCGCCCTCGATCACGCCGGTGATGACGTGGATGCGAGCGTTGCGGGCCCGGTCGGTGAGGGCGTGGCGCAGGGCCGCGGCCTTCATCTTCTTCGGGGTCCGCTGCGAGTAGTCACGCGGGGTGGGGCCGTGGACGACGCCACCGCCGGCGAACTGCGGCGCGCGGGTCGAACCCTGACGGGCGCGGCCGGTGCCCTTCTGGCGGTAAGGCTTGCGGCCACCACCACGGACCTCGCCACGACGCTTGACCTTGTGCGTGCCCTGACGGGCCGCGGCCAGCTGCGCGACGACAACCTGGTGAAGCAGCGGGATGCTGATCTTCTCGACGTCGAAGATCTCGGCCGGGAGCTCTACAGTCCCGGCGGTGTCGCCGGAGGGCGACAGAATGTCAATGGTGCTCATGTCCTCAGGCCCCCTTGGCCGCGGTACGGACCAGGACGAGGCCGCCGTTCGGACCAGGGATCGCTCCCTTGATGAGGAGCAGGCCCTTCTCCGCGTCAACGGCGTGAACGGTCAGGTTCTGGGTGGTGACCCGCTCGTTGCCCATGCGGCCCGCCATGCGGACGCCCTTGAACACACGGCCCGGGGTGGCACAGCCACCGATGGAGCCGGGGGAGCGGTGCTTGCGCTGGACACCGTGTCCGGCGCCGAGGCCCTTGAAGTTGTGACGCTTCATGACACCGGCGAAGCCCTTGCCCTTGCTGTTGCCGGTCACGTCCACCTTGATGCCGGCCTCGAACACCTCAGCGGTGATCTCCTGGCCGAGGGTGTACTCGCTGGCGTCAGCGGTACGGATCTCGACGAGGTGGCGGCGGGGGGTGACGTCGGCCTTCGCGAAGTGGCCCTTGAGGGGCTTGTTCACCTTGCGCGGGTCGATCTCGCCGAACGCGATCTGGACGGACTCGTAGCCGTCGACGTCGTTCGTACGAACCTGGGTCACGACGTTCGGGCCGGCCTTGACGACGGTGACGGGAACAACACGGTTGTTCTCGTCCCACACCTGCGTCATGCCGAGCTTCTCGCCGAGGATGCCCTTGATCTGCTTAGCCATTCTCAGATCACCGATCCCTAGAGCTTGATCTCGATGTCGACACCGGCCGGGAGGTCGAGTCGCATCAGGGAGTCAACGGTCTTGGGCGTGGGGTCGAGGATGTCGATGAGGCGCTTGTGCGTGCGCATCTCGAAGTGCTCGCGAGAGTCCTTGTACTTGTGCGGCGACTTGATGACGCAGTACACGTTCTTCTCAGTGGGCAGCGGCACCGGGCCCGCGACCGACGCACCAGTGCGCGTCACCGTCTCGACGATCTTCTTCGCCGAGGAGTCGATGACCTCGTGGTCGTAGGCCTTGAGCCGGATGCGGATCTTCTGTCCCGCCATGGCTACTCAGTAGTCCTTTGTCTCGATTAAAACGCTCTGGCACTCGGGGGTTCGCGTTCCGTCTCCGACCCACGCGGTCGGGTGTGTCGCGCTCCTGGCGACAGAGATATCCATTACGGATTTCCCAACCAGGGACACGGCTCCGCCCGAAAGCAACCGCAGGACCGGGGGTGAGAACACCCACCGGGCGCCTGGCCTGCACCCCGCTGACACTTCCCGGAAGATTCCCGTACGTCCGCCCCAGTGCTGCCTGACGACAGATTGGGCGACGAGTACTGTGGGACTCGCTTCCAGTCCTCCCGACGAGAGGCGCGCAGCATCGGCACTCGACCGAGCAACCCCGTTAGTCTGCCATACAGGACACCCGCCTGGCCAATCGAGCCAGGGATCGTACCCCTAAGGTGACGCAGATCAAACCCGGCTCGGCCGGAACGTGAGACCCACCCGGAATGTCCCGCCCGGTACCGCCTCTACAGCGCCGCCACGAACGCCGTCCAGGCCGCGGGAGCCATGGCCAGGCGGCCGCCGCCCGGGTTCTTGGAGTCGCGGACGTGGATCGCGGTGGGGGTGGGGGCTATTTCGACGCAGTCGCCGGCCTCGCTGCTGCTGCTGTAGCTGCTCTTGAACCAGATCAGCCCCGAGGGGTCCTCGGGGGAGGTCACATGGATCATGTCTCTCCCAGCAGTTGCTCGATGAAGGTCAACGACTCCCTCGGGGTGAGGGCTCGGGCCCGGATGATGCCATAGCGCAGCTCCAGGATCCGCAAGTCCCTGGGGTCCGAGACAGGGCGACCGCTGAAAGCGCCGTCTGATCGCCCGACCGCCGTACCGTCATCGAACTTCAGCACCTCGATGAGCCCCTGCATCCCGGCGTGGTCCTCTCGGTCGGTCGGCATCACCTGAAACGACACGTTCCGCAACTGGCCGACGTGCAGTAGGTGTTCGAGCTGGCGACGCAGCTTCATCCTGCCCCCGATCGGGCGCCGCAGAGTCACCTCTTCCTGGATGAAGCTGAGCGCTGGGGCAGGCGACCTTTCGTAGATCACCCTCCGGCTCATGCGCGCGGCGGTCTCACGCTCCACCACTTCCTGCGGATAGGCGGGCTGGCGGGTCTCGAACAGCGCCTGCGCGTATTCGGGCGTCTGCAACAACCCATGGATGTTGTGGTTGCTGTACAGCAGCAGCTCGACGGCCCGCTCCTCCAGCATCTTCAGTTCGCGGACCTTCTTCGGGTACCGGGCCTTCTCCATGTCGTCCTTGAAGGCCCGGAGGTGCCCGCCGGCGTTCAGGACGTCGTCCGCGCGGTCCAGGAAGTCGGCCCGCGGGATCCGCGCCCCGCGCTCGACCTTCCGGACCAGGTCCTCCCCGTAGCCGATCGCCCGCCCGAACTCGACCACCCGCATCCCGGCCGCCTCCCGCCAGAGCCTGACCTGGCGGCCGGCCGCCTCGACCACCGGGGCGATCTCGTCCTCGGGGCTCACGTCCCACCCCGGCTCGTCCGCACTCCCACCGCTCACACCCACCCACCTCCAACGCGCACCGTTCCCGTACGACACCCGGGACAGCCGGGACAGATCGGGACAACGACCGGACAAAGCCTGTACGCACCGGCGTCATCGCTGCTCACCGTAGGCGGAGTCGGCCACGCTGAGTGACGTGAATCAGGAAACCTCCGGGCCCGGGGCCCAACGCGTCGACCCCGTCCGCAACTTCAGCGTGCTGCTGTCCCCCACATCACGTGGCGCCCGCTTGGGGAGGCTGCTCGCCACCGAACAACTCCGTTCCTGGGAGCTGCCGTTGACCCCGGCGGACCAGATCGTCGCCGAGCTCGCGGCCAACGCGGCGACGCACGGCCGCGTACCGGGACGGGACTTCCGTCTCACGCTGTACGTCGTCGGCGACACCCTCCGCATCGAGGTGACCGACACCATGGGTGACCGGCTCCCCCAACTCCGCTCGGGCGAGGCCGACATGGACTCCGGCCGCGGCCTGCTCCTCGTGGACGCGTACGCGGACCGCTGGGGCGCGACGCCGGGACCGCCCCCACGCAAGACCGTCTGGGCCGAACTGAGGCTCCGGAAACCGGATCCCGACGTCGGGGCCCCCACCGACCTCCTCGCGGCCGGGATCCGGCAGGAGGGGACGTGCCGGTACATCACATGCCCGCAGGCCGGACGGATCGGCACCCACCCGCACCGTGTGACCCCGCTGGGATCCGTTCGGATGCGGGCGGATGTACCGGCGCGGCCCCGACCCACCCACCGGACCGGGGCCGGACCGGAGCCGGGGCGCACGCCGGAACCCGGTCAGATCACGCCCTGCTCCAGCATCGCCCCCGCGACCCGCTCGAAGCCCGCGATGTTCGCGCCGCTGACGTAGTCGCCCGGGCCGCCGTAGCGCTCGGCGGTCTCGTGGCAGAGGGCGTGGATGGCGTTCATGATGCCGGTCAGCTCGTCCTCGACCCGCTCGCGCGACCACGAGGTGCGGGCGTGGTTCTGGCTCATCTCCAGCGCGCTGACCGCGACACCGCCCGCGTTGGCCGCCTTGCCGGGGCCGAAGGCGACGCCCGCCTTCTGGAAGAGCTGGACCGCCTCGGGGGTGGTGGGCATGTTGGCGCCCTCGGAGACCGCCTTGACGCCGTTGCCGACGAGGGTGGCCGCCGCGGTCGCGTCCAGTTCGTTCTGGGTCGCCGAGGGCAGCGCCACATCCCCCGGCACGTCCCAGACACTGCCGCCCGCGACGAACCGCGCCGACGCCCCGCGCCGCGCCGCGTAGTCGGAGACCCGTCCGCGCTCGACCTCCTTGACCTGCTTGAGCAGCTCGACGTCGATGCCCTTGTCGTCGACGACGTAGCCCGTCGAGTCGGAGCAGGTCACGGCGTTGGCGCCGAGGGCGGCGAGCTTCTCGATGGTGTACGTGGCGACGTTGCCGGAGCCGGAGACGACCGCGGTCTGGCCCTCCAGGTCCTCACCGCGCTCGCGCAGCATGGCGGCGGCGAACAGGACGTTGCCGTAGCCGGTCGCCTCGGGCCGGATCAGCGAGCCGCCCCAGTGCGTGCCCTTGCCGGTGAGGACGCCGGCCTCCCAGCGGTTGGTGATGCGGCGGTACTGGCCGAAGAGGTAACCGATCTCCCGGCCGCCCACGCCGATGTCGCCCGCCGGCACGTCCGTGTGCTCACCGATGTGCCGGTACAGCTCCGTCATGAACGACTGGCAGAACCGCATGACCTCGGCGTCCGACCTGCCGCGCGGGTCGAAGTCGCTGCCGCCCTTGCCGCCGCCGATGCCGAGACCGGTCAGGGCGTTCTTGAAGATCTGCTCGAAGCCGAGGAACTTCACGATGCCGAGGTTCACCGACGGGTGGAAGCGCAGACCTCCCTTGTACGGGCCGAGCGCGCTGTTGAACTCCACGCGGTAGCCCCGGTTGACCTGGACCTTGCCGTGGTCGTCCTGCCACGGCACACGGAAGATGATCTGCCGTTCGGGCTCCACCAGCCGCTCGACGAGGGCCGCGTCCGCGTACTCCGGGCGCCGCGAGAGCACCGGCTCCAGGGTTTCGAGCACCTCGTGCGCGGCCTGGAGGAACTCGGGCTGCGCCGGATTGCGCCGCTCGATGTCGGCGAGCAAGGAGGCGATACGGCTCTTCGTGTCGGGGCGGGTCACCTGGGGGTCCCTTCAGACGGGGCCGCCGGAACGGCCGACCCGGCTCGGTTCGACCGGTCGGCTCCGGCGACGTCGGTGCGCAGAGCAATCGGCCCCCTACCCACGGGCAGGAGACCGTCCCTACAGTCTTCCCTCTGAATTACGGACGCGTTACGTGATTCTTTCGATACACGCCAAGATTCGTTTCACCTGGGGGAACCAGTCCCGTACAGCAACGGGGTTCGAGATTCGTATACGAATTCGGTCACCGGGCGCGAGGCGGACCCGGGCAGCGGACCGGGCATGCGAAAGGGCCCGTACGACCGAAGTCGTACGGGCCCTCTCAAGGTGCTCGTGAAAGAGCTACCAGGTCAGATCACTTACTTCGTGATCTTGGTGACCTGGCCGGCGCCCACGGTCCGGCCACCCTCACGGATGGCGAACTTCAGGCCCTCTTCCATGGCGACGGGCTGGATGAGCGCAACGGTCATCTCAGTGTTGTCGCCCGGCATGACCATCTCCGTGCCCTCGGGGAGGGTCACAACACCCGTCACGTCAGTCGTACGGAAGTAGAACTGCGGACGGTAGTTGTTGAAGAACGGCGTGTGGCGGCCACCCTCGTCCTTGGACAGGATGTACGCCTGCGCCTCGAACTCGGTGTGCGGCGTGACCGAACCCGGCTTGATGATGACCTGGCCGCGCTCGACGTCCTCGCGCTTGATGCCACGGAGGAGCAGACCGACGTTCTCACCGGCCTGGCCCTCGTCGAGCAGCTTGCGGAACATCTCGATGCCGGTGACCGTGGTCGTGGTCTTGTCCTGCTTGATGCCGATGATGTCAACGGTCTCGTTGACCTTCAGGACACCACGCTCGATACGGCCGGTGACGACCGTACCGCGACCGGTGATCGTGAAGACGTCCTCGACGGGCATGAGGAAGGGCTTCTCGGTGTCACGCGGCGGGGTCGGGATGGCCTCGTCGACGGCGGCCATGAGGTCCAGAACGGTCTGGCCCCACTCCTTGTCGCCCTCGAGCGCCTTGAGCGCCGAGACCTTGACGACCGGAAGGTCGTCGCCCGGGAACTCGTACTCGGAGAGGAGCTCACGGACCTCGAGCTCGACGAGCTCCAGGATCTCCTCGTCGTCCACCATGTCGGCCTTGTTCAGGGCGACGACGATGTACGGAACGCCGACCTGGCGGGCCAGGAGCACGTGCTCCTTGGTCTGCGGCATCGGGCCGTCGGTCGCGGCGACGACGAGGATGGCGCCGTCCATCTGCGCCGCACCCGTGATCATGTTCTTGATGTAGTCCGCGTGACCGGGGCAGTCGACGTGGGCGTAGTGGCGGCCCTCCGTCTGGTACTCGACGTGCGCGATCGAGATCGTGATACCGCGCTGGCGCTCCTCGGGAGCCTTGTCGATCTGGTCGAAGGCCGAGGCCTCGTTCAGGTCCGGGTACGCGTCGTGCAGCACCTTGGTAATGGCGGCCGTGAGGGTCGTCTTACCGTGGTCGATGTGACCGATGGTGCCGATGTTGACGTGCGGCTTAGTCCGCTCGAACTTTGCCTTCGCCACTGGGGTCCTCCTGCGGAGTGGTTCTGGTACGCCTTACTCATCGGCGCCAGGTGATCTTTGCTGGGATGCCGCCCGCCGGGGTTTTCCCTTCCGGGTGAGCCCCGGCGGTCGGTGTCAAGCCTAAAGCGTGTAAACGGGGTGTGTTACTCGCCCTTGGCCTTCGCGATGATCTCCTCGGCGACGTTCCGGGGAACCTCGGCGTAGGAGTCGAACTGCATCGAGTAGCTGGCGCGACCCGACGTCTTGCTGCGGAGGTCTCCGACATAGCCGAACATCTCCGAGAGGGGCACGAGGCCCTTCACGACGCGAGCGCCGCTGCGCTCCTCCATGGCCTGGATCTGGCCACGGCGGGAGTTGAGGTCGCCGATGACATCGCCCATCGACTCCTCGGGCGTGGTGACCTCGACGGCCATCATCGGCTCGAGGAGCACGGGGGACGCCTTGCGCGCGGCCTCCTTGAACGCCTGCGAACCGGCGATCTTGAACGCGAGCTCGGAGGAGTCGACCTCGTGGTAGCCACCGTCGAGAAGAATGACGCGGACGCCCGTCATCTCGTAGCCGGCCAGGATGCCGAACTGCATGGCCTCCTGCGCACCGGCGTCCACCGACGGGATGTACTCCCGCGGGATACGGCCACCGGTCACCTTGTTCACGAACTCGTACGCCGGACCGTCGGTCTCGGTGATGGGCTCGATCGCGATCTGCACCTTGGCGAACTGACCGGTACCACCGGTCTGCTTCTTGTGGGTGAAGTCGTGACGCTCGACGGTCTTGCGGATCGTCTCACGGTAGGCGACCTGCGGCTTACCGACGTTGGCCTCGACCCTGAACTCACGCTTCATACGGTCGACCAGCACCTCGAGGTGCAGCTCGCCCATACCGCCGAGGATGGTCTGGCCGGTCTCCTCGTCCGAGTGAACGTGGAAGGAGGGGTCCTCCTCCGCGAGACGCTGGATGGCGACACCCAGCTTCTCCTGGTCACCCTTGGACTTGGGCTCGATGGCGACCTGGATGACCGGCGCCGGGAAGTCCATGGACTCCAGGATCACCGGGTTCTTGTCATCGCAGAGCGTCTCACCGGTCGTGGTCTGCTTCAGACCCATCACGGCGACGATGTCGCCGGCGCCCACCGCCTCGATCTCCTCACGCTTGTTCGCGTGCATGCGGTAGATCTTGCCGATGCGCTCCTTCTTGCCCTTGACGGAGTTCAGCACGGCAGTGCCGGTCTCCAGGCGGCCCGAGTAAACCCGGACGAAGGTGAGCTTGCCGAGGTGCGGGTCGCTCATGATCTTGAACGCGAGGGCGGACAGCGGCTCGTCCTCGGACGGCTTGCGCTTGACGACCAGCTCCGGGTCCTTCACGTCGTGGCCCTCGATGGCCTCGACGTCAAGCGGAGTCGGCAGGTAGCGCACGACCGCGTCGAGCAGGGGCTGAACGCCCTTGTTCTTGAACGCGGTGCCACAGAACACCGGGGTGACCGTGACGCCGTCGGACTTGCCGGACGCGATGGTGACGCGACGGATCGCGGCGTACAGCTGCTCCTCGGTGGGCTCCTGGCCCTCCAGGAACAGCTCCATGATCTCGTCGTCGTGCTCCGCGACGGTCTCGACCAGCTTGCCGCGGTACTCCTCGGCAGCCTCGGCGTGCGTGGCCGGGATGTCGACGACGTCGTACATCTCGCCCTTGGCGGCCTCGGCGGACCACACGAGCGCCTTCATGCGGACCAGGTCCACAACGCCCTTGAAGTCCATCTCGGCACCGATCGGGAGCTGCATGATGATCGGGACGGCGCCGAGGCGGTCCTTGATCATGTCCACGCAGCGGTGGAACTCGGCGCCGGTGCGGTCCAGCTTGTTCACGAAGCAGATGCGCGGCACGCCGTAACGGTCGGCCTGACGCCACACCGTCTCGGACTGCGGCTCGACACCGGCGACACCGTCGAACACCGTGACGGCACCGTCGAGGACGCGGAGCGAACGCTCCACCTCGACCGTGAAGTCGACGTGCCCCGGGGTGTCGATGATGTTGATCGTGTAGTCGTCGTCCTCAAGCGGCCAGTGACAGGTGGTGGCAGCAGAGGTGATCGTGATGCCACGCTCCTGCTCCTGCTCCATCCAGTCCATGGTGGCGGCGCCGTCGTGGACTTCACCGATCTTGTAGCTGACGCCGGTGTAGAAGAGGATCCGCTCGGTGGTGGTCGTCTTGCCCGCGTCGATGTGAGCCATGATCCCGATGTTGCGGACCCTGGCCAGGTCAAGTGAAGTGGTAGCCATAAGGCTTCAGTCTTCTCTCGGTCTCGATGTGGGTAGCGACTACCAGCGGTAGTGCGCGAAGGCCTTGTTGGACTCGGCCATCTTGTGGGTGTCCTCGCGCTTCTTCACAGCGGCACCAAGGCCGTTGGAGGCGTCGAGAAGTTCGTTGAGCAGACGCTCGGTCATGGTCTTCTCGCGACGGGCGCGGGAGTAACCGACCAGCCAGCGCAGCGCGAGCGTGTTGGCGCGACCGGGCTTGACCTCGATCGGGACCTGGTACGTCGCACCACCGACACGGCGGGACTTGACCTCGAGGGTCGGCTTGATGTTCTCCAGCGCGCGCTTCAGCGTGATGATCGGGTCGTTGCCCGTCTTCTCACGCAGACCCTCCATGGCGCCGTAGACGATGCGCTCGGCGGTGGAGCGCTTGCCGTTCAGCAGCACCTTGTTGATGAGGGAGGTCACCAGAGGGGAACCGTAGACCGGGTCGATGATGACCGGGCGCTTCGGGGCGGGGCCCTTACGAGGCATTTCTACTTCTCCTTCTTGGCGCCGTAGCGGCTGCGGGCCTGCTTGCGGTTCTTGACACCCTGGGTGTCGAGCGAACCGCGGATGATCTTGTAACGAACACCAGGCAGGTCCTTCACACGGCCGCCGCGCACGAGCACGATGGAGTGCTCCTGCAGGTTGTGTCCCTCACCCGGAATGTAAGCCGTGACCTCGATCCCGCTGGTCAGACGCACACGCGCGACCTTACGCAGGGCCGAGTTCGGCTTCTTCGGGGTGGTCGTGAACACACGCGTGCAGACGCCGCGACGCTGGGGCGAACCCTCGAGTGCGGGCGTCTTGTTCTTCTCGACCTTGTCCTGCCGGCCCTTCCGGACCAGCTGCTGGATCGTAGGCACTACTTCTCCGGTTTCTGTGTGCCGAATGGTGAAGCTAACCTGGAACGCCACCGACCCACGCGGTCGGGTGTGTCGAATACTGACGACCCCCCGCCGTGAGGCGAAAAGGGCGCAGATTGCGGTGGCCGCTTACGGCTCCCCTTGCGGTCTGAAGGCACGCACGAGAGCCAGGGCACACCCCAGGCACAAGGTAAGAGCGTACCTACCTCACGGACTTCGGTCAAAACAAATGCCGTGGTGCCCGACACGCCGGACTTCTCCCGATCCATTCTCGGGGCACTTCACACTTGGCGCAGCTTGTCATCGGTTCCGCGATGAAAGCCCACGATCGGCTCCGTACCGCACACACTGGGTGAGGACGTCGACCCGTTGCCGCACTCCGGTCACTGTGCGTGGGCGACGGGGCCGATCGGGGGACGGGGGATGGACTCATGGCGGCTGGATCCGCGGCTGGACCGTCGGGCGAGGACGAGAGTCTGGACGACCGGGTGCCGTTCCTGGCCCGGCTGGAGAGCGCCGACCGCTCCGCGCTGCTGGCCCTCGGCCGCGAGCTGTCCTTCACGCCCCGCATGGTGCTCCTGCACCAGAGCGAGCCCTCCTCGCACGTGCTGATCGTGACGCACGGCTGGACGAAGGTGACGGCCGCCGCCGCCAACGGCTACGAGGCGCTGCTCGCGCTGCGCGGCCCCGGTGACATCGTCGGGGAGTCCGCCGCGCTCACCGGCCGGCCGCGCTCCGCGACGGTGACGGCCCTGGAGCCGGTCCGCACGGTCGCGCTCGTACGGGAGCAGTTCAGGGACTTCCTCGCCCGCTCCCCCTCGGTCTCCTTCGCCCTCCTCGGCCTCACCTCCGACCGCACCCGCGCCGCCGACCGCCGCCGGCTGGAGTTCGCCTCCATGAGCGTGCGCGAACGCTTCGCCGCGCTCCTGCTGGACCTGGCCCGCACGAACGGGCGCCGCACCGAGGAGGGGGTCGAGCTCTCCGTCCCGCTGAGCAAACAGGAGCTGGCGGGCTCCGTGGGCGCGTCCCGGGAGATGGTCCAGCGCCTGCTGAAGGAACTGCGGGAGCGGGAGGCGGTGCTGACGGGCCGCCGGACCATGGTGATCCTGCGCATGGACGTCCTGAGGCGGATCGCCCGGGGATGAACCGGCAGCGCGTACCGGTGCCGGGACCCGACGGCCCGCACGGGTGTCAGGACCCGTACCGCCGGGGCTCCCGTGACGCGGGACCACCGGGGCTCCCGTGACGCGGGACCGCTTCTGTGCACACGGTCACACTTCAAGTGGGACATCCGCCCTCACACCCGGCCCACCGGTGACGCCAACCTGCATGCCAGGCGAGGCCCCCACCGAAAGGCGACCATGACCGACCCCGTGAGCCGGACGATCCTCCTGCTGGACATCGAGAAGTACAGCGACCGGGACGACGTGGAGCAGGCCTACCTGCGCCGGATGCTGTACGACATCACGGACCGCGCGCTGGAGAGCGCCGGCATCGACGAACGGCTGCGGCTGCGCGCGGACCGCGGCGACTCGGTGATGGAGCTGATCGACGCCAACGCCTCCGTCACGGCGCTGCTGCGCACCCTGCTCACCGAGGTGCCCGAGCTGCTCCGCGCGGTCAACCGGACCGCGTCCAGCTCGGCCCAGATCCGGCTGCGCGGTGTCGTCGCCACCGGGTACGTCGCCGTCGACGAGCACGACGGCTGGGTCGGCTCCGACCTCAACCACGCCTGCCGGCTCCTCGACGCCCAGCTGCTGCGCACGGCCCTGCGGGAGCGGCCGGACGACTTCGCCCTGTGCGTCTCCGAGAGCGTGCACGCGGGCATCGTGCGGCACGACCACCAGGGCATCCCGGCGCACGGCTTCCACCCGGTGACGGTGGACAGCAAGAACGGTCCCCTGCGGGCCTGGCTGCACGGCCCGGTCCCGCACGGGGCGGACGACCACGGTGAAACAGGGGGAGCCCCGGCGCCGGACTGCTCGGGGGAGAGCCCGGCGCCGGGGGCGGCCCCCCACGAAGCCCGGACGGAGCCTTCCGGGCAGCGGACCGAACCCGCGGGACCCCGGCCGGAGCCCCCGGCCCCGCAGCCGAGAGCGGCCGCGCCCGCCGCCGGCGTCGTCTTCGACTTCGGCGGCGGCTCCCCCAGCTTCGGCGGGAGCCTCGTCGCCGGGGACCAGCACGGGGTGTCGGGCGGACAGGTCACCGGAGACGTCCACCTGGGCAGGAGCGGGGGCGAGCCCGCGTGACGGCGCCCGCGCCCGCCCGGGGCGGCTTCGACGACGTACCACCGCCGGACGCGCCCCGGCCCGGAGGGGCGCACCCGGACTCCGGAGAGGTCCTCGACGCGGGCGAGCCCGAGGAGGAGTCACGGGAGGCCGGGGCCGCGCAGCGCGAACTCGTCGCGCACACCCCGGGATTCATCTTCGGCGAGGCCGCGTCCTTCGGCGGCAGCGCGGTCGCCGGGTCCCAGCACGGGGTGTCGGCGGGCGGCTCGGCCCGTGACGTGTTCCTGGGCGGCAAGACGGAGATCCACCACCACGGGACGGCCGCCTCGGCCGCGTACGTCTCCGGCGAGATCCCCCGCAGGCGGCTCGACGAGCTCGCCGCGGTCTTCGTCGAGGGTCCCTCCTTCGCCGCCGCCCTGGCCCGGCTGCGCGACGAGCGCGTCCTCGTCCTCACCGGCGCCCACTCCACCGGCCGCCACGCCGCCGCGCTCATGCTCCTGCACCACCTGGGCGTGCCCGCCGTGCACGCGCTGTCGGCCGAGACCGGACCGGCGAACCTGGGCGCCCAGCTCACCGCGCCCGGCGGCCACGTCCTGCGCGATCTGCCGCTGAGCCGCAACCGCCCGCTGCGCGACACCCATCTGTACGCGGCCCGCGACCGGCTCGCGAAGACCGGCGGGTACCTGGTCGTGACCCTGGAGAACTCCCCCTTCCTGCGGGGAGTCGCCCCCTCCGCCTGGGAACCCCCCGGGGCGGCCGAGGTACTGCGCGCCCACCTCCACGGCCTGCGCGAGGAGCCCGGGGACGTCACCGGCCTGCTCGCCCTCGGCCCCGTCCGTGACTTCCTCGCGCGCGGCGCCCACCGCCCCGCCGAGGTGGCCCGGTTCGCCGCCGAGGTCGCCCGCTACGACGGCGGCGAACAGGCGGCGGCCCGCCTCGCCGACTTCGGGCACGCGGCGGTCGAGCGGCAGTGCCGGGAATGGCTCGGCGACCCCGAGTCCACCCTGCGCGACAAGGCGTTCCTGATCTCGCTCGCCGTCTTCGACCAGGCGCCCTACGTGCTCGCCGCCGAACTCGCCGACCGGCTCTACGTGCACTTCCAGCGGCTCCAGCACCCCGAACAGCCGCCGGAGATCCCGGTGTTCGGGCTCGCGGCGGAGACCCGGCTGGAGCGGGCGTGGGCCGAGGGCGAGGTACGGGTCGAGACCACCAAATGGGGCGCGGTGCCGCAGTACACGGCCCGCTTCAAGAAGGAGAACACCCCTCGGGTGCTGCTCGGCGAGGTCTGGACGGGCCATCCGTCGGCGCGGCCCGCGCTGGTCTCCTGGCTGAAGGAGCTGGCCCACGACCGGCGTCCGGTCGTACGGACCCGGGCCGCCGCGGCCGCCGCGCTGCTGGCCCACGCCGACCTGCCCTCAGCGATGGAGCTGCTGATCGACGGCTGGGCGGTGTCCAAGACGTCCGGCTCCCGGCTCACGGCCGCGAACACGCTCACGCTCGCCCAGTTCCTCGACACCCCCGTCGTCCTGCGCCTGCTCACCCAGTGGTGCACCGACACCCACTGGGCCCGCCGCTGGACCGCGATCCGCGCCTTCGGCCTGCTCACCCCGCTGCGCCCCGACCTCGCGGCCCCGGCGCTGAGCGCGCTCGCCGCCCGTGCCCGTGCGGGCGGGGGCGCCAAGACCGAGTCGGACAACCTGGTCGACTCGACGGCCCTGCTGCTCTCCGTGGGCGCCCGGCGCGGCGAGATGCTCTCCGAGCTGGTGCGCCTGCTCCACCACGACACGCCCTCGGTCCGCACCCTCGCGCTGGCCGCGTTCGTGCGGGCCTGCGACAGCGCCGAGGAGGGCGCCCTCGTCGAGTGGTACGCCGACACCGGCATGTACGAGCCGGACTCCGCCCGCGACCTGGCCGCCCTGTGGCGGACCTCGCTCGGCGACCGCGGGCAGACCCGTGGCGCCCTGGCCGCCCTGCACACCTGGGTCCGGCTGGCCGAGCACCGCGCGGACGTCGCCCAGGCCCTGGAACTGCTGCTGCCCGCGCTGGTCGTCACGGCGGACGACCGCAGGCGCCTGAGCCACGAACTGGCCGGCCTGCGCACCCCGGACGGCGCCCGCCCGCCCCTGGCCGACCGGCTGCTCGGCCTCCTGATCCCCTCCACCCCAGATACGTCCAGAGATCCATCGAGGAGTTGACCCATGGCGGAGTTCCGCCGTCAGCCGGAGTGGCAGCAGGACGCCAACCGGCACACCGCGCTCATCGACCCGGTCCTCACCGTGCGGCCGATCGCGCGCTTCGACTACACCGTCCGCCGCGCGGTCAACGCGATCGACCACGCGCTGGTCTTCGTCACCGCGAAGGGCGAGTACGACGTCTACACCCCGCCGCACCGGCCCAGCCGCGCGGACGCGGCCACCCGCCGCTACACCTCCGTCTACGAGGTGGACATGGGCAGCCACCCCGTCCAGCTCGCGCTGGAGGTGCCGAGCGACGACGACGCCTTCTGCTTCGGCGCCACGGCCGATCTGACCTGGCGGGTCGCGGACCCGATCGCCTACGTGGCGAGCGGCGAGCGTGACGTGCCGACCCGGCTCACCCGCGAGCTGCACCAGCTCGCGCGGCCGGTGAGCCGCGCGTTCTCCATCGAGGACAGCCCGGCGGCCGAGCGCGCGGTCCAGCGGGCCGTGGAGGCGGGCGGCTTCGCCGCGGGCATCGGGCTCGCCGTGACCTGTGCCGTACGCCTGCGGCTGGACGACGAGGCGATCGCCCACCGGCGGCGGCAGCGGAGTCTGCGCTACGAGTCCGACATGCTCGACCCCGAGCACGAGTTCCGCCTGCGGCTGGCCCGCCAGCAGCACGAGCTGGAGATGCTGCGCCAGCAGCAGGACCACCATCTGATCGCCGAGAAGATCAACTTCTACCAGTACCACCTCCAGCACGGAGGGGTCGCCGCCTGGGCCCTGCACCTGTCCCAGCACCCCGAGGACACCAAGATGGTCGTCGGGTCCATCCAGAAGGACCAGCTGTCCCTCATCCGGGGCCAGCTCCAGGTCCTGGCCGGGGACACGCTGGAGGACTTCCAGAAGGCGGAGTCGGCGCGTTCGACCCTGCGGGCCGTCGACGAGCTGATCCAGCAGCAGACGCCTCCAGGGCCGCGGGACGGGCAGGGGGCACTGCCCGCCGGTGCGCCGCCCGGACCGCCGCAGACACCGCCCCAGCCGCCGTATCCGGGCCAGTCCCCCCACCCCGGCCCGTCGGCCCGGGCGCCGTACGCGGGGACTCCGTACGACCGTCCCGCGTACGACGGCGGCAGGCCCCCGTACGACGGGCACTCCCCGTACGCGGGCGGCCAGGTGCCCTCCGCGGGACAGCCCCCGTACGACGTCACGGGCGCCGCGGGCGGTCCGCCGCCGTACGCCGGACAGCCGCCCCACGCGGACGGCGGGCTCCCCCACGCCGGAGGTCCGGACGCCCGGTCACCCGTGGTGCCGGGGTGGCCCGAGGGACCGGCGGGCCCGTACGGACCGCCCGCCGCGACGCCCTACCCCGCCGTGGGACCCGCGCCGGCCGTCCCTCCGATGCCCGGACGCCCCGACGACCCCCGGGCCTCCGCGCCGCCCGCCCCGCCGCCGGAGGGCGAGCCCGCGTGAGCACGCCCTCCTGGGCACCGCCGGCAGCCGCCGTCCCGCCGCTCACCGGCTGACGTCACCGCACAGCCACCCGTCCCACCGAAGGAGCCGTCATGTCCCAGCCTCCAGGCCCGGCCCACGAACCCCCGTACCCAGGAGCCCCGTACCCGGGGACTCCGTACCCGGGGACCCCGTATCAGGGGACCCCGTATCAGGGGACCCCGTATCAGGGGACCCCGTATCAGGGGGCCACCACCCCGCCGCCCGAGTACCCGGCGGCCTCCGCTCCCCCGCCGCAGTACCCCGGGGGTCCCGCACCCCAGTACCCGGGCTCGGCGGGCCCGCCCCCTCAGTACCCCGGCGGACCGGCGCCGCAGTATCCGGGAGCCCCGGGAGCCGCTCCCTCGTACCCGGAAGCCGGGAACCCCGCGCCGCACTACCCCGGGACCCCCGGCCCCGGCGGACCCGCGCCCCAGTACCCGGGCGCGGCGGGGCCCGGGCAGCAGCACCCGGGAGCCGAGCCGCGGTTCGCGGGGGCCCAGCAGGCCGAGGCGAAGCCGTTCGTGCCGCGGCAGGCCGTCGCGCCCGACGATCTCGACTACCGCCACCAGGGCTCACGCGTCCATCTGGCGAGCCATCAGCGCGGTGCCGACGCCACCGCCGTCGGACAGCTGGCCACCCAGATCCCCGGCGCCCTGGTGAGCCTCGCCGTGGTGTCGGCCCTCGCGCTGGGGATCTGCGGCACGGTCGTGGGCTGGCTGGTCGTCGTGGCCTGGGTGGCCTCCGGGGCCCTCGTCTTCCACCGGCCCACCGAGCTGCGCTTCGCCCGGCACGTGCTCAAGCTGCGGACGCCGCTGGCCGAGGAACGCGCCCGGCTGGAGCCGATCTGGCGCGAGGTCACCGCCCGGGCCGGGATCGAGGCGGACACCTACGAGCTGATGGTGGAGAACAGCGACGACCTGAACGCGGTCGCGGCCGCCGGACATGTCGTCGGCGTCACCACCTACTCCCTCAACAAGATCCCCAGCAGCAACCTCGCCGCCGTACTCGCCCATGAGCTCGGCCACCACACGGGCGGTCACGCCTGGGCCGGGCTGCTCGGCTACTGGTACTCGCTGCCCGGCCAGCTCGCCTGGGCCTTCACCCGCGGCATGGCCAGGATCGCGCTCGCCGTCGCCGGGGTCTTCTCCGCGGCGGCCACCGGACTGCTGATCCTGTTCATGGGGATGTTCGTGGTCGCCGGGTTCCTCGTCGCCTGGTACATCACCATCCCCCTCGTCATCGCGCCGTACCTGCTCGCGTGGGCCGGCCGCCTCGGCGAGCTACGTGCCGACCAGCAGGCCGCGGCCCTCGGCTTCGCCCCCGAGATGGCCGAGGTCCTGCACCACTTCCAGGCCGAGGAGGACGCGGCCAAGGCGGTTGCCGCCGGACAGGGCAAGAAGCTCCAGGAGCCCACCGGCCTGGCCAGGCTGCTGTCCACCCACCCCGACAACTACACCCGGCTGCGCGCCCTGGAGCCGTATCTCCGGCTCCCGCGCTGAGACCGGGACGGACACCGGGAACGCACGCCGGAAACGCCGAAGGGCGGTCACCCCCCACCGGGGATGACCGCCCTTCGTACTACCGCTTACTGGTTGTACGGACCGTAGTCGTAGTCCTCCAGCGGGACGGCCTGGCCGGAGCCGGTGCCGAACGGCGAGTAGTCGATGTCGTCGTAGCCGACGGCCGAGTACATCGCGGCCTTGGCCTCCTCGGTCGGCTCCACCCGGATGTTGCGGTAGCGGGACAGACCCGTACCGGCCGGGATGAGCTTACCGATGATGACGTTCTCCTTGAGGCCGATGAGGCTGTCGGACTTGGCGTTGATCGCCGCGTCCGTCAGAACTCGGGTCGTCTCCTGGAAGGAGGCGGCCGACAGCCAGGACTCCGTCGCCAGCGAGGCCTTGGTGATACCCATCAGCTGCGGACGGCCGGAGGCGGGGTGACCGCCCTCGGTGACCACACGACGGTTCTCGGTCTCGAACTTCGAGCGCTCGACCAGCTCGCCGGGCAGCAGCTCCGCGTCGCCCGACTCGATGATCGTCACACGGCGCAGCATCTGCCGGATGATGATCTCGATGTGCTTGTCGTGGATCGACACACCCTGCGAGTTGTAGACCTTCTGGACCTCGCCGACCAGGTGGACCTGGACGGCACGCTGACCCAGGATGCGCAGCACGTCGTGCGGGTTGGTGGCACCCACGGTGAGCTTCTGGCCCACCTCGACGTGCTCGCCCTCGGACACCAGCAGACGGGCGCGCTTCGAGATCGGGAACGCCGTCTCGTCGCTGCCGTCGTCCGGGGTGACGACGAGCTTCTTGGTCTTCTCGGTCTCCTCGATCCGCACGCGGCCGGAGGCCTCGGAGATCGGGGCGACACCCTTCGGCGTACGGGCCTCGAAGAGCTCGACGACACGGGGCAGACCCTGGGTGATGTCGTCACCGGCCACACCACCGGTGTGGAAGGTACGCATCGTCAGCTGGGTACCGGGCTCACCGATGGACTGGGCGGCGATGATGCCGACCGCCTCACCGATGTCGACCAGCTTGCCGGTGGCCAGCGAGCGGCCGTAGCACATGGCGCAGGTGCCGACGGCGGACTCACAGGTCAGGACCGAACGGGTCTTGACCTCCTCGATGCCGTGCTTGACCAGCTCGTCGATGAGGACGTCGCCGAGGTCGGTGTTGGCCGGGGCCAGCACCTTGCCGTCGACGGTGATGTCCTCGGCCAGCGCACGTGCGTACACGCTGGTCTCGACGTTCTCCGTCTTGCGCAGCACGCCGTCCTCGCCGCGCTCGGCGATGGCCAGACGCAGACCGCGGTCGGTGCCGCAGTCCTCCTCGCGGATGATGACGTCCTGCGAGACGTCCACCAGACGACGGGTGAGGTAACCCGAGTCGGCGGTACGCAGGGCGGTGTCGGCCAGACCCTTACGGGCACCGTGGGTGGAGATGAAGTACTCCAGCACGGACAGACCTTCACGGAAGGACGCCTTGATGGGACGCGGGATCGTCTCGTTCTTGGCGTTCGACACCAGACCACGCATACCGGCGATCTGACGCATCTGCATCATGTTGCCTCGGGCGCCCGAGTTCACCATCATCGAGACCGGGTTGGTCTTCGGGAAGTTCGCGTTCATCGCCTCGGCGACCTCGTTGGTCGCCTTGGTCCAGATCGCGATGAGCTCCTGCGTGCGCTCTTCCTTGGTGATCAGACCACGCTCGTACTGCTTCTGGACCTTCTCGTCCAGGTCCTCGTAGCCCTTGACGATCGCGCGCTTCGCATCCGGAACGACGATGTCGGAGATGGCCACGGTGACGCCGGAACGGGTCGCCCAGAAGAAGCCCGCGGACTTCAGGTTGTCGAGCGTCGCCGCGACGATGACCTTGGGGTAGCGCTCGGCGAGGTCGTTGACGATCTCGGAGAGCTGCTTCTTGCCCACCTCGTAGTCGACGAACGGGTAGTCCTCGGGCAGCAGCTCGTTGAAGAGCGCGCGGCCCAGGGTCGTCCGCAGGCGGAAGGTGTCACCCTGCTGCCACTCCGGGTCGCCCTCCTCCTGCGCCGGCGGGGTCCAGCCGCGCGGCGGGATGGTGCCCACCGGGAAGCGGATGTCCACGCGGGACTGGAGGGAGAGCTCGCCGGCGTCGAACGCCATGATCGCCTCGGCGACGGACGCGAAGGAGCGCTCCTCGCCCTTGACGTTGCGCAGGTCGCCGTCGGTGGTCAGGAAGAACAGACCGAGGACCATGTCCTGGGTCGGCATCGTGACCGGGCGGCCGTCGGCCGGCTTGAGGATGTTGTTCGAGGACAGCATCAGGATGCGGGCCTCGGCCTGCGCCTCCGCGGAGAGCGGCAGGTGCACGGCCATCTGGTCACCGTCGAAGTCCGCGTTGAACGCGGTGCAGACGAGCGGGTGGATCTGGATGGCCTTGCCCTCGACCAGCTGGGGCTCGAAGGCCTGGATGCCGAGGCGGTGCAGCGTGGGCGCACGGTTCAGCAGAACCGGGTGCTCGGCGATGACCTCTTCGAGGACGTCGTACACGACCGTGCGGCCGCGCTCGACCATCCGCTTGGCGCTCTTGATGTTCTGCGCGTGGTTCAGGTCGACCAGGCGCTTCATCACGAACGGCTTGAAGAGCTCCAGCGCCATGGCCTTCGGCAGACCGCACTGGTGCAGCTTGAGCTGCGGACCGACGACGATCACGGAACGCGCGGAGTAGTCCACACGCTTGCCGAGCAGGTTCTGACGGAAGCGACCCTGCTTGCCCTTGAGCATGTCGGACAGCGACTTCAGCGGACGGTTGCCGGGGCCCGTGACCGGGCGACCACGACGGCCGTTGTCGAAGAGCGCGTCGACGGCCTCCTGGAGCATGCGCTTCTCGTTGTTCACGATGATCTCGGGGGCACCGAGGTCGAGAAGGCGCTTCAGGCGGTTGTTGCGGTTGATCACACGGCGGTACAGGTCGTTCAGGTCTGAGGTCGCGAAGCGGCCACCGTCCAGCTGCACCATCGGGCGAAGGTCCGGCGGGATGACCGGCACGCAGTCCAGGACCATGCCCTTGGGGCTGTTGCTGGTCTGGAGGAACGCGGAGACGACCTTGAGGCGCTTGAGCGCACGGGTCTTCTTCTGGCCCTTGCCGGTGCGGATGATCTCGCGGAGGCGCTCGGCCTCCTCGTCGAGGTCGAAGGACTCCAGGCGCTTCTGAAGCGCCGCGGCACCCATCGAACCGTCGAAGTACGTGCCGAAGCGGTCACGCAGCTCGCGGTAGAGGAGCTCGTCGCCCTCCAGGTCCTGGACCTTGAGGTTCTTGAAGCGGGTCCACACCTCGTCGAGACGGTCGATCTCGCGCTGCGCGCGGTCGCGCAGCTGCTTCATCTCACGCTCGGCACCCTCGCGCACCTTGCGGCGCACGTCGGCCTTGGCGCCCTCGGCCTCCAGCTCGGCCAGGTCGGTCTCGAGCTTCTTGGCACGGGCCTCGAGGTCGGCGTCGCGGCGGTTCTCGACCTGCTGGCGCTCGACGGAGACGTGGGCCTCCAGCGAGGGCAGGTCGCGGGTGCGGCGCTCCTCGTCGACGTACGTGATCATGTACGCGGCGAAGTAGATGACCTTCTCGAGGTCCTTCGGGGCGAGGTCGAGCAGGTAGCCAAGACGCGACGGAACGCCCTTGAAGTACCAGATGTGGGTGACGGGAGCGGCGAGCTCGATGTGGCCCATCCGCTCACGGCGCACCTTGGCGCGCGTGACCTCGACGCCACAGCGCTCACAGATGATGCCCTTGAAGCGGACACGCTTGTACTTGCCGCAGTAGCACTCCCAGTCCCGGGTCGGACCGAAGATCTTCTCGCAGAAGAGTCCGTCCTTTTCGGGCTTGAGGGTGCGGTAGTTGATGGTCTCGGGCTTCTTGACCTCGCCGTGGCTCCACTGACGGATGTCGTCAGCGGTGGCCAGACCGATCCGGAGCTCATCGAAGAAGTTGACGTCGAGCACTATGCGTCAATCCCTCTCAGGGTTGTAAGTCTTAGGGGTCTGATACGGGGGTCCTGGGGCCGGCGGGCCTTGATCACCTTTTCCACAGGTGGCCAAGGCCCGGCCGGACTCCCGTCAGACCTCTTCGACGCTGCTCGGCTCGCGCCGGGACAGGTCGATGCCGAGCTCCTCCGCCGCGCGGAAGACGTCCTCGTCGGTGTCGCGCATCTCGATGGACATGCCGTCCGAGGACAGCACCTCCACGTTGAGGCACAGGGACTGCATCTCCTTGATGAGCACCTTGAAGGACTCGGGGATGCCGGGCTCGGGGATGTTCTCGCCCTTGACGATGGCCTCGTAGACCTTCACGCGGCCGGTCACGTCGTCGGACTTGATCGTCAGCAGCTCCTGGAGGGCGTAAGCGGCGCCGTACGCCTCCAGCGCCCACACCTCCATCTCACCGAAGCGCTGGCCACCGAACTGAGCCTTACCACCCAGCGGCTGCTGGGTGATCATCGAGTACGGACCGGTCGAGCGGGCGTGCAGCTTGTCGTCGACCAGGTGGTGCAGCTTGAGGATGTACATGTACCCGACCGAGATCGGGTCCGGGAACGGCTCGCCGGAGCGGCCGTCGAACAGCCTCGCCTTGCCGGACGGGAGGACCAGACGGTCACCGTCGCGGTTGGGCAGGGTGTGCTCGAACAGGCCCGCGAGCTCGTCCTCGCGCGCACCGTCGAAGACCGGGGTGGCGACGTTGGTCCGCGGCGGGACCTGGTCGGCACCGATGGCCTGGAGGCGCTGCGCCCAGTCGTCCGCGAGACCGGAGACGTCCCAGCCGCGGCTGGCGAGCCAGCCGAGGTGGATCTCCAGTACCTGTCCCGGGTTCATTCGGGACGGGACACCGAGCGGGTTGAGGATGATGTCGACCGGGGTGCCGTCCTCCAGGAACGGCATGTCCTCGATCGGCAGGATCTTCGAGATGACACCCTTGTTGCCGTGACGGCCGGCGAGCTTGTCACCGTCCGTGATCTTGCGCTTCTGCGCCACGTAGACACGAACCAGCTGGTTCACGCCCGGGGGCAGCTCGTCGCCCTCTTCACGGTCGAAGACGCGGACACCGATGACCTTGCCGATCTCGCCGTGCGGGACCTTCAGGGAGGTGTCGCGGACCTCGCGGGCCTTCTCACCGAAGATCGCGCGCAGCAGGCGCTCCTCCGGCGTCAGCTCGGTCTCACCCTTGGGCGTGACCTTGCCGACGAGGATGTCGCCGGCGACGACCTCGGCACCGATACGGATGATGCCGCGCTCGTCGAGGTCGGCGAGGACCTCCTCGGAGACGTTCGGGATGTCCCGGGTGATCTCCTCGGGGCCCAGCTTGGTGTCACGGGCGTCGACCTCGTGCTCCTCGATGTGGATCGAGGAGAGGACGTCGTCCTGCACGAGGCGCTGCGACAGGATGATCGCGTCCTCGTAGTTGTGGCCTTCCCACGGCATGAACGCCACGAGCAGGTTCTTGCCGAGGGCCATCTCGCCGTCCTCGGTCGCGGGACCGTCGGCCAGGACCTGGCCCTCGATCACGCGGGCGCCCTCGTCCACGACAACCTTCTGGTTGACGGAGGTGCCCTGGTTCGACCGGGAGAACTTGTGCAGGCGGTACGTGGTGTACGTGCCGTCGTCGTTGGCGGTGGTGATGTAGTCCGCGGAGACCTCCTGGACCACACCGTCCTTCTCCGACTTCAGGACGTCACCGGCGTCGACCGCGCAGCGGTACTCCATGCCGGTGCCGACCAGCGGCGCCTCGGACTTGATGAGCGGAACGGCCTGGCGCATCATGTTCGCGCCCATGAGGGCACGGTTGGCGTCGTCGTGCTCCAGGAACGGGATCATGGCGGTCGCGACCGACACCATCTGGCGCGGGGAGACGTCCATGTAGTCGACGTCGTCACCGGGGACGTAGTCGACCTCTCCGCCACGACGGCGGACCAGGACGCGGGACTCCTCGAAGCGGAGCTCGTCCGTCAGCGGCGCGTTGGCCTGCGCGATGACGAACCGGTCCTCTTCGTCGGCCGTGAGGTAGTCGACCTCGTCGGTGACGACACCGCCGGTGACCCGGCGGTAGGGCGTCTCGACGAAACCGAACGCGTTCACGCGGCCGTAGGAGGCGAGCGAGCCGATCAGACCGATGTTCGGGCCTTCAGGGGTCTCGATCGGGCACATGCGGCCGTAGTGCGAGGGGTGCACGTCACGGACCTCGAAGCCGGCCCGCTCACGGGAGAGACCACCCGGGCCAAGAGCCGACAGACGGCGCTTGTGGGTGAGACCCGACAGCGGGTTGTTCTGGTCCATGAACTGCGACAGCTGGCTGGTGCCGAAGAACTCCTTGATGGAGGCGACGACCGGCCGGATGTTGATCAGGGTCTGCGGCGTGATCGCCTCGACGTCCTGGGTCGTCATGCGCTCCCGCACGACGCGCTCCATACGAGCCAGACCCGTGCGGACCTGGTTCTGGATGAGCTCGCCGACGTTGCGCAGACGACGGTTGCCGAAGTGGTCGATGTCGTCGGTCTCGACAACCATCGAGGTGCCGTTGTCACCAACGGTCTCGGTCTCACCGGCGTGCAGCTTCACCAGGTACTTGATCGTCGAGATGATGTCCTCGACGGTCAGGATCCCGGCGTCGAGCGGGGCGTCGCCGCCCAGCTTCTTGTTGACCTTGTACCGGCCGACCTTGGCGAGGTCGTAGCGCTTCGGGTTGAAGTAGAGGTTCTCCAGAAGCGTCTGCGCGGCCTCACGGGTCGGCGGCTCGCCCGGACGCAGCTTGCGGTAGATGTCCAGCAGCGCGTCGTCCTGGCCCTGGGTGTGGTCCTTCTCCAGGGTGGCGCGCATGGACTCGTACTCGCCGAACTCCTCGAGGATCTGCTCGGTGGTCCAGCCGAGAGCCTTCAGGAGAACGGTGACGGACTGCTTGCGCTTGCGGTCGATGCGGACACCGACCATGTCGCGCTTGTCGATCTCCATCTCCAGCCAGGCACCCCGGGAGGGGATGACCTTGGCCGAGAAGATGTCCTTGTCGGACGTCTTGTCGATGGAGGAGTCGAAGTAGACACCCGGCGAGCGGACCAGCTGCGACACGACGACACGCTCGGTGCCGTTGATGACGAAGGTGCCCTTGTTGGTCATGAGCGGGAAGTCGCCCATGAAGACCGTCTGGGACTTGATCTCGCCGGTCTCGTTGTTGGTGAACTCGGCGGTGACGAAGAGCGGGGCCGCGTACGTGAAGTCGCGGTCCTTGCACTCGTCGATGGAGTTCTTCGGGGGCTCGAAGCGGTGGTCGCGGAACGTCAGGGACATCGACCCGCTGAAGTCCTCGATCGGGGAGATCTCCTCGAAGATCTCCTCCAGACCGGACTTGGTGGGGACGTCCTGTCCGCTGTCCAGAGCCGCCTCGACACGAGCCTTCCACGCGTCGTTGCCGAGCAGCCAGTCGAAGCTCTCGGTTTGCAGCGCAAGAAGGTTCGGAACCTCGAGGGGCTCCTTGATCTTTGCAAAGGAGATGCGCAGCGGGGCGGTGCTGGCGCCGTTGTTCGTATTCGCGGTCGAGGCAGTGCGCGAGGCGGCCAAGAGGGGGTCCTTCCGAGGGCTCGGACTCACTACGCGCGTACCGGTCCCATGTCGGACAAAGCGTCGGGCCGTTCCCGATCCGGCCGAATGAAGGCCAGGTCAGAGATGGTCCAACCGTCGATGCTCAAACACGGGTATGCCCCTGGTGACGGGCAGGAGGCAGCTAACAGGCAGCGCAAAGGGTCAGTGTAGCCACTAGGCCCACTGATGTCCAGTCCCTGTTTTTTGAGACTCTCACTGTTCTCAACACCTGCGGCAAGCCACGCCCTCAATGCACATCGATACTGCCCTCTTCGTCAGCGATCCATGCCTCGGATACGGATCGTTGTGACGACGCGTCCTGAGAATTGCGCGCTGCGTGCGGTTCGTCAAGGCCCCCCATGCCCAAAGCAAGTGCCGCGATCGTCACGTGCGGCCCGTCTTGCAACCCGTCCCTCTGCCTGTCACAGGGCGGCCGGAGGCACAACGAAGATCACCATACTCGTCGCGGCCCGCAGCGCAAGGCTGCCGCTTCAGGCCCCTGGAAGGATCCCCTGAACGCCGAAGAGCGACCACCCAGTTGGGTGATCGCTCTTCGGTGCGTCAGCGTTACAGCGCTACGGGAGCGGCTGTGACAGCTTCACAGGAGTCCTCGGGGGACTCGTCGAGTTACTTGACCTCGACGGAGGCGCCGGCGCCCTTGAGGGACTCGGCAGCCTTCTCGGCGGCCTCCTTGGCGACCTTCTCGAGGACGGGCTTCGGAGCGCCGTCGACGAGGTCCTTGGCCTCCTTCAGGCCCAGCGAGGTGAGCTCACGCACGACCTTGATGACCTGGATCTTCTTCTCGCCGGCACCCGTGAGGATGACGTCGAACTCGTCCTGCTCCTCGACGGCCTCGACGGCGGCGGGGCCGGCCGGACCGGCAACGGCGACCGCGGCGGCGGCGGTGACGTCGAACTTCTCCTCGAAGGCCTTCACGAACTCGGCGAGCTCGATGAGGGTGAGGTTCTCGAACTGCGCGAGCAGCTCTTCCTGGGACAGCTTCGCCATGATGGCGTCCTTCCACTAATTCGGCAGGTGCCGGATGTACTGGTGAGGCGGGCGTACGTTCGGCCCGCTACGACCGTCGCCTCAGGCGGCGGTCAATGCGCGAGCCGAATTACTCGGCACCGCCCTGCTCGGCCTGCTTGACACGAAGCGCCTCCGCGGTGCGGACGAACTTCGAGGGCAGGGCCTGGAAGAGGCGAGCAGTCTGCGTCTGCTTGCCCTTGAAGGCACCCGCCAGCTTGGCGAGCAGAACCTCGCGGGACTCGAGGTCCGCGAGCTTCTTGATCTCGTCGGCGGACAGCGCCTTGCCGTCAAGGACACCGCCCTTGATGACGAGGTTCGGGTTGTCCTTGGCGAAGTCACGAAGACCCTTCGCCGACGTCACCGGGTCACCGGAGATGAAGGCGACCGCCGTCGGACCGTTGAACAGGTCGTCGAGCGTCGAGATCCCGGCCTCGTTGGCCGCAATCTTGGTCAGCGTGTTCTTCACCACGGCGTACTGGGCGTCTTCACCGAGCGAACGGCGCAGCGTCTTGAGCTGCGCCACGGTGAGACCCCGGTACTCGGTCAGCACGGCGGCGTTCGAGCTGCGGAACTGGTCCGCGAGCTCGGCTACCGCGGCAGCCTTGTCGGGCCTTGCCATAGAGCGTCGGCCTCCTTCCGGGTGATGAGGACCGCTCAGAAGGGGCCACAACAAAAACGCCCCGGCGCAGGCGCACGGGGCGTAGCTCGACCGGATTCCTCCGTGCGCTGGGCGCACGAACTCCGGGAACACATCCACGATCACCTGCGCGGGTCGTCCGCGATGCGGATCCTTCGGTCACCCTGCCCTCTTGCGAGAACGTGGCAACGACCAGCGGTCTTTGGCTTCTCGAGGAGCGTACGTGAAGGGGACGCCGTCAAGCAAATCCGGCCGAACGGCCCTGCTCCCGACGCCCTTCCCCGTCCGGCCGGGGCGGTGCGGATCAGCCCTGCCGGGCGTTCTTCATCATCCCGGCGAGGTCGACGGTGTCCTTGGCGGGCGGGGCGGTCACGGTCACGGGCTTGTTGAAGTCCAGGAAGGTGACGGTCATGTCCAGCGGGCCCTTGTCGGCGGTCCCCCGCATCCGGAACTGCTTGGTGTGGTCGGCGCCGTCGATCCACATGTCCATCGTGAGCGCGTCGATGCCCATCTTCGTGTACTGGTCGAGGGCCTTCTCGCGCTTCTCCCGGGTGGCCTTGTCCTGGTTCTTGAGCGACTTGCGGAAGGCGTCCAGGGGGATCGTCCCCTTGTAGTGCGTGGTCCTCACGCCCCCGACGGTCTCGGTGCCGACCTTCTTCACGTTCTTGGAGCCGGTGAGGAAGGTGGACTCGGTGGCGGGGTTCTTGTCGGTCTGCCCGCCGCCCAGCTGGTCCGTGTTCAGCTCCTTGTCGGCGCCCAGGGCGGCCAGGTCGAACTTGATCCAGCTCTTGCCGTCCATCTCCTTGGCGGCCTTGAGGCCCCCGCCGATGTACATCGCCTTGCCCACGAGCCGGATCTCGACCGGACCGTCGGTGGCCTGGTCCTTGGCGGTCATCTTCATGCTCATGGCCAACGGCTTCATGCTCATCGCCGCCTCACCGCTGATGCGGCCCTCTCCAGGGACCTCGCCCTTCATCCGGTAGTGGAGCGAGGTGATGTCCTCGGTCTTCTTCGCCGCCTTCGCCACGGCCGCGGCGGGCGTGAGCGCGGGCGACTCCTCCCCCGCCCCCTTCGAACAGCCCACGACGCCCCCGCCGAGGACCAGGGCCGCGAGGGCCGCCCCGGTCGCCCTGCGCCGTACCGCGTCGTTCACAGACAGCTTCAAGGTTCCCCCCAAGGAACAGATGCACGCTTCACGGATTCGGCGCGAGCGTAGCCCAGGAGAGCTGGACGATCACCTGGGTTTCCGCTCGACTCCGTTGTGTGCGAGGGGCCTTGGGGAGGAGCCGGACGGCGGCGAGAGGCTCAGGAAGGGGAGCCGCTTCCGGAACCGGTCGCGGTGTCCCCGCTGCCCGGCGTCACGCCCTGCGCCTTCAGCAGGTCCTTGAAGTCCTCGGTGTCACCGGCCGGAGGCGCGGCGGCGGAGACCTTCACCCCGTAGTCGCTGTAGTACGTCGTGGAGGACATCGTGCCGGTCGTCATCGCGGCCTTGGAGACCGCCTTGACGAGCAGGTCCTTGCCGTCGACCCAGATGTCCACGTCCTCGGTCGTGATGCCGGCCGTGGTGAGCTGCTTCTTCATGTCGGAGAGCTGGCTCGCGGTGAGGTGGGAGCTCCGGGCCGCGAGGTCGGTCACGTCCACCGTGCCCGCGTAGTGCGTGGTCCGCCGGCCTCGGACGGTCTCCTCGCCGACCTTCTTGACGTCGCCGGAGGCCAGCAGGAGCTTCACGGACTGGTTCGGCGAGCTGTTCTGCATCTGGTCCTTCAGAAGCGCGCCGGAGCCGCCCCCGAGCTTCGCCAGGTCGTCGTAGCCGTAGCGGATCCAGTGCTTGCCGCCGGCCTGCCGGGCGAAGGCGTCGCCCATCTTCGCGTAGTAGGCGTCGGACAGATAGCGGGCCTCCATGGAGTCGCTGCCCATCTTGCGCATCGTCTCGGCCATCGTGCCGCCGGTGTAGGTGATCGTCATGTCGCCGGTGAAGCCGTCGCCCCAGGCCATGGCGCCGCCCGACTTCATGGACATCAGCGTGCCCATCGTCGTCGTGGACTCGATCCTCGCGGAGTCGGCGCCGTCGGTGGACTTCTCCGCCGAACGCAGGGCCGCGATGGGGCTGACCCGGGTGGCGCTCCTGTGTCCGGCCTTGTCGCCGCTGCCCGAACTCCCTGAGGAACCCGAGGAGTTGCAGGCCGCGACCCCCGCGAGCGCGGTCGCCGCCGCGATCGAGACCGTCAGCCGACGCGCCATGGTGCTCTTCATTCGCCCCACCCCTATGAGAACTCTGTGAACCTCACGCTAGCGCGGCCCACTGACACCCGTACCCGGATTCCCGGCCGGGACGACCGCCCCGGAGAGGCCCCCGGGCGTCACCGCGAGAGGACCTCCGGACATGAGGACGGGCCCCGCACCTCGAAAGGTTGCGGGGCCCGTTCAGATACGCGTGCGCGACGCGGTCACCGGGGTGAGCGAATGGCTCAGACGGCGGCCGGGTCCTCCTCGACGAGGAGGTTGCGGGTGCGGTTCGGGTCGACGGGAACGCCGGGGCCGATCGTCGAGCTGATCGCGGCCTTCTTGATGTAGCGACCCTTGGCGGCCGACGGCTTCAGACGAAGGATCTCGTCGAGCGCGGCGCCGTAGTTCTCCACCAGCTTGGTGTCGTCGAAGGACACCTTGCCGATGATGAAGTGCAGGTTCGAGTGCTTGTCGACGCGGAACTCGATCTTGCCACCCTTGATCTCGGTGACAGCCTTGGCGACGTCGGGGGTCACGGTGCCGGTCTTGGGGTTCGGCATGAGACCACGGGGACCGAGCACGCGGCCGAGGCGGCCGACCTTGCCCATGAGGTCCGGGGTGGCGACGACGGCGTCGAAGTCCAGACGGCCCTTCGCGACCTCGTCGATCAGTTCGTCGGAGCCGACGATGTCGGCGCCCGCGGCCTCCGCGGCCGCAGCACGGTCACCGGTCGCGAAGACCAGGACCCGGGCGGTCTTGCCGGTGCCGTGCGGCAGGTTCACGGTGCCACGGACCATCTGGTCGGCCTTGCGCGGGTCGACACCCAGGCGGAAGGCGACCTCGACGGTGCCGTCGAACTTGCTCGTGGAGGTCTCCTTGGCGAGACGGACGGCCTCGAGCGGGGCGTAGAGCTTGTCCCGGTCGACCTTGGCGTCCGCAGCGCGGAGAGACTTGCTGCGCTTGCTCACTACTGCTCCTGATGTGTTCTGAGGAGTCGTGGTGCGGGCCGAGCAGGCCCTGCCACGTGCGGCCGAGGCCGCATGGTTCCTGTGAAGGTGGGTGTCAGCCCTCGACCGTGATGCCCATGGAACGGGCGGTGCCGGCGATGATCTTCGCAGCGGCGTCCAGGTCGTTGGCGTTGAGGTCGGGCATCTTGGTCGTGGCGATCTCGCGGACCTGCGCCTGGGTGATCTTGGCGACCTTGGTCTTGTGCGGCTCGCCGGAGCCCTTCTCGACACCCGCGGCCTTGAGGATCATCTTGGCGGCCGGCGGAGTCTTGGTCACGAAGGTGAAGGAGCGGTCTTCGTAGACCGTGATCTCCACCGGGATGACCCAGCCACGCTGCGACTCGGTCGCGGCGTTGTAGGCCTTGCAGAACTCCATGATGTTGACGCCGTGCTGACCGAGCGCGGGGCCGACCGGCGGGGCCGGGTTCGCCGCACCGGCGTTGATCTGGAGCTTGATGAGCCCCGTGACCTTCTTCTTCTTGGGAGGCATTCCGGGTCCTCTTTCGTTTTCGCCTTCCTACGTCCGAGTCGCCCCGGACGGCTGCCTTCAACGGAGGAAATGATCCGGATGAAGGCATACCGCACAACGATAACGGGTATCCATGCGCGGCTAAAAACCGAGCAGGTCAGACCGGCTGTGACAGCCCGTCTGACCTGTTCGGAAGACGTACGTCCAGAAGGTGTCAGTTCTTCTGGATCTGGTCGAAGGAGAGCTCGACCGGGGTCTCGCGGCCGAAGATCTCGACGAGGCCCTTGACCTTCTTCGAGTCGGCGTTGATCTCGTTGATGGTGGCCTGGAGGGTGGCGAACGGACCGTCGGTGACGGTGACCGAGTCGCCGACCTCGAAGTCCAGCACCTGGACCTCGACCTTGCGCTGCGGCGCGGGCTTGCCCTCGGCCTCGGCGGCCTCGCGGGCGGCCTTCTCCTCGGCCTCCGGGGCGAGCATCTTGACGATCTCGTCCAGGGTCAGCGGGTACGGGTCGTAGGCGTTGCCCACGAAGCCGGTGACGCCGGGAGTGTTGCGGACGACACCCCAGGACTCGTTCGTCAGGTCCATGCGGACCAGGACGTAGCCCGGGAGCTTGTTCTGCTTGATCGTCTTGCGCTCGCCGTTCTTGATCTGCGCGACCTCTTCCTGCGGCACCTCGGCCTGGAAGATGAAGTCCTCGACGTTCAGCGAGACGGCACGCTGTTCGAGGTTGGTCTTCACGCGGTTCTCGTAGCCGGCGTACGTGTGGATGACGTACCACTCGCCGGGGAGCAGGCGCAGTTCCTCGCGCAGGGCGGTGACGGGGTCGACGGGCTCGGCCTCGACTTCGGGCTCGGCCTCCTCGGAGGCGTCCTCGTCCTCGACGTCCTCGTCCGTGGCGTCCTCGACGTCCTCACCGGACTCGTCCTCGACGTGCAGGGCCGCTTCCTCGGCGTTCTCGCCGGCGGCGGCATCGGCAGCCTCGAACTCGTCCACGACGTCCGCTCCCTCGACGATCTCGAGCTCGTCGTCAACGGACTCGACCGACTCGGAGGCGTCGTTCAGGTTCGGGTCAGACACGGTGGCTGCTTCTTCCTGGTTACATGGGGGTGGAACGCGCGAAAGGGGCGCCGGTGACGGCGCCCTTCGCTCTCGGCTCAGCCGAAGACGTACTTGGCGGCGTGGTTGAGCCCATAGTCAATCACGGTGACCAGGCCGATCATGATGACGACGAACACAATCACCACTGTGGTGTACGTCGTCAGCTGATTGCGAGTCGGCCAGACAACCTTCCGGAGTTCCGCGACGATCTGGCGGTAGAAGGTGGCAAGGCGCTTCAGCGGGCCCTTCTTGGCACGCTTACCGCCCTTGCGGGCCTTCTTCTTGGACTCCGGCGCCTCGGCATCAGGCATGTCGATGGAGCCCACGGCGTCCGTCACTCGTCCTCACCTGATTCCCGGGTCGTGACCGTGCCGCGCCCGGTTGAGCCGCACGGCGGTGCATTGCAGTACGTACATGCGCACACATCCTGGCGAAAGGTGTGTGAAGCAGGGCCGGAGGGACTTGAACCCCCAACCGCTGGTTTTGGAGACCAGTGCTCTACCAATTGAGCTACGACCCTTTGTCATCCCCAACGTACCGCATCCGACCGGGTGCTCGGTGTGCACCGGTTGAGTGCGGCCGGTGAAGGCCAACGAGGTGAGAGTGTACGTGGTCCGGAGCCGGGCGTCGAACAGAAAGTGTCCGTCCGGGCTCACCGGGTCGAAGATCCACTGGTGGAACGCGCGGATCCGCACGGATGTTCTGCCCTTGTTCAGTCCGTGAAACCCGCGTGCCGGGGGTGTTTCCGGTCTGAAACGATGGGTGCCATGAGCCCTGCAACCCCTCCCACCGAGCGCCGGGTCTCCGCCCGAGTCGGCGCGATCTCCGAATCCGCCACCCTCGCCGTGGACGCCAAGGCCAAGGCACTCAAGGCCGCCGGACGTCCGGTGATCGGCTTCGGCGCCGGTGAGCCCGACTTCCCGACCCCGGACTACATCGTCCAGGCCGCCATCGAGGCCTGCTCCAACCCCAAGTACCACCGCTACACGCCGGCCGGCGGGCTCCCCGAGCTGAAGGCCGCGATCGCCGCGAAGACCCTGCGCGACTCCGGCTTCGAGGTGGAGGCCGCCCAGGTCCTGGTCACCAACGGCGGCAAGCAGGCCATCTACGAGGCCTTCGCCGCGATCCTCGACCCAGGCGACGAGGTCATCGTCCCGGCGCCGTACTGGACGACCTACCCGGAGTCCATCCGTCTCGCCGGCGGTGTCCCGGTCGAGGTCGTCGCCGACGAGACCACCGGCTACCGCGTCTCGGTCGAGCAGCTGGAGGCCGCCCGCACCGAGAACACCAAGGTGCTGCTCTTCGTCTCCCCGTCCAACCCGACGGGCGCGGTCTACACCCGCGAGCAGATCGAGGAGATCGGTCGCTGGGCCGCCGACAAGGGCCTGTGGGTCCTGACCGACGAGATCTACGAGCACCTGGTCTACGGCGACGCCGAGTTCCACTCGCTGCCCGTGGTGGTGCCCGAGCTGCGCGACAAGTGCATCGTCGTCAACGGCGTCGCCAAGACGTACGCGATGACCGGCTGGCGCGTGGGCTGGGTCATCGGCCCGAAGGACGTCATCAAGGCCGCGACCAACCTCCAGTCGCACGCCACCTCGAACGTCTCGAACGTGGCCCAGGTCGCCGCGCTCGCCGCCGTCTCCGGCGACCTCGCCGCCGTCGCGACGATGCGCGAGGCCTTCGACCGCCGCCGCAAGACCATCGTGCGCATGCTGAACGAGATCGACGGCGTGCTCTGCCCCGAGCCCGAGGGCGCCTTCTACGCCTACCCCTCGGTGAAGGCGCTGATCGGCAAGGAGATCCGCGGCAAGCGTCCCGCGGACACCGTCGAGCTGGCCGCGCTCATCCTGGAGGAGGCCGAGGTCGCGGTCGTCCCGGGCGAGGCCTTCGGCACGCCGGGCTATCTGCGGCTGTCGTACGCGCTCGGCGACGAGGACCTCGTCGAGGGCGTGAGCCGCATCCAGAAGCTGCTGGCCGAGGCCACGGACTGACCGCGCGCGTCCGCCCGCGCCCTCCGGGGCGCCGGTGACGCCGACGCGCTCCACGCGCGCGGACGGGGGCCGGTCACTCACGGAGTGACCGGCCCCCGTCCGTGTGTTCGGGCAAGCGCCCGATCAGGGAAAGCCCTACCGGCACGGCGTGCGCGTGGGGCAGGATCTCCGGATGGAGCGCGTACGTGATGTCAGTGAACTTCCGAAGGCCCATCTGCACCTGCACTTCACGGGGTCCATGCGGCCCGGCACCGTGCTGGAGCTCGCCGACAAATACGGTGTGCGGCTGCCCGAGACACTGACCGAGGCGCTGACCAGCGGGGAACCGCCGAAGCTCCGGGCGACCGACGAGCGCGGCTGGTTCCGCTTCCAGCGCCTGTACGACGCCGCGCGGTCCTGCCTCAGAGAGCCCGAGGACATCCAGCGCCTGGTGCGCGAGGCCGCCGAGGAGGATCTGAAGGACGGCTCCGGCTGGCTGGAGATCCAGGTCGACCCGACCTCGTACGCCCCGCGCCTCGGCGGTCTGATCCCGGCCCTGGAGATCATCCTGGACGCGGTCGACTCGGCGATGCGGGAGACCGGGCTCGGGATGCGCGTGCTGGTGGCCGCCAACCGGATGAAGCACCCCCTGGACGCTCGCACGCTGGCCCGGCTCGCCGTGCGGTACGCGGACCGGGGGATCGTCGGTTTCGGGCTCTCCAACGACGAGCGGCGGGGCATGGCGCGGGACTTCGACCGGGCCTTCGCCATCGCGCGCGAGGGCGGGCTGCTGTCCGCGCCGCACGGCGGCGAGCTGACCGGGCCCGCCTCGGTCCGCGACTGCCTGGACGACCTGCACGCCTCCCGGATCGGTCACGGGGTGCGGGCCGCCGAGGACCCCCGGCTGCTGAAGCGCCTCGCGGACCGCGGGGTGACCTGTGAGGTCTGCCCCGCCTCCAACGTCGCCCTCGGCGTCTACGAGAAGCACGCCGATGTCCCCCTGCGCACTCTGTTCGAATCCGGCGTTCCGATGGCCCTCGGCGCCGACGACCCGCTGCTCTTCGGCTCCCGGCTCGCCGCCCAGTACGACATCGCCCGCCGCCACCACGCCTTCACCGACCAGGAACTGGCCGAGCTGGCCCGGCAGTCCGTCCGCGCCTCGGCCGCGCCCCAGGACGTCCGGACGAAACTGCTGTCCGGCGTCGACGACTGGCTGGCCGGCTAAGGCGTCTCCTGGGCCGCCCCCGGGTCCCTGGGGGTGAGGCCGGCGAGCAGGGTGCGGGCGAGGGCCGGGGCGAAGGTGTCCAGGGCCGGTGGCGTGCCCTCCTGGGTGGCGTCGTAGGCGAACGCCCGCTGCGCGCACGCCCCCAGGAGCAGTGAGGCCGCCGCGTAGGTGTCGGTGTCCGGCCCGACGCGCCCGGCCCGCTGCTCCGCCAGCAGATAGGCGGCGAGACCCCTGATGGGGATGTGGGGGCCCGCGTCCATGGCCCGCATGGCCTCGTCGTGACGGCGCTTGAGCTGCGTCTCCGCGTACAGCGAGGCGGCGATCGGGAAGCTCTGTTCATAGAAGAGGGACGCCTGGCGGGCGATCTCCGTGAGGTTCTCCTCCAGGGAGTGCTCCCGCGGCTCGGCCGTCAGCCGCTCCAGGAGCGGGCCGAGCTGCGGCAGCCGCTCATGGAGGACCCGGATGAACAGCTCCTCCTTGCTCGCGAAGTACTTGTAGAGCGCCGCCTCGGAGCAGCCGGCCGCCCTGGCGATCTCCTTGGTGGTGACGCGGGAGAGGCCGAGCGTGAGCATGAGCTCGTGCGCCGCGTCGAGGATGCGGATCCTGGCCGGCTTCGACGGCGTGCGCTCCGTGGCGGAATTCTGCTGCATGGGGCCCAAGGATTCCATGACCCGTCCTCCTGGGGTTGACGGGTGGGTGAGTACTTACTCACTCTAGAGGGAGAAAGGGTGAGTGAACACTCACCCACCACGTCTCCACCTCCTAGGGGAGCAGGTCATGGAACTCACCGTTTTCGGTGCCACCGGAGGCATCGGCCAGGAGATCGTCCGTCAGGCCCTGGGCGCGGGGCACCGGGTCACGGCCGTCGTACGGGATCCCGCGCGGCTGACCGTCACGGGCGCGGGACTCGAGGTGTTCCGCTCGGATCTCACCGACCCCGAGTCGCTGCGCCCGGCCGTGGCGGGCCGGCACGCGGTCCTGTCCGGCCTCGGGGCACGCGCCCGCAAGGACGCCGGGGTGGCGGCCCGGCTCACCCGGACGGTGCTGGCCGCCATGGAGGCGGAGCAGGCACGGCGGCTCCTGGTGGTCAGCGCGGCCCCGGTCGGCCCCGGCCCCGAGGACGACACGCTCCTCGACCGCGCGATGCTGGGTCTGATCTCCGCCCTTCTGAAGGACGTCTACACCGACCTGCGGGAGATGGAGGGCGAACTGGCGGCCAGTGCCACGGACTGGACCGTGGTCCGTCCGCCCCGGCTCCAGGACAAGCCGCTGACCGGCTCGTACCGCACGGTCACGGGGGGTTTCCCGCCCAGGGGCCGTTTCATCGCGCGCGCCGACGTGGCCCACGCGATGCTGGCGATGATCGACGACCCGGGAACCGTGAAGCAGGGCGTGGGCCTCGCCTACTAGGGCCCGCCGGACGGACCCCGGCATCAGGGCCTGTCGGACCGGCCCCGGGTCCCGGGCGCCGGGTGTCCGTCGGACGCCGCGTGCCGGTCAGAGGCTCGCGTTCACCGTCACCGGCTCGTTGATGAGCGTGATCCCGAAGGCGTCCCGGACGCCCGCGACGACCTCGCGGGCCAGCGCGAGCAGGTCCTCGGTGGTCGCCGCGCCCCGGTTGGTCAGGGCCAGGGTGTGCTTGGTGGAGATACGGGCGGGCCCGGTGCCGTAGCCCTTGGTGAAGCCCGACTTGTCGATCAGCCAGGCCGCGGAGGTCTTGGTGTGACCCTCTCCGGCCGGGTACGCCGGCGGTACGGCCTCGGCGCCGAGCCGCTCCCGCACGCGCGCGCGGAACGCGGCGAACGCCTCGTCCGTGAGGATCGGGTTGGTGAAGAACGATCCGGCGGACCAGGTGTCGTGGTCCTCGGGGTCGAGCACCATGCCCTTCCCGGCGCGCAGCTTCAGCACGGTCTCGCGGGCGGAGTCGAGAGGCACACGGTCGCCGGGCTCCACACCGAGCACCCGGGCCGTCTCGGCGTACTTGACCGGCGCTGACAGCCCCCGCGCGTCCTCCAGACCGAACCGCACCCGCAGCACCACATGGCGCTCGGGGTCGGCCTTGAAACGGCTGTGGCGGTACGAGAACGCGCACTCGGCGTTGGTCAGCGTGACCGTCTCGCGCGTCCTCCGGTCGTAGGCGATCACTTCGGTGATCGTCGACGACACTTCCTGGCCGTACGCGCCCACATTCTGGATCGGCGTCGCGCCGGCCGAACCGGGGATGCCCGCGAGGCACTCGATCCCGGCGAGCCCGGCCTCCACGGAGCGGGCGACCGCGTCGGTCCACACCTCGCCCGCGGCCAGCTCCAGGCTCGTGCCGTCGAGCGAGAAACCCTCGGTGGCGATGCGCAGGGCGGTCCCGTCGAAGCCCTTGTCACCGATGACCAGGTTCGATCCGCCGCCGATGAGCAGCAGCGGCGTACCGGCGTCGTCGGCCTCGCGCACGGCGGCGATCACCTCGGCGTCGGTCGTGGCGGTGATCAGCCGGGCGGCCGGACCGCCGAGCCGGAAGGTGGTCAGCGGGGCGAGCGGGGCATCGTGGAGTTCCAGCACGGGCCCAAGGGTACGAGACGGCACCGGCCACTCCGGGCGCGCGGGTCGCGCGGGTGTCGGGGGACGGGGTCGCCGGGAGGGGCTGGGTGACGATCGCGGGGCACGCGCGCGTGGGGCCCCGCCCTGGTGGACGGGACCCTGCGCGCGCGTGCCCGGTGCTCAGCGGTCGGCGGTCTCCAGCACCGGGGCCGGCCCGGTGGAGCCGGAGCGGGCCGCGTCCGCCGCCCTTGGTGCGGTGCGGCGCCCGGCGGGGATCACCAGGGCGGCGACGCCGGCCACGGCCACGACCGCCGAACCGGTGACCAGCGCGGGCCGCAGTCCGTCCACGAAGGCCTGGGCGGACTCGTATCCGCCCTGGGCGGCGAAGATCGACGACATGATCGCGACACCGAGCGCGCCACCCACCTCACGCAGCGCGTTGTTGGCACCGGAGGCGATGCCCTGCTCCTGCGGGCGGACGCTGGACATGACCAGGTTGGCGGCCGGGGCGAAGTACAGCGCCATGCCGACACCGCTGATGATCAGAGCGGGCAGCTGAGCGCCGTAGGAGGCGTGGGTGGTGGCCACGGCGGCCATGTAGCCGAGGCCGACGGCCTGGAGGAAGAGGCCCGTGGCGACGACCGGGCGTCCGCCGATGCGATCGGAGAGGATGCCCGCGATCGGCGCGACGAGCATCGGCATCCCGGTCCAGGGGAGCATCCGCAGCCCCGCCTCGGTCGGCGAGTAGCCGAGTACGCCCTGCATGTACTGGCTGAGCAGGAAGATCGAGCCGAACATCCCGAGGAACATCAGCAGACTGGCCGCGTTGATCCCGGCGAAGGCGCGGGAACGGAAGAGCCGCATCGGGAGCATCGGGTTCTTCGCCCGGGTGCCGTGGACGACGAACCCGGCGAGCAGGGCGGCACCCGCGATCAGACCGGTCAGGACGAGCCCGCTGGTCCAGCCGTCGGCGGGCCCGCGGACCAGGCCGTAGACGATCCCGAAGAGGCCACCGCTGGCGAGCAGGGTTCCGGGGATGTCGAGCCGGGCGCCGGCGCCGAACGACTCGGACAGACGCAGCCGGGCGAGCGGGAGCACGGCGAGACCCAGCGGGACGTTCAGCCAGAAGATCCAGTGCCAGGAGACGTGCTCGGTGAGACTGCCGCCGATCAGGGGCCCGGAGGCGACCGCGAGTCCGTTGACGGCACCCCAGATGCCGTAGACCATTCCCCGCTTGGCCGCGGGGACCGCGGCGGTCAGCAGGGTCAGGGTCAGCGGCATCATGATCGCCGCGCCGACGCCCTGGACCGCACGGGCGGCGATCAGCGAGTCGATGCCGGGTGCCATGGCCGCGGCGGCGGAGGCGCCGGTGAAGACGCTCAGGCCGACCAGGAAGAGCCTGCGGCGGCCGAACCGGTCGCCGAGCGCCGCGCCGAACATCAGCAGGACGGCGAAGGTGAGCGTGTAGGCGCTCACGGTCCATTCCAGGTCGCCGAGCGCTCCCCCGAGATCCTTGCGGATGGAGGGCAGGGCGGTGGTGACGACGAGATTGTCGAGGGCCGCCATGAATCCGGCGACGCTCGTGATGAGAAGGGCCCAGGCGGCACTCCCGCGGCGTGCCGCGGCCTCGGTCTGCTGTGACATCTCTCCCCCAGAGAGATCGATGGTTAGTTATTGATGACTAACTTCAATGATCATGGAAATCCGCGGACCGTGGCCTCGGCGCCCGGCCGCTGCTTCCCGCCTACTCCTCGGGCCCGCAGATGACCCCGGGACCCGAGAACAGCCCCTCCCACACCCGGTGCTCCGACGGGAAGCCCATCGCCACGAGGGTGTTGATGAGCATTCCGGTCGACAGGAACGCCGTGGTCGCGCCCGGGTCCGCGCCGAGCGGCAGATGCACGGCGTCCCACAGCCGCGTCCAGCCGGCCCGTACGGTCTCGCCGAACTCGTGGTCGCCCTCCTGCTCGGCGGCGGCCACGGCGACGTACATCTGCATCTGCATCATCAGCCGCTCGGGCCGTTCCGCGATGACCTCGACATACGCGTTCCCCATGGCACGCTTCGCCTCCTCGCCCTCCAGGCCCTTCGCGGCCTCCTGGAAGGTCCGGATGGTGTCCTCGACGCACCGCTCGGCGGCGGCGAGAAAGATCGCCTTCTTGCCCGGGAAGAGTCGGAAGAGATACGGCTGCGAGACCCCGACGCGCTTGGCGATCGCCTCGGTGCTCGTGCCGTGATATCCACCACGGGCGAACTCGGTGGTCGCCGCGCGGATGACGCTCTCGCGCCGCTCCTCTGCACTCATCCTGACCATGCGACTAAGTTAGTACTCAATCACTAACTTTGCAAGAGGGTCGGATCGGGGCGGTCGGCGTCGTTCGGCCACGAGCAAGAGGCGCCCTCGAAGGAGGGCGCCTCTTGTCTCGAACTCGGCTGCCGGACGCGGAACCGGGCCGTCAGGCCAGTGGTACGACCGCTCGTCAGGCCAGTCGTACGACCGCTCGTGACATGCCCAGCACCTTCTGGCCCGCGCTGGTCGCCACGAGGTCCACGCGGACGGTGTTGTCGTCGAGCTTGGCGGCGACCTTGCCGGCGACCTCGACGGTGGCGCCCTTGTCGTCGTTCGGGACGACGACGGGCTTGGTGAAGCGGACCCCGTACTCGACGACGGCGCCCGGGTCGCCCACCCAGTCCGTCACCACGCGGATGGCCTCGGCCATGGTGAACATGCCGTGCGCGATGACGTCGGGAAGGCCCACCTCGACCGCGAACTTCTCGTTCCAGTGGATCGGGTTGAAGTCCCCGGAGGCCCCCGCGTACTGGACGAGCGTGGCGCGCGTCACGGAGAACGTCTGGGGCGGCAGTTCGGTGCCGACCTCGACGTCCGCGTAAGAGATCTTCGCCGCCATGTCAGCCCACCTCCGCCGCGCGGGCCACGAGCTTCGTGACAGCCGTCACGACATGCTCGCCCGCCTCGTCGTGGACCTCGCCACGGACGTCAAGGATGTCGTTGCCCGCGAGGGACTTGATCGACTCGATGGTCGAGGTGACCGTGAGCCGGTCGCCCGCCCGCACTGGGCGGGTGTAGGCGAACTTCTGGTCGCCGTGCACCACCCGGCTGTAGTCGAGACCCAGTTGCGGGTCCTGGACGACCACGCCCGCCGCCTTGAACGTGATGGCGAACACGAAGGTGGGCGGGGCGATCACGTCGGGGTGACCGAGAGCACGGGCGGCCTCGGGGTCCGTGTAAGCGGGGTTGGTGTCCCCCACGGCCTCCGCGAACTCGCGGATCTTCTCCCGGCCGACCTCGTAGGGGTCGGTGGGCGGGTAGGACCGCCCCACGAAGGACTGGTCGAGCGCCATGGGCTCGGCACCTCCTGGTTGTCTTCGCCGCGTCTGTCGTCTTCGCCGCGCTGGTTGTCTTCGCTGGGCCGGGTGGGTTCACCGTGTCGGGTCCGGGCCGTACCGGTACCCGCGCCGTGTCGGTTGTCACGGGTGCCGGTGCCGGTCGATGGTCACGGGCGTCGTGGCCTGTGGCCGGTGCCGGCGGTCACGGTTGCCGTGGCCGGTGGCTGTCGCCGTGGCCTGCGACTGGTGCCGTGGCCTGTGGCTGTCGCCATGACCGTAGCTGTCGCCGTGACCGTGGCTGCGCTTGCGCCTGTGACGGTGGCCACTGGCCGATGACCAGGACCCGTAGCCCCTCGTCACTGTTGCTGAGCGTCACGGTCGCCGATCTTCGGTCGTCACGGATGCCGTCGCCGGCTGCCGCAGCGGGACCGGCCGTTTTGGCCGGACGGCCCATCTTCGCTCGAAATCGCCGGTCCGCCTACGCCACCCGGTCCGTGCCGGACATCGGTTCCACAACGACGCGAGGCCGCCCCCCGAAGGGGACGGCCTCGTGTACGAGCCTGAATTATCGCGTTTCGCGGTGCGCGGTGTGCGCGTTGCAACGCGGGCAGTGCTTCTTCATCTCCAGTCGGTCCGGGTTGTTACGCCGGTTCTTCTTGGTGATGTAGTTCCGCTCCTTGCACTCCACGCAGGCCAGCGTGATCTTCGGGCGGACGTCGGTGGCAGCCACAGGAGTGCTCCTTGACGAACGGATGGGACATTAACGCATAGAAGAGTAGCCGATCGAAGGACCGACCCCACAATCGGCTACTGTCAGTAGCGGTGACCGGACTTGAACCGGTGACACAGCGATTATGAGCCGCTTGCTCTACCGACTGAGCTACACCGCTTTGATGGGTTCGGCCCCCGCCTCGCGACGGGAACCTCCCTCACCAGAGCCCCAATACGGAATCGAACCGTAGACCTTCTCCTTACCATGGAGACGCTCTACCGACTGAGCTATTGGGGCGAGCGATGAAGACATTACACGGTCCTCCGCCGATCGCCCAAATCCGTTTCCCGGCACCCACCCGGGCCTGATCACAGGCGTTTCCCCGGGCGTTCCCGGAACCCTTCACGCGCCTCTTGGGCCCCCTGGATCACGGGGGTGACGGAGGCTCCGGGCGGCCGGGGCCGGGGCCGTACGCGGCAGGCACGGAGGCGGGCCGTTCCCGGCCCCGGCCCGGAGGTGGCCGGCGCCCCGCCGGCCGACGGGCCACGCCGGTACGACTATTGCGCTCCTCCCCGACGTCGACGGGTCGCCGCCCTAGGCTCGACCCACGCTGCGTGATCTTGTGTCCCCACGCTCCGCAGTCGTCCCTCCCGAAGCCGTCCCCGAGCCACAGGAGCGCGATGCCCGACAGCCAGCAGCAGCCGCCCCACTCCCCCTCGGGACAGACCGACACGGCCGCTCTCCTGCTGTGCGGGGCGCGCCTCACCGACGGCCGGACCGTGGACGTACGGCTGGGCGGCGGTCGCATCGAGGCGGTCGGAACCGTAGGGAGCCTGGCGGCGGGTGCCCCGGGGGCTCTCCCCGCGAGGGTGGACCTGGCCGGCCACCTCCTCCTCCCCGCGCCCGCCGAGGCCCACGCGCACAGCGACACCGCCCTGACGGCCGAGGACCACGGACCCCTCGCGTACGACGACCGCGCGATCCGGCGCCGGGCCACCGAGGCGGCGCTGCTGCAACTCGGGCACGGGGCCACGGCCCTGCGGTCCCATGTGCGCGTCGGTGACGTACAGGGGCTGGACGCGCTGACGGCGGTCCTGGAGGTACGGCGGTCGCTGCGGGGGCTCGCCGAGCTGGCGACGGTCGCGATGCCGCGGGTGCTGACCGGGGCGGCCGGTGCCGACGGGCTCGCGATGCTGCGGGACGCCCTGAAGATGGGCGCTTCCGCGGTGGGCGGCTGTCCGGACGCGGACCCCGATCCGACGGGGTACGTCGAGGCCGTACTGGAACTCGCCTCCGAACACGGCTGCCCGGTCGATCTGCACACGGACGCCTCCGATCCGGCCCGGCTCGCCCGGCTCGCCGCGATGGCGGGCGGGCTGCGGCCCGGGGTGACCCTCGGACCGTGCGGCGGGCTCGGCGGGCTGCCCTCCGAGGTGGCCTCCCGCGCCGCGGACCAACTCGCCGCGGCCGGAGTGACGGTGGTGTGTCTGCCGCAGGGCGCCTGCGGCTCGGCCGACGGGCGCGGCACCGCTCCCGTACGGCTGCTGCGGGCGGCCGGCGTACGGGTCGCCGCGGGCAGCGGCGCCCTGCGTGACGTGTCCAACCCCGTGGGACGCGGGGATCCGCTGGAGGCCGCGTACCTGCTGGCCTCGCGGTACGGGCTGCGCCCCGAGGAGGCGTACGACACGGTGAGCCGTGCCGCGAGGGCCGCCCTCGGGCTGCCCGAGGTGCGCGTGGAGGCGGGGTTCCCCGCCGAGTTGCTCGCGGTGCGCGGGGACGGGCTGACCGGGGCGCTGTCCCTCGCGTACAGCCGCATCGTGATCCATCGCGGCCGCGTGGTGGCGCGGACGAGCGCGGTGCGGGAGTACTGCGACTCGGCGGCCGAGTCCGGGCTCGAACTGCCCCGGCAGGGACGGGAGGAACCGTCCTAGCCGGGGTGAAGCGCCGTTCTGGCCGGAGTGGGGCGCCGTCCTGGCCGGGGTGAGGCGCCATCCTGGCCTGGGTGGAGCACTGTCCGGGCCGGAGTGAGGCACCGTCCTGGCCGGGGTGAGGCACCGGCCCGGCCGGGGTGAGGCACCGGCCCGCCGGGGTGAGGCACCGGCCCGGCCGGGGTGAAAGCTCCGCCCTGGACCGAGTGCCGCCCTGGGGCCCTGGGGCCCGCCTCCCTAGAGCCCGCCGCCCATGAACGCGCCGCCCAGCGGGCTGCTCCCGGGAACCTTGCCGGCGGGGATCTCGGTGGCTCCCGACGGCGCGCTGACGTCGCCCGCTCCGGAGAACTTCAGGACGAGGGGCAGTTCGACCTTCTTCGGGCTGTCGCCGAGGACGGCCAGGTCGACCCTGATCTGCCGGAGGTCGCCGTTCTTCAGGGTGAAGTCGACGGTGGCCTTCTTGTCCGGCGCGTCCTTGAGGTCCTTGGCGGTGGGGAGTTCCGCGCCCGGCGGAAGGTCGCCCTGGAGCGGGCGGAGCTTGTCGAAGACGCCGGTGAGCAGGTCACGGACGTTGCCCGTGGCCACGACGTGCTCGACCCCGCCGCTGCCGCCCTTGGTCCGGAACGTGACCTCACGGCCGACGACGGTCCGTACGGCGTCGAGAACCTTCTTCTGGGTCTTCGCGTCGATGTCCCCCGCGGTCCCCTTCGAGGTGCCCCCGGCGGCCTTCCCCCTCCGCTCCAGCTCCTTGGTGTCGACCTTCACCCAGGCGCCTTCCAGGACCTTCTTGAACTCCTTCTGGCCCGGCGGAAGTTCATCGGCCGAGGGCATGGGAACGCCCATCGCCTCGCCGATGGCCTTCATGTCGCTGCGGTAGTACATGAAGTCGCCGACGACCCGGTACTCGACCAGGACCCCGTCGGGCCCCGTCACCTTCATGCTCATCCCGACGAGGTCCTTCTGGCCCGAATCCGCCAGCTTCTTCCTGGACTTGACGGAGACGTCGACGCGCAGGCCGCTGACCAGCTTCGCGAACTGCGGCGGAAGGGCCTCGTCCGGACCGCCCTGGCCCGCGAGGGTGTTGATGGCGGAGGCGGGGGCGTCCAGGTCCAACTGGAAGGCCAGCGACTTCTGTTCGCCGAGGTGCTCGACGGCGTGGTCGAGCTTCTGCCCGGCGGTGAGGTTCTGGACCGTGCCGCAGGCGGCCGCTGCGGTGAGGAGGACAGCGGTGCAGCCGACCGCGGTGACGGTCTTGCGTATGACGGTGATGATGGTCTCCTGTACGACACCGCGCGAGTCCGCACGGTGTTCCTTCGTCGTTCCTTCGTTCGCGTGTTCACTCGTTCCGGCGCGTTCCCGCGGCGATCACCCACGCGTTCTCAGCGATCACCCATGTGACTCATGAGTTGTGCACAGGGTTGTGCGGCGAACGCGGTCATCCGGGCGTACGGTCGGAAACATGCGCATTGTCATCGCTGGTGGTCATGGTCAGATCGCGCTGCGGCTGGAGCGGCTGCTCTCCGCGCGCGGGGACGAGGTCGCGGGGATCATCCGCCGTGCCGAGCAGGGGGACGACCTGCGGGCGGCGGGCGCCGAACCGGTCCTGTGCGATCTGGAGTCGGCGTCGGTGGAGGAGGTCGCCGCACATCTTCAGGGCGCGGACGCGGCCGTCTTCGCCGCGGGCGCGGGACCGGGCAGCGGTGCGGACCGCAAGCAGACGGTGGACAAGGGCGCCGCGATCCTGTTCGCGGACGCCGCCGAGCGCGCGGGCGTACGCCGGCACGTGGTCGTCTCCTCCATGGGCGCGGACCCGGCCCACCCGGGCGACGACATCTTCGACGCGTATCTGCGCGCCAAGGGCGAGGCCGACGAGTACGTGCGCGGGCGGGCCGGCCTCGACTGGACGATCCTGCGTCCCGGCGGCCTGATCGACGACGCCGGGACCGGGCTCGTACGTCTGGAGGCCTCGACCGGCCGCGGCATGATCCCCCGCGACGACGTCGCCGCGGTCCTCGCCGAACTGGTCGACACCCCGGCCACCACGGGTCTGACCCTGGAGGCCATCAGCGGTTCGACACCGATCTCGGTCGCGGTGAAGTCGGTGGCGGGCAACTAGGGCCTGTCCGCCGCATCCCGAGACCGGAGGATCAGAAGAGCGGGAGCTGACCGGGGAAGTCGGGAACGGCGTACCCGTCCAGCGTGGGCTGCGCCGCCCCGAGGAACGCCTCCCGGCGCGAACCGGGGCACGAGACCAGGTCCCCGCTCCCGCTTCCGCGCGCGCCGGACGGATCGTGCCGGGCGAACCGCCCCGCGACGACGGCGATCTCCCGACGGCACTCGGGGCAACTCCTGCGACGCGATGACATCTGCCCAGTGTGCCCCGGGTTCCCGGACTTCCGCCGCCGGCCTGTGACCGCCGCCCGGGCCGGCCTGCGGTTGCCGCCCCTGGTCCGCTCGGGGAAACCGGCACCTGCCGGGCGGCACCTCGCCTAGCCGCGGGCCGCGGCGGCCGCGCCGAGTGCGGCGAGGGTGAAGCCGTCCCGCAGCTCTCCCGCGCGGATCGCCTCGGCGAGGTCGTGCGGACTCCACCAGCGCGCGGCGGCGATCTCGCCGTCGTCGAGCGTGCCGGGGCGCAGCGGGGCATCGCCCTGGACCGAGACCTCGACGACGGCGACCTCGCTCTCCAGCAAGCCGGAATCGACGTCCAGGTACGCCAGCGCGACCGCTGCGGAGCCCACCAGACCCGTCTCCTCGACCAGTTCTCGCAGCGCGTCCGACACGGGATCGGTCTCGCCGAATCCGCGGGGCAGTTCCCAGGCCCACCGGCCGACCGTCGGCCGCCACTGGCGGACCAGCAGGATGTCGTCGCCCCGTCGTGCCAGCACCACGACTCCCGTACGGCCACCACCGACGCGGACGCGGTGCCGGACGGTCTCCGCGCCCGAGGGCAGGCGATAGGTGTCCAGGTAGACCTCGCACCATCGCCCGCCGTCGGCATCGGTGTAGGCCTTGTCGGTGCGCGTACGCGGCGCCTCAGTGTCCATCGGGCCCTCCCGGCAGCACCCCTGGGAGCTCTATCACGTCATACCGCCCTCGGAAGTCGTTCAAGCGGGTCACACCCGCTGCCACGGCCGCGACGACGACCGGCGCGAGCGCTCCGCCCGCGCCGGCCGCGAACACGCCTGGTGTCCCCTCGCCCAGCAGGCTGGTCGCCAGGCTCAATCCTCCGCCCGTGACCGTCTGAGCGGTGACCCCGCGCGCGCTCCGCGCGAACCGCTGGAGCCGGGTCACCGACACCTCGCCCGCGTCGGCGGCCGCCGGCTCCTTCGTACGCTCCGCGAGCAGGTCGCCAACTTCCTGCAAGGCGGCGAGGTCACGTCGGTGCCACCAGCCGGTGAGGGCATCGGCGGCGTCATCCGTGTAGCGCTGCCATTGAGCACCGCTCATCAGACCCAGCCGCAGCTCGAAGCGCGTCGGATAGATCACGACCGGTGTCCGCTCCCCCAGCGCCGCCGCCTCCCGGCGCCGGATGCCACGACGAGGCGAGGCGAGGCCGAGCAGGCAGCCTTCGCTGGCCGCGATGGCCCGGTAGTACGTCTCGTCGAAGGACTCGCGCAGCATCCGCGCGTCCGCCTGCGCCGCGGAGTCACCGGAGCGCAGCAGGGGGTCGAGGCTCTCGTACAGACGGCTGCGGCTGGGCAGCCCGTTCACGTCGAACTCCCCGCCGGTCCAGGCGGCGAGCACCGCCCGGCCCTCGTCACCGGCCGTCTCCTCCGGGCGCGGCGGAGGCCGCAGCGCGTACGCGGTCGCGTAGTCGGCGGGCACCAGGGGGCTGACGTCCAGGAGGCCGCGCTCGGCGGCTCGCAGCCAGTCGCCCCACCGGGCAACCGTGCGCCGCCGCAGCGGATCCTCGAGGACACCGGTCGCCGCCAGCAACCGGTCCGCCATGGCGACGGGCCCCTCCGTGGCCAGGGCGGCGACCGCCGACTCGACGTCCGCGCGCGCGGCCAGCTCCCGCTGGAGCCGCAGGCACTGGTCGTCGGGGATCGGCAGGGAGGAGAAGCGGAACCCGGTGGAGAGCATCGCCATCAGCTGGCCGGCCAGGTCCGCGTTCCGTGAGTTCACCCGGATCGGCAGCACGGCACCGCCGCCGATCCCCCGGATCGCCAACTCGTCCAGGAGTGCGGCGGGCCGGAGCGCGGCGAAGACGGCGCCGTCGAGCAGTTGAGGGTAGGTCAGGAACAGTGAGCCGCCCTGGAGGACTTCCCAGCGCAGCCGACCGAGCAGCTCCGCCCGCCCGAGCTCGGTCAGCCGCTCCATCGGGGCGGCGGCGCCGCCCACTTGGGCGGTCAGCCTGGCCCGCTGCCGTACGCTGTCCCACCCTGTACTGAGGACCGCGGTCATGTGCCAGCCCCTTCTGCGGCGTCCCTGGGTGAGCCAGTTCAGCACGTGCCGATCAGCTGGACAATGGACAGCCGGCACCGCATGCGGTCTCGGCTGTGCCCGGCACCGGGCAGCCATTCCCGGTGCCGCCGCGCGCTGCCGCGGAAGGGCCTTCGTGCAGTGACGCAGGAGAGCCCTCCAGGGGGCTGAAAGCGATCCCCTGGAGGGCTTCACACGACAAGCCATCACCCTGTCGCGAGGACCCGCCCCTTAGGGCTCACCTGAAGGTACGTACCCCTGATGGTGTGCCCCGAGTTGTCCGCGACCCACATCTCGGTGTAGTAGACCGATTTGTAGGACTTGGCTGCAATTGCCGCTTCGAACGAGCCGTTACTTTGCTTCTTTCCCCACGTGTGGGAATCGGCTCCGGCATTGTTCCTGTATGTGATCTCCACGTGAGGGTGGCAGCGCGGGTCACTGCCGCCGCCGGCGCTGTAGTAGGCCATGCCGGACAGGAATACATGCTTCCCACGATGCCCCGGAAAGTTCTCGGTGTCGGCCTGTATCCAGTTGTAGGTGCACTGGTTGTGACTGCCGCCGGCCACCCGCCCGGAGGTCTGCGCGTAGTGCGGCCCTTCGGCAAACGCCGCCGACGCGCCACCAAGCACGATGGCAGAACCAAGCGCCGTTGCGGCGACTGCCTTTTGCTTCCAGTTCACGATCTTTCCCCCTTGTTCAGTCGTGAATTGTTGCGCAAGGCTTTCCACCCCAGCGCTGCCCGTTCGACTGCCTGTAGTAGGTCGCGCACACCTCGGTGTTGTTCGGCCACCGCGTATTTACGGCGATATTCCGGTACAGGTCACCGTTCCCGCAGGGGATCGAATGATCGTGCCACTTGTAGTAAATGGTGGGGGAACCGTGGGGAGGGGTGAAGGTCACGCGGGCGTCCAGGCAGTACCTGAGCGAGGGGCCCCCGGCCCAGATGGCGACGGAGTCGACGTGCAACTTCTTCCCGTAGACGGAAAGGTCTACGTGGTTGTCTTTCTTGTCAGCGTCAGCGCTTGCCGGACCTGCGAAGGTCATGGCTGCGAGTACCGCTGACACGGCCACCGCCACCGTTCTGCCAATGTACTTCAATGCTCACATTCCTTTGCATGAGCCACACCCCACTGGTCAGGCGGGGGTGGTGCGGGGCTTGAGCGAACTGAAGTTCCCTTTGTGGCGAACGGAGTTGAACGTAGTCACTGGCCTTCTCGCGCTTCAATACAGTTGAGCTAGATCTGAGCCGCGACAGCGGGCGAGGCGCTCGCCACAACCTTTGGCAGCTCTCTTGGCCGGCGCCCTCTCAACGTCCGGCTCCACGGGACAATCGTGGATGCGGCTGGGCACCGGGCACCTACCGGGTTTTCGGACCGCGCGCGGCGGGGAGCACCTGCACTTCACCCAACCCCCGGGCCTGCGGCCGCACTCCACCAAAGGACGCCTCGCCCCCAACCGGAACCGCCGGGCAACGGCATGAGCACCCGCCGCCATCTCCCGTACGACCTCCGCCACGCTGCTGTGTCCACATGGCTCGGTTCGGGTGTGGAGCCGCAGCTCGTGGCGGAGCGGGCCGGCCACAGCGCGGGCGTCCTCTTCAGGGTGGTACGCGAAGTTCCTGAGAGGCGGAGGCGATGCCGCCAACGCCAAGATCTCGGCCCGCCTCGGACTGCGCGGTCCTTCGAACGCGAGGCAGTGTGAGGCAGCACACCGATCGTCCGAGGGAATGACTGAGGGCCCGTGACCTGCTGTTGCAGGTCACGGGCCCTTAGTCCCTACTGTGGCGGCGCCAGGGTTCGAACCTGGGTAGGCTTAGCCGGCAGATTTACAGTCTGCTCCCTTTGGCCGCTCGGGCACACCGCCATGTTCGCTGCCCTTGAGCCTCGCTTCCGCGGTGCTCCCTGGCAACGACGTAAACGATACCTGATGCTCGGGGATGCTTCGCCACCCAATTGATCGACGCTTGGGGGGAGGGGGATGGCTAGGCTTATGCGGATGCGGCCGGAGGCCTACGCCGGGCTCGACAGCCGCCCCTACGCACCCCGATACAAGGAGCCACAGGACATGGCCGACTCCAGTTTCGACATCGTCTCGAAGGTCGAGCGGCAGGAGGTCGACAACGCCCTCAACCAGACCGCCAAGGAGATCTCGCAGCGCTACGACTTCAAGAACGTCGGCGCCTCCATCTCCTGGTCCGGCGAGAAGATCCTCATGGAGGCGAACTCCGAGGAGCGGGTGAAGGCCGTCCTCGATGTGTTCGAGACCAAGCTGATCAAGCGCGGCATCTCGCTGAAGGCGCTGGACGCCGGTGAGCCGCAGCTCTCCGGCAAGGAGTACAAGATCTTCGCGACCATCGAGGAAGGCATCTCCCAGGAGAACGCCAAGAAGGTGGCGAAGATCATTCGCGACGAGGGCCCCAAGGGCGTGAAGGCCCAGGTCCAGGGCGACGAGCTGCGTGTCAGCTCGAAGAGCCGTGACGACCTTCAGGCCGTACAGGCCCTCCTCAAGGGCAAGGACTTCGACTTCGCCCTTCAGTACGTGAACTACCGGTAGACCGGTGGAACGCCCGGCAGGCGGCTACGAAGCCGCCGCCGGAGCGGCCGACGGCACGAGGAAGGGTGGGCACCCCGGTGTCCACCCTTCTCGTCCGCCGGCTCCGGCCCCGTGATGCGGGATCAGCGGCGGGAGTCGCCGAACAGGATGCGGTAGAGGATCAGCAGCACGAGCGAGCCGCCGATGGCGGCGACCCACGTGGCGCCGTCGTAGAAGTGCTTGCTGATGGGGTGGTCCAGCCAGCGGGCCGATATCCAGCCGCCGATGAACGCGCCCACGACGCCGATGACGGTCGTCCCGATGAAGCCGCCCGGGTCGCGCCCGGGGAGCAGGAACTTGGCGATGGCTCCTGCCAGCAGCCCCAGAATGATCCAGCTGATGATGCCCATGTTCTGAGCCTGCCCTTCCGTCGTGTACTCACGCTGTCCGAACCCTGTGATTTCGGCCCGGGCGGGCCGTGTCCACGCCGTCGTGTCCGGTGCGGAGCGCTTCTGTCGATGGCGTGGGGACGCCGCGCCGATGAACAGGACGCCACTGCGGATCCCGCCGGTTGCGGTGATCAGTAGGGTGCGGCCCATGACGCCGTCCAGTTCCGAGTTGCGCCGCACGCTGGGCGTCGGTGACGCCGTGGTCGTCGGGCTCGGCTCGATGATCGGTGCCGGGATCTTCGCCGCGCTCGGCCCCGCCGCGCGGGCCGCCGGCTCCGGGCTGCTGCTCGGACTCGCGGCCGCCGCGGTCGTCGCCTATTGCAACGCGATGTCCTCGGCCCGGCTCGCCGCCCTGTACCCCGCTTCCGGCGGCACGTACGTCTACGGGCGCGAGCGGCTGGGGGCCTTCTGGGGACATCTGGCCGGCTGGTCGTTCATCGTGGGCAAGACAGCCTCCTGCGCCGCGATGGCGCTCACCGTGGGCGCCTACGTATGGCCCTCGCAGGCACACGCGGTGGCGGTCGCCGCGGTGGTCGCCCTGACCGCCGTGAACTACGGCGGCGTGCAGAAGTCGGCGTGGCTGACGCGGGTGATCGTGGCGGTGGTCCTGGCGGTCCTCGCTTCCGTGGTGGTCGGGTGTCTCGGGTCCGGCGCCTCGGACGCCGGGCGGCTCGGCGTCGGGCTCTCGTCCGGTGCCGGCGGGGTGCTCCAGGCGGCCGGGCTGCTCTTCTTCGCGTTCGCCGGGTACGCGCGGATCGCCACGCTCGGCGAGGAGGTACGCGACCCGGCGCGCACCATTCCCCGCGCGATCCCGCTGGCTCTGGGCATCGCGCTCGTGGTGTACGCGGCGGTCGCTGTCGCTGTCCTTTCGGTGCTCGGTTCGGAGGCGCTGGGGACTGCCCCGGCGCCGCTGGCGGACGCCGTCCGGGCGGCGGGGCTGCCGGGGCTCGTGCCGGTCGTGCGGGTGGGGGCCGCCGTGGCCGCGCTCGGCTCGCTGCTCGCTCTGATCCTGGGTGTCTCACGCACCACGCTGGCCATGGCCCGCGACCGTCATCTGCCGGCCGCCCTGGCCGCGGTGCATCCCCGCTTCGAGGTCCCGCACCGGGCGGAGCTGGCCGTGGGCGTGGTGGTAGCGGTGCTCGCCGCGACCGTGGACGTGCGCGGCGCGATCGGCTTCTCCTCCTTCGGTGTGCTGGCGTACTACGCGATCGCCAACGCCACCGCGTGGACGCTGAGTCCGGCCCCGGCATCGCGGGTCGTGCCGGTGCTCGGCCTCCTCGGCTGTGTGACGCTGGCCTGTGCCCTGCCGTGGACCTCCGTGGTCGTCGGCGCTGCCGTCCTGGCGGTCGGGGCGGCTTCGTACGGCGTGCGTATGCGGGTGGCTTCTCGCTGAGACCCGTCCCGTGGTCCGCCACCGGCCGGATCGGCGCTTGGGGGCAGCGCCGCGCACGGCGGTGAGGCCAGGGGTGGTTGGCCGTGCCGGGGTGCGGGCCGTCGCCGTCCCGGGCGTGAGGGGCGTCGCCGTCCCGGGCGGGGGCTGGACGATCGGCGGGTCAGGAGGCCCGGGGCGCGGACGTGCGTAGGGAGAAGTCGGGCCAGAGGGGCAGATCCGCGCCGTCGTTGGACTCCTCGTACCAGCCCGTTCCCTCCAGCCACGCCAGCAGCCAGGTCGCGAGGTCGGGTGCGTCCACGTACCAGGAGTGGTCGGCCTGGTGCGCGTTCGGATCGAAGAGCAGGACCGTGCCGTCGGGACTCCGGCAGTCCACGCACGCGTACATTCCGCAGCCCCAGTGGGATATGGGCAGGAGACCCTCGGGCCACGGCCATTCCGGGTCCTTGCGGCCGCTTTCCCGGCCGGCGAGGTATTGCGGAACCGCCGCGGGTTCGCCGGACGGCGGGCCGTCGAGCAGGGGCAACAGACCGTATTCGGGCCCGAATCCGCCGTCCCCTATCCGGAGGTAGAGCGACGCGAGCAGCGCGGGCAGCGGGAAACCAAGGAGGGCCTCGGCGCGGGCGACCTCGTCCGGTCCCACGGGCGCGGGGAGCGAAGGCCAGCCCCACGGGCGGGTGTTACGGGCCTCCGCAGCGACCCGTGCCAGCAACTGCTCGATTTCGGTCATGGGTTCATGATGCAGCGCGCCACTGACAATCGGGGAGCCTGTGGACAACCCTCGTCCGGCTCGGACATCGGCACGATCTCGGTGAGGAGCGGGGCGAGTGGGCCCGTACGGTCAGCGACCCGCGAACGGCTCGTCCGTGCGCACGATTTCGCGTCCCAGCGGGAACAGCGAGATCGGGATGAGCTTGAAGTTGGCGATGCCGAACGGGATGCCGATGATCGTGATGCACATGGCGATGCCCGTGACGATGTGGGCCAGGGCGAGCCACCAGCCCGCGAGGACGAGCCACAGAACATTGCCTACGCAGGACGGGGCGCCGGCGTCGTGGCGCTCCACCGTCGTATAGCCGAACGGCCACAGCGCGTAGATGCCGATACGGAAGGCGGCGATGCCGAACGGAATGCCGATGATGGTGATGCACAGGATGATGCCTGCGGCGAGATATCCCAGGAACAGCCAGAAGCCGCTCAGGATGAGCCAAATGACGTTCAGAATTGTCTTCATTGCTGACGACCTGCCATCTGCTCGAGCCGGGCGATCCGCTCCGCCATCGGCGGATGCGTAGAGAACATCTTCGACATTCCCTGTCCCGGGCGGAATGGGTTTGCGATCATCATGTGGCTCGCGGTCTCGATGCGCGGCTCGGGAGGCAGCGGCAGCTGCTTCGTGCCCGCGTCGAGCTTGCGCAGCGCGCTCGCGAGGGCGAGGGGGTCGCCGGTGAGCTGGGCACCGGACGCGTCCGCCTCGTACTCCCTGGAGCGGCTGATGGCGAGCTGGATGAGGGAAGCGGCGAGCGGGCCCAGGATCATGACCAGGAGCATTCCGAGAATGCCGGGGCCGTCGTCGTCGTTGGACCGGCCGACCGGGATCAGCCAGGCGAAGTTGACGAGGAACATGATCACCGAGGCCAGGGCACCGGCCACGGACGAGATCAGGATGTCGCGGTTGTAGACGTGGCTGAGTTCGTGGCCGATGACACCGCGCAACTCCCGCTCGTCCAGGATGCGCAGGATCCCCTCGGTGCAGCACACGGCCGCGTTGCGCGGGTTGCGGCCCGTCGCGAAGGCGTTCGGCGCTTCCGTCGGCGAGATGTACAGGCGCGGCATGGGCTGGCGGGCCTGCGTGGAGAGATCACGGACCATGCGGTACAGGGCCGGGGCCTCGAACTCGCTCACCGGGCGGGCGCGCATCGCGCGTAGAGCCAGTTTGTCGCTGTTCCAGTACGCGTACGCGTTCGTCGCGATCGCGATGAACAGGGCGACGATCAGGCCGGTGCGCCCGAAGAAGCTGCCGATGACGATGATGAGTGCGGACAGTCCCCCGAGGAGTACGGCTGTCCTGAGCCCATTGTGCCGGCGGTGCACGGTAGCCCTCCAAGTCGTGCGGCGGGGGAACCCTTTGCTTGCTGATGGTCTGCTTCCACTCTTCAGTGGACCCTCCCGTACAGGTCAACGCCAGACGGGAAGCACTAGTTCCCTTGTGCGCGCTGCCCGGGGCGTGGGCCGTCCGGGTGATGCGGACGGCCGTTCCCCCGCACGCGTACCCCGTGATGCGGCCCTCGGGGAGTGGTGTTTCAGAAGAGGACGGTCTGTGAGAAGCGGAGGATCAGCTGGGGCGCCCCGGACAGGACGATTCCGAGGACGGCCGTCAGGGCGATGGCCGCGGTGAGGGGAACCGGTGCGCGGTGCGTGCCCGGCTCGCCCTCGGGGGCACGGAAGAGCAGCGCGGTCCACTGGAGGTAGTAGACGAGCGCGATCACCACGTTGACGGCCATGACGACGGCGAGCCAGCCGAGCCCGGCGTCGACGGCCGCGGAGAAGACGGTCACCTTGGCGAAGAGGCCGATGATGCCCGGCGGCAGTCCGGCGAGGCAGAGCAGGAAGAAGCCGAGGACCAGGGCGGACAGGGGGCTCTCGGCGTACAGGCCCCGGTAGTCGCTGACGCGGTTCAGGGGGCTTTGGCGGCCCACCAGGGCGGCCACGGCGAAGGCGCCGAGGTTGACCGCCGCGTACATGAGGGCGTAGGCGACCGTGGAGCCGATGGCCTTCTGGGCGTCCTTGGAGTAGGCGGCGGCCGCGATCGGGACCAGGAGGTAGCCGGCCTGGCCGACGGAGGACCAGGCGAGCAGCCGTACCGCGCTGTACGCGCGCGTGGAGCGCTGCCGCAGGGCGCCGACGTTGCCGACGGTCATCGTCAGGGCCGCCAGGCCCGCCAGCGCCGGGCCCCAGACGTCCGCGTACGAGGGGAAGGCGACGACGGTGACGAGGATGAGCCCGGAGAAGCCGACCGCCTTGCCGACGACCGACAGATAGGCGGCGATCGGCAGGGGCGCCCCTACGTAGGTGTCGGGCACCCAGAAGTGGAAGGGCACGGCGGCCGTCTTGAAGGCGAAGCCGACCAGGGTGAGGACGACGCCCGTCTGGGCGAGGGTGTGGAACTGCCCGTCGACGTGCTGGATCCGGTCCGCGATCCGGGTCAGGTGGAGGGTGCCCGTCGTCGCGTAGACGAAGCTGACGCCCATGAGGCTGACGGCGGTCGCGGTGACGGAGGAGAGGAAGAACTTCAGGGCCGCTTCCGAGGACTTCCTGTCGCCGCGTTTGATGCCGACGAGCGCGAACGCGGGCAGCGAGGCGACCTCCAGGGCGACGATGAGGGTCGCGAGGTCGCGGGAGGCGGGCAGGAGGGCGGCGCCGGCGGCCGAGGAGAGCAGCAGGAACCAGTACTCCCCCTCGGGGAGTTCCCTGTCGGCGTCCTTCAGGGCCGTGACCGACAGCAGGGCGACGAGGAGCGCGCCGCCGAGTACCAGGAGCTGGATGACCAGGGTGAAGCGGTCCGCCACGTAGCTGCACGTGTCGGTGGCGCCGGTCAGACAGAAGGCGGCCCGGTCGCCGTTGCGCAGGGGCAGCAGCAACAGCGCGGACGCGGCGAGTCCGGCGACGGACATCCAGCCGAGTACGGCCTTCCTCGCGTCGCCGATGAAGAGGTCGGTGACGAGCACGGCGAGTCCGACGACCGCGGCCACGGTGGGCGGCGCGATGGCGAGCCAGTCGACGGACTGGACCAGGGAACTCATCGGGTGCCTCCTGCGAGGAGCTGCTGTACGGCCGGGTCGGTCAGACCGAGCAGGGCCCGGGGCCACAGACCGGCGACGACGGTGAGGGCGACGAGCGGTGTCCAGGCGGCGAACTCGTAGGTCTGGACGTCGATGAGCTTCGGCGACTCCTGGGCCTTCGGGCCCATGCAGACACGGCGTACGACGATGAGCATGTACGCGGCGGTGAGCAGTGTGCCGAACGCGGCGATCGTCATGAACGTCAGATACGCGGGTCGGCTGAGGCCGGAGGCGGGTTCGAACGCGCCGAACATGGCCAGCATCTCGCCCCAGAACCCGGCGAGGCCCGGCAGTCCGAGCGAGGCGACGGCCGCGAAGGCCAGCAGGCCGCCGAGGTGCGGCGCCTTGCCGTACAGCGCGGCGCCCGACTCCTCGGCGAGCGTGTCGAGGTCGGTGGTGCCCGTACGGTCCTTCAGCGCTCCGACGAGGAAGAAGAGGAGGCCGGTGATGAGGCCGTGGGCGATGTTGGCGAACAGCGCGCCGTTCACGCCGGTCGCGGTCATGGTCGAGATGCCGAGCAGGACGAAGCCCATGTGGCCGACGGAGGAGTAGGCGATGAGCCGCTTGAGGTCGCCCCTCGCGCCCTGCTTGGCCAGGGCCAGGCAGGCCAGGGATCCGTAGATGATCCCGACCACGGCGAAGGCCGCGAGGTAGGGGGCGAAGGTCCGGAATCCGTCCGGCGTGATGGGCAGCAGGATCCGGACGAACCCGTACGTTCCCATCTTCAGCATGACGCCGGCCAGCAGGACCGAGCCGACCGTCGGGGCGGCGGTGTGGGCGTCGGGCAGCCAGCTGTGCAGCGGCCACATCGGCGTCTTGACCGCGAGCCCGATCCCGATGGCCAGAACGGCGATGACCTGCACGGATGTGCTCAGCGACCGGCCGTTGTCAGTGGCGAGTGCCACCATGTCGAATGTGCCCGCCTTGATTCCGATCAGGAGCAGGCCCAGCAGCATGACCACGGAACCGAGCAGGGTGAAGAGGATGAACTTCCAGGCCGCGGCCTGGCGCTGGGCGCCTCCCCACCGTGCGATGAGGAAGTACATCGGGATGAGCACCGTCTCGAACGCGAGGAAGAACAGCAGCAGATCGAGGACGGCGAAGGTCGCGAGCATGCCGGACTCGAGGAGGAGCAGCAGGGCGACGAACGCCTTCGGGGACGGGCCCGCGGCCCGCGGCGTCAGCCGCTCATGTTGCTGCTTGAAGTAGGAGTACAGCGCGCAGAGGAAGGTCAGCAGCGCGGTCAGGACCAGAAGGGGGAGGGAAATGCCGTCGACGCCGAGGTGGATCCGCACGTCGAGTGCGGGGATCCAGCTGATGTCCGTCGTGGCCTGCATCTTCGACGGGTGGTCGTGGTCGAAGCCGAGCGCGAGGACGATCGCGGCGATGAGGACCACGCCCGTGACGATCACGCCGTGCCGCAGCACCGCCTGTTGGGGCGACTTCCCCTTCAGTCCCGGCGGGGCCGGGAGAAGGGCGGCGGCGGCCCCGATGAGCGGGCCGACGACGATCAACGCGAGAAGAATCTGCATCACGGATTCACTGATATCGATCACGCCTGCTCACGCTCCCGTGGCGACGAGGAGGGCGGCGACCACCAGGACGACGGTGCCGGCGAGCAGCGCGCTCACATAGGTCTGCACGTTGCCGGTCTGGGCACGCCGTACGGCGGTCCCGAGCCAGCGGGGTAGGGCGCCCGCGGCGCGTACGTAGGTGTCGACGACCTCGCGGTCGAGGAACCGGACGAGCGTGGCTCCGGCCTGGACCGGGCGGACGAACAGCACCGAGTACACGGCGTCGAGATGGAAGCCGGCAGCCGCGTGGCGGTGCAGCGGGCCGAGCAGCAGCCGGCCCGGGTCCGCCGGGTCGGGAGCCTGGGCGATGTCTCCGTACACGGGTTCGTGGGAGGCGATGGCCTCGGCCTCGACACGTCCGGCGTCGGCGTCCGGGTGGGCCGCGACCGCGCCGAGGGGTACGCGGGCCGCCAGGGCGGCGGTGTGCCGCCAGGCTCCGTAGGTGACGATCCCGCCGACCAGGGCGAGTCCCGTGCCGAGCACCGAGGTGGTGAGGACGGGTGTCAGGTCACGGCCGTCGAACCAGTCGGGCAGCGGGCCGAACGCCAGGCCGAACGCGAGCGAGGGGACGGCGAGCACCCACAGCACGGCCGTCATGGTGACCGGCTGCCTGCCGTGGTCGGGGGCCTCGGCTCCCTGGCCCCGGAAGGCCAGCAGCCACAGCCGGGTCGCGTAGGCCGCGGTGAGGACGGCGGTGACCAGACCGGTGACCAGGACGATCCAGCCCGAGGCGCCGGGGGCCTGTCCGGTGTGGCCGGTGGCGACGTGCTCGGCGGCGCCGAGGACGGCTTCCTTGGAGAAGAAGCCGCTGAAGGGAGGGATCGCGGCGAGGGCGAGCAGCGCCACGGTCATCGTCCAGAAGGCGTCGGGGACTCGGGTGCGCAGGTCCTTCATCCGGGACATGGCGGCCAGCGAGTTGGTGCCGGAGGCGTGGATGATCACGCCGGCGGCGAGGAACAGCAGCGCCTTGAAGGCGCCGTGCGCGAGGAGGTGGAAGACGGCGGCACCGCGGTCGCCGACGGCGAGGGCACCGGCCATGTAGCCGAGCTGACCGATCGTCGAGTAGGCGAGGACCCGCTTGATGTCGTCCTGGGCGAGCGCGGCGAGTCCCGAACCGACCATGGTGACACCGGCCATGACGGCGAGGACGACCATCGCGGCGGCGGATGCCTGGAAGACGGGGAGGAGCCGGGCGACGAAGTAGATGCCGGCGGCGACCATCGTCGCGGCGTGGATCAGCGCGGAGACGGGTGTGGGGCCCGCCATCGCGTCGGGCAGCCAGGTGTGCAGCGGGAACAGCGCCGACTTGCCCGCCACGCCCGCGAGGAGCAGCAGCGCCACGACGGTGGGGTGGTGCAGCCCTCCGCTCGCCACGGTGCCGAGGACCCTGGTGATCCGGAACGAGCCGGCGTCGGTGGCGAGCGCGAACAGACCGATGAGGAAGGGGACGTCGCCGAGTTTGGTGACCAGGAAGGCCTTGAGGGAGGCGGCGCGCGCCTCCGGGGTCTCCCAGTAGTGGCCGACCAGGAAGTACGAGCAGATGCCCATGATCTCCCAGCCGACCAGGAGCACCATCAGGTCGCCGGAGTAGACGACGAGCAGCATCGCGGAGGTGAACAGGGAGACGAGCGCGGCGTACGAGGGATAGCGCGGGTCGTCGTGCAGATAGCCCGTCGAGTAGATCTGCACACAGGTGGCCACGACGCCGACGAGTACGGCGACGAGGGCGGCGAAGCCGTCGATGTGCAGGCCCAGTTCGATGGGGACCGAGCCGGTCGGGGTGAGTTCGGTGTGCGAGTCGATCGGCAGGCCGCCGCCCTGGTGGACCGCGACCGTCACGGCGAGGACGAGCGACGCGAGGGCCGGCAGGACGGCGAGCGGGCGGACGAAGCCCGGGGCCGTGCGGCCCAGGAGGAGTCCGGCGACGGCGCCGAGGAACGGGAGGAGGGGGACGAGGACGGCGAGGGTGGTCGTGGTCACGCGGTGGCCTCAGCCTTCTCGGCCGCGGGGGCGTCGCTGTCGGGGTCGTCGGGGCCGTGGCCCTCGGCGGTGTCGCGGAGCTTGTCGATGTCCGAGGTGCCCCGGTTGCGGTACACGGCGAGGACGATCGCCAGGCCGATGCCGATCTCGGCGGCGGCGATGGCGATGGTGAACAGGGTCAGGGCCTGACCGGAGTGCAGCGTGTCGCGGGCCGCTCTGGAGAGCCAGACGTCGAAGGCGACGAGGTTCAGGTTGACGGCGTTGAGCATCAGCTCGACCGACATCAGGACCAGGATCGCGTTGCGGCGTGCCAGGACTCCGTACAGGCCCGTGCTGAACAGGAGGGCGGCGAGGACGGCGGGATAGGCGAGGTGCATCAGCGGACACCTTCCTTGTTCTGCTTGCCGTCGCGGCTGCCGGGGACACGCGGGGCGGTGGCCGTCGTGGTCGCCGCGGCGGTGTCCGCCTTCGCCTTGCGGGAGAGGACGATCGCGCCGACCAGGGCGGCGAGGAGGAGGACGGAGAGCGCTTCGAACGGGAGGACCCAGTTCTGGAAGAGGCTCGCTCCGGTGACCTCGGTGGAACCGGAGGCGGCTCCGTCCAGATCGACCCAGGTCGTTCGGAAGGCGTCGACGACGACCCAGACCAGGGCGCCGGCCGAGGCGAGTGCCACGGTCAGGGCCGCCCAGCGGTTGCCCGAGTCGGCGTCCGGGGAGCGGCCGATCGGGGCCCTCGTGAGCATCAGACCGAACAGAAGGAGGACGACCACGGATCCGACGTAGATGAGGACCTGCACCCAGGCGATGAACTCGGCCGTCAGGAGCAGGTATTCGACGGCGAGGCCGCCGAGGGCGACCACCAGCCACAACGCGGCGTGCACCAGCTGCTTGGTGGTGACGGTGACGACCGCGGCGCCGAAGGTGAGCAGGCCGACGAGGAGGAAGGCGATCTCGACGCCGGTCGGGGAGAGGAAGCCGTGGTGCCCGGCGGCGCCGGTGGCCGCCGCGTGGGCCGCCGTGGCCGTGGCTGCTGCGAAGGTCACGACTGCCCCTCCTGCGGATCGGACGCCTCGGCCTGGGCCGCCTGTTCGGCCGCGAGTTTGTCGGCGGTCTTGCGGGCGGCCGCGATCTCCTTGGGCTCCTCGGCACCGGGGTCGAGGGCGGGCGGGGCCGGGACGGTCCACATCCACTCGCGGAGCTTGTCGCGCTCGTGGGTGAGTTCGTGGATGTCGGTCTCCGCGTACTCGAACTCCGGAGTCCAGAACAGCGCGTCGAAAGGACAGACCTCGATGCAGATACCGCAGTACATGCACAGGGCGAAGTCGATGGCGAAGCGGTCGAGGACGTTGCGGCTGCGCTCGCGGCCACCCGGGGCGGCGGGCGGGACCGTCTCCTTGTGGGAGTCGATGTAGATGCACCAGTCCGGGCACTCGCGGGCGCACAGCATGCAGACCGTGCAGTTCTCCTCGAAGAGGGCGATGACTCCACGGGTGCGGGGCGGGAGTTCGGGCTGGACGTCCGGGTACTGCGCGGTGACGGTCTTCTTCGTCATCGTGCGAAGGGTGACGGCCAGGCCCTTGGCGAGGCCGGAGCCAGGAATGGGGGCCATGGTTACGCGATCACCACCTTGACGATGCCGGTGAGGGCGATCTGGGCGAGGGACAGGGGGACGAGGAGGGTCCAGGAGAGTTTCTGGAGCTGGTCCTCGCGCAGGCGGGGGTAGGTGACGCGGAGCCAGATGACGACGAAGGCGAGGACCGCGGCCTTGAGGAGGGTCCAGACCCAGCCGAGGCCGTCGGCGCCCCAGGGGCCGTGCCAGCCGCCCAGGAAGAGGACGGTGGTCAGGCCGCACAGGACGACGATCCCGGCGTACTCGGCGAGCAGGAACAGGGCGAAACGCAGGCCGGTGTACTCGGTGTACGCGCCGAAGATGATCTCGGAGTCGGCGACGGGCATGTCGAAGGGAGGCCGTTGGAGTTCGGCGAGGCCGGCGACGAAGAACACGATCGCGCCGACGATCTGCCAGGGCAGCCACCACCAGCGGAAGGCGTCCACGATGCCGGGGAGCGAGACCGTGCCCGCCGCCATCGCGACCGAGGCCGCGGTCAGGAGCATCGGGAGTTCGTACGCGAGGAGCTGGGCGGCGGTGCGCAGGCCGCCGAGGAGGGAGAACTTGTTGGCCGACGCCCAGCCGGCCATGAGCGAGCCGAGGACGCCCACGCCCATGACGGCGAGGACGAAGAAGATGCCCGCGTCGACGACCTCGCCGACCGCGCCCTCGCCCGGGCCGATCGGGATGGCGAGGAGGACCAGGAGGTACGGGAGGAGGGCCACCGCGGGGGCGAGCTGGAAGATACGCCGGTCCGCGCCCGCGGGGACGATGTCCTCCTTCTGCGCGAACTTCACGCCGTCCGCGACGAGCTGGGCCCAGCCGTGGAAGCCGCCCGCGTACATCGGGCCGAGGCGGCCCTGCATGTGGGCCATCACCTTGTGCTCGGTCTGGCCGACGATCAGGGGGAACGTCAGGAACACGACGAAGACGACGAGGAGGCGGAGGGCGACGTCGAGAGCGTCGTTCACTGCGTACCTCCGGAGGGGTCTTCGGGGCTGGGGTCAGGGGTCTCACCCGGAGCGGGCACACCGGGCGAGGACTCCGGCCCGCTATCGGGCCCGGATTGCGGCCCGGCGTCCGGCCCGGTATCCGGCCCGGACTTCCGCTCGGAGTCCGGCTCGGAGGGCAACTCGGCATCCGGCTCGGCATCGGGGCCGGACTTCCGCTCGGATGGCGACTCGGCATCCGGCTCGGATGGCGGCTCGGCATCCGGCTCGGATGGCGGCTCGGCATCCGGCTCGGATGGCGGCTCGGCATCCGGCTCGGATGGCGGCTCGGCATCCGGCTCGGATGGCGGCTCGGCATCCGGCTCGGATGGCGGCTCGGCATCGGGGCCGGACTTCCGCTCGGAGTCCGGCTCTGACCCCGGCCGGGGTTCGGACGCCGGGAGCGGCTCGGACCGTGGCTGTGGCTCGGCCCCCTGCTCGGACGCCGGCTGCGGCTCAGGCTCCGGCTCGGACGCCGGCCGGGGCTCGGACTCCTGCTGCGGCTCAGGACCCGACTGCGGCTCGGACCCCGACGGGGGCTCTGGTGCCGGTGGAGGTGCGGCGTCCGGGTTCGGCTTCGGCTTCGTGTCGTCGAACGCCGGCTTCGGCTGGTGCCACGGCGCGTCCGAACCGCGCGGTGCGGCGGGCCTTCTGACGGGCGTCGCCGTCGGGGCGGTCGGCTCGTCCTCGCTCGCCGGCGAGGTCGGGGCCGGGGACGGCTGCTGCTCGGTTCGCTGGCTGGCCGAGCCCTGGCTCACGCTGCGGGATCGGCGTGCGGGTCGAGCGGTCTCGGCACCGGAGGCCGCACCCGCGGCGACCGAGCCCTCGGCCGCTCCCGCGGCACCCGCACCCGCACCCGCGGCCGGGGTCGTCGTGCCGCCGGTGCCGGCAGGGGCCGCCGGTGCCTGGCTCGCCGAACCCTCCCCCGCCGTGCGGGTCCTGCGGACCGGGCGGTCGCCGGCCGGGCGGGCCGCGCCGCGGGCCGGGCGGGACGGAGCAGGAGGGAGCTGGCCCTTGAGAGGGCCCCACTCGTTGGGGTCGGGGACGCCGGGCGGCAGCATCTGGCGGCGCTTGGGGCCTCCGTGCTCGGACTCGCCGGGTTCCTTCGCGCCGGGCCATGCCTTGGCGACGCGGGCGGCGAGGACGAAGTCCTTGCGGAGGGGGTGGCCTTCGAAGCCCTCTGGCAGCAGCAGGGGGTCGAGGCCGGGGTGGCCCTCGAACGTCACTCCGAACATCTCGTGGGTCTCGCGCTCGTGCCAGGCGGCGCCCGCGTAGACGGAGACCGCCGACGGGAGCGCCGGGGCCGTGTGCGGGACGGTCGTACGGACGAGGAGGCGGCGCAGCGGGGACAGGGCCACGACGTGGGCCGAGACGCGGAAGCCCGTGCCGGGTTCGTCGACGGCGCTCAGCCAGTCGAAGTAGGTGCAGCCCAGGGTGTCACGGGCTGTCTCCAGGGCCGCGATCCAGGAGGCCGGGGGTACGTCGACGGTCAGGACCTCGTACGAGTCCTCGGCCGTGGCGTCGGGGCCGAAGAGTTCCTCGGCGGGGCCGGGAAGCCAGCCGACGGTCATCGGTCCTCCTCACCGGGTGCACCGGGGGCGGCCGGATCCGTTCCCGGGTCGCTCGTCGCGGAAGCGGAAGGGACCGGTGGCTTCACCAGGCCGCTCTGGAGCGCGGCGGTCGACGGGCGCGGCGCGTCGGATCCGTAGCGCTCCCCCAGCGATTCCCGGGCGATCTTCTCCTGGAGCTTGAGGATGCCCTGGAGCAGCGCCTCGGGGCGGGGCGGGCATCCGGGGACGTAGACGTCCACGGGGATGATCTGGTCGACGCCCTTGGTGACGGAGTACGAGTCCCAGTAGGGGCCGCCGCAGTTGGAGCAGGCGCCGAAGGAGATGACGTACTTCGGCTCGGGCATCTGCTCGTACAGGCGCTTGACGGCGGGCGCCATCTTGTCCGTGACCGTGCCCGAGACCACCATCAGGTCGGCCTGGCGCGGGCCGGGCGCGAACGGGATCACGCCGAGGCGGATGAAGTCGTGGCGGGCCATCGACGCGGCGATGAACTCGATCGCGCAGCAGGCGAGGCCGAAGTTGAAGACCCAGAGCGAGTAGCGGCGGCCCCAGTTCAGGACCACCTTCATGGGCTCGGGGGCGAGGCGGGCGAGCGCGCCGAGCCGCTTCGGCTCGGGCAGCGGCACCGACACCGAGGCCGGCACCGACGCCGACGCGGGCTCGTCCGGGGCGGAGGGGGTCACGCCCATGTCAGGACGCCCTTCTTGTATGCGTACAGCAGGCCCACGGTCAGGAAGCCGAGGAAGACGAACATCTCGACGAGCGTCGCGGCGCCGTAGCCGGGAGCGGCGAAGACCGTGGCCCAGGGGAAGAGGAAGATCGAGTCGACGGCGAAGATGACGTAGAGGAAGGCGTAGACGTAGTAGCGGACCTGGGTGTGGGCCCAGCCCTCGCCGACGGGGTCGACACCGCACTCGTACGTCAGGAGTTTCTCGGGGGTCGGGACCACGGGCCGCAGCAGGCGGCCCGCCCCGAAGGCGACGGCGACGAACAGCACGCCGATGACGGCGAGCAGCCCGACGACCGAGTAGGACTGGAAGTAGTCCGCCGCGACGACGGCCCCGGTCGCCGTGACAACGGTCGGTTCCGGCACGTCAGCCCCTCACTCCCTGACCTCGTTGCGCCCCGTCGTGCGCCGCCGCGCACTCTGTGATGCGCCATGTTCGACGATCTGTACGGACGGGAGTCTAGGGCCTGCTAAAGAGAGCGTAAGCAGCCCGTCACGCCTCGACCATCCCTCACCCCTCGATGACGTGTTCACGTCCCACCGAGTGAGCACGTCACCGGCGGGACTCCGTCGCCCCTTCGTGTGCCGGGTCGTCGTCGCGTCCGGTGCGCACCCTGGGGGTGGGGTTATCCCCAGTGCATCGCGGCGGCCCACCTCATGGCGCGGCGGCGCGCCGCCGGGCAGGCTAGCGGATATGACCGAACGCATCACGCCCGCCGGTCCGTCGGACGGCCCGTCCGACGGTGACCGGCCGCCCGCCGTACGCCTGGCCCTCGACCCGCGGACGTGGAAGGAGATCTCCCATCTCCTGGTGAATCTGCCGGCCTCGATCGTCGGGTTCGTCTACGTGGTGACGATGCTCGCCACGGGCGCGGGGCTCGCCGTGACGGTCGTCGGACTGCCCCTGCTCGCGGCCGGGCTGCGGGGTTCGCGGCAGCTGGGCAGGCTGGAGCGGGCGCGGGCGCGGCGGCTGCTGGGGCTGCGGATCGACGAGCCGAGCCCGTTGCCCCGGACCGGGTTCTTCGGCTGGCTGTGGTCGAGCCTGAAGGACCCGGTGGGCTGGCGGGCCGTGCTGTACGGCCTGATCCGGCTGCCCTGGGGCATCATCACCTTCACGGTCACGCTCGTGTCGCTGATCGTGCTGTGGCCGGTGCTGCCGTTCATCGCACGCCGTCTGACGAACGTGGACCGGGCGATGGTGCGCGGGCTGCTGTCGCCCTCCGACGAGCTGGAGCGGCGGATCGCCGAACTGGAGTCGGACCGCGGGGTGGTGGTCGACACGGCCGCCGCCGATCTGCGCCGTATCGAGCGCGATCTGCACGACGGGGCGCAGGCCCGGCTCGTGAACCTCGCGATGGGGCTCGGCCTGGCGAAGGAGAAGCTCCTGGAGGACCCCGACGCCGCGGCGTCGATGGTCGACGAGGCGCACGGCGAGGTGAAGCTCGCCCTCCAGGAACTGCGCGATCTGGCCCGTGGGATCCATCCGGCGGTGCTCACCGACCGGGGTCTGGACGCCGCTCTGTCCGCGATCGCCTCGCGCTGCACGGTGCCCGTGAAGGTGACCGCCGCGCTGGACACACGGCCGGCCGCCGCGATCGAGGGCATCGCCTACTTCACCGTCTCCGAACTGCTCCAGAACGTCAGCAAGCACAGCGGTGCGAGGTCCGCGTCGGTCGACGTGTGGCGCACGGGCGACCGTCTGCTCATCCAGGTCCGCGACGACGGCCGGGGCGGGGCCGGCGTCGACGGCGGCACGGGGATGGCGGGGCTCGCGGACCGGCTCGGAGCGGTGGACGGGCTGTTCGTCGTCGATTCGCCGGTGGGCGGCCCGACGGTCATCACGGCCGAACTGCCGTGGCGCGACCGCCAGAACGAGCCCGCGCGGTAGCCGTGGGCCGCACCCACGGTGCACGTGGTTCACACGGTTCACCCGATGGAGACCTCCGGCCGGCGAGCCCGCGCGGGGGTCTCCGTCGTGTGGACTCCCGGGCCCGAGAACACCGGCTGCCGGTGGAGGTAGGGAAAACCCCCCGCTCAAGACGCCGATCCGCTCCATGTCCGGCAACCCTCCCGGGACGGCAGGCTTGGACAACAAGGCGAGGCGCAGAACGAGACGAGAGAACGGACGGACCGATGGCCACGGATTACGGACACGGATACGGGCACCCCGGCGGGTCCGGATTCGACGGGGCGGGCGCCGGCGAGCGGTCGCACCGCCTCCCGGCCCCGCTGCGGGCGCCGTTCGAGGCCCGCGCGTGGCGCGAGTTCGGCTATGTGCTGCTGGGCCTGCCGCTCGGGATCCTCATGTTCACGTTCGCCGTCACGATGTTCTCGCTCGGCGCGGGCCTGCTGATCACCTTCCTGGGCGTTCCGGTGCTCGCCGCCGCGCTGGCCGGCTGCCGTGGTCTCGGATCGCTGGAGCGGGCGCGGGCGCGCGGGCTGCTCGGGGTCGAGGTGGCCGAGCCCGAGCCGCTGCGGACGAAGGGCCACGGGACGATGGCGTGGATCGGCGCCGTGCTCAAGAGCGGTACCTCGTGGCGGCACCTGCTGTACGCGGTGGTCCAGTTCCCGTGGTCGGTGTTCTCCTTCGTCGTCGCGCTGAACTTCTGGGTCTACGGGTGGGCGCTGCTCACCTATCCGCTGTGGTTCTGGGTCTTCCCGATGTACGGCGGTCAGGACGGAATCCAGCTGTACGGCGACAGCACGCACGCGATCTACCTGGACAACCCGTTCGAGATCGCGGTGACCGCGCTGGTGGGACTGCTCTTCACCATGGCGACCCCGTGGATCGTGCGGGCGCTGACGACCGTGGACCGGCTGATGGTGCGCGGGCTGCTCGGGCCGTCGCGGCTGGCCACGCGTGTGGTGGAGCTGGAGTCCGACCGCGGGGTGGTGGTCGACACGGCCGCCGCCGATCTGCGCCGTATCGAGCGCGATCTGCACGACGGGGCACAGGCCCGGCTCGTGGCCCTGGCCATGGATCTCGGGCTCGCCAAGGAGAAGCTGGCCGAGGACCCCGAGGCCGCGGCGCGGATGGTGGACGAGGCGCACGGCGAGGTGAAGACGGCGTTGCAGGAGCTGCGGGATCTCGCGCGCGGCATCCATCCGGCGGTGCTGACGGACCGCGGGCTCGACGCGGCGCTGTCCTCGGTGGCCTCGCGGTGCACGGTGCCGGTGCGGGTGGAGGTGGATCTGGCGGCGCGGCCCGCACCCGCGATCGAGGGGATCGCCTACTTCACCGTCTCCGAGCTGCTCCAGAACATCAGCAAGCACTCCCGTGCGACGCGGGCGAGCGTGGACGTGTGGCGGGTGGAGAACCGGCTGATGATCCAGGTCGGCGACAACGGGGTCGGCGGGGCCGAGGCCGGCTCGGGGTCGGGTCTGGCGGGGCTCGCGGAACGGCTCGACGCGGTGGACGGGATCCTGGTGGTGGACTCCCCGCCGGCCGGTCCCACCCGGATCACGGCGGAGCTGCCCTGGCGGGGCTGAGACCCCCGGCCGCGGACACGCGGGGGACCCCGGTGCGGTGCACCGGGGTCCCAATCATGTCGCTCGGGCGCGCCCCGGTCCGAATGCTGGAATGCTGGGGTCTGTCGTACGAACGGGCACGAACCCGGTGGAGCCGGGGGCGGCCGGGGCGGGCTACGGGGGGCCGAGGAATCGTGGAGGACAGGGTGCGGGTCGTGATCGCCGAGGATTCAGTGCTGCTCAGGGAGGGCCTGACCCGGTTGCTGACCGACCGTGGGCATGATGTCGTGGCAGGGGTCGGTGACGGCGACGCGCTGATCAAGACCATCACCGAGTTCGCGGCGCAGGACGCGCTGCCGGACGTCGTCGTCGCGGACGTACGGATGCCGCCGACGCACACCGACGAAGGCGTGCGGGCGGCCGTGCAGCTGCGCAAGGCGCACCCGGAACTCGGTGTGCTGGTGCTGTCACAGTACGTGGAGGAGCGCTACGCCACCGAACTGCTGGCCGGTTCGAGCCGTGGCGTCGGCTATCTGCTCAAGGACCGGGTCGCCGAGGTGCGCGAGTTCGTGGACGCGGTGGTGCGGGTGGCCCAGGGCGGCACCGCGCTGGATCCGGAGGTGGTGGCACAGCTGCTGGGCCGCAGCCGCAAGCAGGACGTGCTGACGGGGCTGACGCCGAGGGAGCGCGAGGTGCTCGGACTCATGGCCGAGGGCCGGACGAACTCCGCCATCGCCCGCCAGCTGGTGGTGAGCGACGGCGCGGTCGAGAAGCACGTCAGCAACATCTTCCAGAAGCTGGGTCTGTCACAAAGTGACGGGGATCACCGGCGTGTTCTGGCCGTCCTCACATACCTGAACTCATGACGAACTGACAGTCTGTCAGTTGTCGAGCGGAACCAAAGGGTGAGCGGGGAACGTCGTCCGAGGAAGGACCTGGGGCGGCAGAAATCGTGACACATCACCATGTCAAGACGTCTCAAAACAGCGTCCATCATGCGAATGGCCGAAGGAAGGCGACCCTTACCGACGTAGGGTTGACATAGGAAGGGTCTGCGGGAAGGCCACTCCCGGACAGCCGCCTCAAAGGAGGTCCAGTTCAGTGACGAGCAAGGTCAGCAGCCCAACGGAACAGGCCGACGAAGCCGTCGTAGGAGAACAGCGCAAACCGCCGGGGGCGAAGGACGTCCGTCGGCTCGACCGGGTCATCATCCGGTTCGCGGGGGACTCCGGTGACGGCATGCAGCTCACCGGCGACCGGTTCACCTCGGAGACCGCCTCCTTCGGCAACGACCTGTCGACCCTGCCGAACTTCCCTGCCGAGATCCGCGCGCCCGCAGGCACACTGCCGGGCGTTTCGTCGTTTCAACTGCACTTCGCCGACCACGACATCCTCACGCCGGGCGACGCGCCCAATGTGCTGGTGGCCATGAATCCGGCGGCCCTGAAGGCGAACATCGCCGACGTGCCGCGCGGCGCCGAGATCATCGTCAACACGGACGAGTTCACCAAACGGGCGATGCAGAAGGTCGGCTACGCCACCAGCCCGCTGGAGGACGGCTCACTGGACGGCTACAACGTCCATCCCGTCCCGCTCACGACGATGACCGTCGAGGCGCTGAAGGACTTCGAGCTCTCCCGTAAGGAGGCCGAGCGCTCCAAGAACATGTTCGCGCTTGGCCTGTTGTCGTGGATGTACCACCGGCCGACGGAGGGCACGGAGAAGTTCCTGCGGACCAAGTTCGCCAGGAAGCCCGACATCGCGGCGGCCAACCTCGCCGCGTTCCGGGCGGGGTGGAACTTCGGTGAGACGACGGAGGACTTCGCGGTCTCCTACGAGGTGGCGCCGGCGTCGACGGCGTTCCCGACCGGCACCTACCGCAACATCTCCGGGAATTTGGCCCTGTCCTACGGCCTCATCGCCGCCTCCCGGCAGGCCGATCTGCCGCTGTACCTGGGCTCGTACCCCATCACCCCGGCCTCGGACATCCTGCACGAACTGAGCAGGCACAAGAACTTCGGGGTGCGCACCTTCCAGGCCGAGGACGAGATCGCGGGGATCGGCGCGGCGCTGGGCGCGGCGTTCGGCGGCTCGCTCGCCGTGACCACGACGTCCGGTCCCGGTGTGGCGCTGAAGTCGGAGACGATCGGGCTGGCGGTCTCCCTCGAACTGCCCCTGCTCGTCATCGACATCCAGCGCGGCGGGCCCTCGACCGGACTGCCGACCAAGACCGAGCAGGCCGACCTGCTCCAGGCGATGTACGGGCGCAACGGCGAGGCGCCGGTGCCGATCGTCGCGCCGCGCACCCCGGCCGACTGCTTCGACGCGGCGATGGAGGCGGCCCGGATCGCGCTGACCTACCGGACACCCGTCCTGCTGCTGTCGGACGGCTACCTGGCCAACGGCTCCGAGCCGTGGCGGATCCCGGAGACCGACGAACTCCCGGACCTGCGGGTGCAGTTCGCCCAGGGACCCAACCACACCCTGGACGACGGCACCGAGGTCTTCTGGCCCTACAAACGCGACCCGCAGACCCTCGCCCGCCCCTGGGCCGTCCCCGGAACGCCCGGTCTTGAGCACCGGATCGGCGGGATCGAGAAGCAGGACGGCAGCGGGAACATCTCCTACGACCCCGCCAACCACGACTTCATGGTCCGCACCCGCCAGGCCAAGATCGACGGCATCGACGTCCCCGACCTCGAGGTCGACGACCCCACCGCCGGCGCCGACACCCTTGTCCTGGGCTGGGGTTCGACATACGGGCCCATCACCGCCGCGGTGCGCCGGCTGCGGACCGCCGGGGAGCACATCGCGCAGGCGCACCTGCGCCACCTCAACCCCTTCCCCCGCAACCTCGGCACGGTCCTTCGGGGTTACGACAAGGTGGTGATCCCCGAGATGAACCTCGGCCAGCTCGCCACCCTCGTGCGGGCCAGATATCTGGTCGACGCGCACTCCTACAACCAGGTCAACGGCATGCCCTTCAAGGCCGAGCAGCTCGCCACAGCTCTCAAGGAGGCCATCGATGGCTGACACGTCAACGGAAGGCCCGGGCACGATCGAGGCGCTTTCCCTGGTCCCCAAGGCCGACGCCCGGCAGTCCATGAAGGACTTCAAGTCCGATCAGGAGGTGCGCTGGTGCCCGGGCTGCGGTGACTACGCCATCCTCGCCGCCGTCCAGGGCTTCATGCCCGAACTCGGCCTGGCGAAGGAGAACATCGTCTTCGTCTCGGGCATCGGCTGCTCGTCCCGCTTCCCGTACTACATGAACACCTACGGGATGCACTCCATCCACGGCCGCGCGCCCGCCATCGCGACCGGGCTGGCCTCCTCGCGCCGCGACCTGTCCGTATGGGTCGTCACCGGCGACGGCGACGCCCTGTCCATCGGCGGCAACCACCTCATCCACGCCCTGCGCCGCAACGTGAACCTGAAGATCCTCCTCTTCAACAACCGGATCTACGGCCTCACCAAGGGCCAGTACTCACCCACCTCCGAAGTCGGCAAGATCACCAAGTCGACACCGATGGGCTCCCTGGACGCCCCCTTCAACCCGGTCTCCCTGGCCATCGGCGCCGAGGCCTCCTTCGTCGCCCGGACCGTGGACTCCGACCGCAAACACCTCACCGACGTCCTGCGCCAGGCCGCCGCCCACCCCGGCACCGCCCTGGTGGAGATCTACCAGAACTGCAACATCTTCAACGACGGCGCCTTCGACGTCCTCAAGGACCGACAGTCCGCCGAGGAGGCCGTGATCCGCCTGGAGCACGGCCGGCCCATCCGCTTCGGCGCCGACGGCTCCCGCGGCGTGGTCCGCGACCCCCGCACCGGCGACCTCCAGGTCGTCACCGTCACCCCGGACAACGAGGCCGACATCCTGGTCCACGACGCCCACACCGCGTCCCCGACCACCGCGTTCGCCCTGTCCCGGCTCGCCGACCCCGACACCCTGCACCACACCCCCATCGGCGTGTTCCGCTCCGTCGACCGGCCCGTCTACGACACCCAGATGGCCGACCAGCTCGACGCCGCCATCGAACAGAACGGCAAGGGCGACCTCGCCGCCCTCCTCGCCGGCGGCGACACCTGGACCGTCATCGGCTGAACTCGTCCGCAGGCGGTTCTACGAGGCCCGGGGCGCGCGTCCCCGGGCTTCGTCGTACGCGCCGCGGGCTTTCTCGACGTCGGCCATGCGCTCACTGGTCCACAGGGCCAGCGACCGCACCTGCTCGGCGGCCTCGCGGCCCAGGTCGGTCAGGGAGTAGTCGACGCGCGGCGGGATGACCGGCTTGGCGTCGCGGTGGACGAGCCCGTCGCGCTCCAGGGTCTGGAGGGTCTGGGTGAGCATCTTCTCGCTGACCCCCTTCCCGACCCTTCCGATCGCCCGGCGCAGCTCGCTGAAGCGGTACGACCGCTCCAGCAGCTCGATCAGGACGAGGACGCCCCAACGACTGGTGACGTGTTCCAGGACCAGGCGGTAGGGGCACATCGCCTCACCGGCGTCGTACCCGTCCGCTGCCTTCATACTTACGGCCATGCCAGTACCTTACTTCAAGGTGGGTACTTTCCAACAGTTAGTGCAGCTCTTAGGGTGAGTGACATCCGCACCCCACAAGGAGATGTACGCCATGAGCATCGTCGTCACCGGAGCCACCGGACACCTCGGCCGTCACGTGGTCGAGCAGCTGCTGGAGAAGGTCCCCGCCGAGCAGATCACCGCCGTCGTGCGGGACGAGTCCAGGGCAGCCGACCTCGCGGCACGCGGTGTACGGCTCGCGGTCGCCGACTACAACACGCCCCGGACCTTCGACGGCCTGTTCTCGGCCGGTGACAAGGTGCTGCTGATCTCGGGCAACGAGTTCGACAAGGGCCGCGTGGAGCAGCACCGGGTCGTCATCGACGCGGCCAAGGCGGCCGGGGTCTCCCTGCTCGCCTACACCAGCGCCCCCGGCAGCCTGACGGCCGCGCTGGCCGACGACCACCGCGCCACCGAGGAGGTCCTGCTCGCCTCCGGACTGCCCTACTCGCTGCTGCGCAACGGCTGGTACCACGAGAACTACACCGAGAACCTCGCCCCGGTGCTCGCGCACGACGCCGTGGTCCAGGCCGCCGGGGAGGGCCGGATCGCCTCCGCCTCGCGCGCCGACTACGCGGCCGCCGCCGTCGCGGTGCTGACCGGCGAGGGCCACGAGAACACCACGTACGAGTTGAGCGGCGACCGGGCCTGGGGCTTCGCCGAGTACGCCGCCGAGCTGAGCCGGCAGACCGGCAAGGAGATCGCCTACAACCCCGTGTCGCCCGAGGTCTTCGCCTCGATCCTGACCGGCGCCGGGCTGCCCGAGGCCTTCGCCGGGATCCTCGCAGGCGTCGACGTCTCCATCGAGAAGGGCGAGCTGGCCGCCACCCCCGGCGACCTGTCCCGGCTCACCGGCCGCCCGACCACGCCGATCGCCGAGGCCGTCGCGGTGGCGCTGAAGGGCTGACGCCCCGGCGGCTCCGGGCGCACTCCCCCACACCCCCGCCTGTCATGACCGTATGGCGATACGGGCATGACAGGCGGGGGTGTCCGGCGCTACCTTCTTTCATGCTGCACGGAAGTTCCCCGACCTCACGGGGGCTACGGGGCGCGGGGCGCGACAGGCGTCCGAGGGACCGTGGGAGAAGGAGACGCCGGTGGCCGGGACGTCGAGGGGCGAGCAGCGCATAGGTCTGCTGAACGGCTTCGCGGCCTACGGGATGTGGGGGCTCGTCCCCCTGTTCTGGCCGTTGCTGAAGCCCGCCGGAGCCATCGAGATCCTCGCCCACCGGATGGTGTGGTCGCTGGCCGTGGTCGGTGTCCTGCTGCTGGTGATGCGGCGCTGGGCCTGGGCCGGCGAGCTGCTGCGGCAGCCGCGCAAACTGGGGCTGATCACGATCGCGGCGGCGGTCATCACCGTGAACTGGGGCGTCTACATCTGGGCGGTCAACTCCGGCCACGTCGTCGAGGCCTCGCTCGGCTACTTCATCAACCCCCTGGTCACCATCGCGATGGGCGTGCTGCTCCTCAAGGAGCGGCTGCGGCCGGTGCAGTGGACCGCCGTGGGCGTCGGCGCCGCCGCGGTCCTCGTCCTGACCATCGGCTACGGCCGCCCGCCGTGGATCTCGCTCTGCCTCGCGTTCTCCTTCGCCACGTACGGCCTGGTGAAGAAGAAGGTCAACCTCGGCGGCCTGGAGTCGCTCGCCGCCGAGAGCACGATCCAGTTCCTGCCCGCGCTGGCGTACCTGCTGTGGCTGGGCTCGCGGGGCGAGGCGACGTTCGCCGCGCAGGGTCCGGGGCACGGCGCGCTGCTCGCGGCGACCGGCGTGGTCACGGCGATCCCCCTGATCTGCTTCGGCGCCGCCGCGATCCGTGTGCCGCTGTCCACGCTGGGCCTGCTCCAGTACATGGCCCCCGTGTTCCAGTTCCTCCTCGGCATCTTCTACTTCCACGAGGCCATGCCGGCCGAGCGTTGGGCCGGGTTCGCGCTGGTGTGGCTCGCGCTCTCGCTCCTGACGTTCGACGCGCTGCGTGCCGCGCGGCGGGGTGCGCTGGCCCTGCGGCAGGCGGCCCGCGCGGCCGCCGGACCGGCCGCGGCCGCGAGTGTCCCCGCCGAGGCCGTCGCCCTGGCGGTCCCCGCCGAGGCCGCGGGCATCGCCGCCGATGCCGTCGCGTCCGCCGGGCCGGCCGGTTCGCACGGCACCGTCTAGCGGACGAGTGGACGAAGGGGCGGCCGCGCCGGGGATGACCCGGCGCGGCCGCCCCTTCGTGTCGTACGACCCGTACGACTTCCCGTACGACATGGGGACCGGCCCCGGCGAGTGACCTTGCCCGCCCGGTCGTGCAAGCACTATGAGTGGCCCATGACGCCGACTCCCGAGCCCGCGCCCGCAACCGCACCCGTCCACTGGAAGCTCGTCATCGACTCCGCCGATCCGCACGCGCAGGCCGACTTCTGGTCCGCCGCGCTCGGTTACACGGCCGAGGACAACAGCGCCCTCGTCGAGCGGCTGCTGAGCCTCGGCGCGCTTCCGGCCGAGGCCACCGTCGGCTTCCACGGCCGTCCGGCGTTCCGGGACCTGATCGCCGTACGGCATCCCGAGGACCCGTACGACCAGGAGAGCGGCACCGGCCTCGGGCGGCGGCTGCTGTTCCAGCGGGTTCCCGAGCCGAAGACGGAGAAGAACCGGCTCCACCTCGACCTGCACCCCGGCGAGGGCCGCCGCGCCGACGAGGTCGCGCGGCTGACGGCGCTCGGGGCGAGCGTGCTGCGCGAGGTGAGGGAACCGGCGGGGGCGTGGACCGTGATGACGGACCCCGAGGGGAACGAGTTCTGCGTCCACTGACGCCCTGCGCTCCCCCCTTCGGCGCTCGGCGCCCCCGGCTCCGTGCGGGGGCGCCGTTCCTCACTCGCCGTGGGCGCGGGGCGTCCGGGTGTACGGGTTCTCGGCCGCGACGCGGGCGCGTTCCGCGAGGCGGGCCATGCGGGTGCGGGCCGATTCGAGCTGTTCGAGGTCGTCGGCGGCGGGGCCGTCGTCGGCCGCGAGCTCGGTCCACAGTCCGATCAGATCGCGTCCCAGGTGCAGACCCTGGAGGGGGTCGCGGACGGCACGCCACGCGGCGGCCGCGCTCTGCACGTTGCCGTAGGCCGCACCGGTGTCGCGGTGGCGCCTGCGGACCCTCGCGAGGTCCAGCGACAGATGGAACGACCTGAGCGCGTCACCGGCCAAGTAGGCGATGTACGCGGTCAGTTCGCGCAGCTTCAGCACCTCGGGGTGTTCCTGGCCCAGCGAGTGGGCCGCCTCGGTGACCGCGCGCTCCGCCATGCCCGCGGCGGCCTCGATCCGGCCCATCTTCACGGCCTCGTTGATCCGCGCGACGGGCTCCGCGAGGAACGCCGACGCGGGGTCCCGTTCCGGGGCCGGCCCCTGGGGACCGGCCCCGAGGACCGCCTCGGCCACGGCGTCGAACCCGCGGGCGGGAGTGGGCTTCGGGTCCGGTTCCGGCTCAGGACCCAGCAGTGACAGGGCCTCCATCGCGGACACGGGCTTCCGCTCCGGAGCGGGAGCCTGCGCTTCGGGGGCGGGCGCCGACGCCGGGGCAGGGGCCTGTGCTTCGCGGGCGGGCTTCGGCTCCGGGGTGGCCCCGGTCACCGGAGCCGGGCCGAACGCGCCCGTCGGGGCGGACACCGCGGGGGCCGCCGACTCCGGCACCGCCCGCAGGACACGCGTCGACGCGGCCCCGGGCAACGGCCTCGGTTCCGGCACCGCCCGCAGCACGAAGGTGGACGGCGTGGGAGTACCGGGTGCGGCGGGCTGCTCGGCCGGGGGCGCCTGATCGGCTCCCGGGACGGAACCCTCGCCCGCCGGGCCGGTGCCGTCGGCAGGAAACACCGGCTCACCCATGGCCGCGGGAGCGGGCGCCGACGCGGGCACTTCCACGGAGGGAGCCGACAGCGCGGGCTGAGACTGCGGCAGCTGCGGCACGAACTCGGCGGTCACCGCGGGCTCGGACCGACGCACGGGCGCGGGCTGCGGCTCGGGGCGCATCGGCGGCTCGGGGCGCATCGGCGGCTCGGGCACCGGGTGCGGCACGTACTCCGCCTGCTCCGGCCCGCGGACCGGCGTCGGCCGCGACTCCGGGACGAGGGGCGGCTCCGGCACCGGATGCGGGACGAACTCCGCCGTCACCGCGGGTTCCGGCGCGGGCCGCGGCTGCGGAGCGAACTCCGGGCGCGCCGGCGGCTCGGGCGCGGGCCGCCCCGTGGGCGGGTGTACGGGCGCTGGTGCCGCCTCGGGCCTCGCCGCCGGGGTCGCGGGAACGCCACTCTCCGGTGCCCGAACCGGCCCTCCGGGTTCCGGCACCGCGCGCAGGACGTACGTCGCCTTGTCCCGGCGCGGAGCGGCCGGAGCGGGTGCCTCGGCGGACACCGGAACGGACGGGAGCGGAGCGGCCGGCTCCTCCGGGCGCCGCTGAGCCGGCGGCTGCGGTGGCCCCTGGACCGGCGCCTGCGGAACCTCGCCGGACGGGCGCCGCGGGTGCTCCAGCGCCGGGGACCGCGGGTGCTCCTGAGCCGGGGATCGCGGGTGCTCCTGAGCCGGGGATCGCGGGTGCTCCTCGGCCCCGTAGCCCGAGCGCTGTTCCTGAACGGGCGCCTGCGGGTGCCGGTCCGGAGCCTGCGGCTGCGGCCGGTGCTCCGGGGTCGCTCGCTGCGGGGCCCGGTGCTGTGCTCCCTGGTCCGGGGACTGGGGCCGCGGAGCCCGGTGCTGCGCGCCGCTGTCCGAGGCCCGGTGCTCCGGAGCCGCTTGCCGGGGAGCCCCGTGCTGTGTGCCGCCGCCCGGGGACTGGGGCGGGACAGGCTGGTGGTGGGCGGGGGGTGCCACGCGGACCGGTTCCGCCGTGTAGCGGCTGGAGCCGTCGACGTGCACCTGGAGCGGTACGACGTAGCCGATGCGTTCGTCGTGGATGCTGGCCAGGACCGGGTGACCGGTGGCGAGTGCGAGGCGGTGGAGGTAGCCCAGGATCGCGCCCTGGACCGTCTCGCCGTGCGCGGCCACGACCGGCATCCCGCCGACCGTGGCACAGCCCCGCGCCCCCGCGGCACCGGGCGCAGCGGCCCCCGCCACCGCGTCCGCGGACGCCGGTACGTGCACCTCGATCGGCGTCGTCCCCGCGGCCGGCTGCCCTCCGGCACCGGCCGCCGAGCGCTGCCGCTTGAGTTCCCGCTTCTGTTCGCGGCTGAGTCGAGACATCGGTTCCCTCACGAAGGGGTGATCGAGGACGGAGTCGGGGACGGCATCGAGGCCGGGGGCGACGATGAGAGCGCGGGCTCGGAGGGCGACGGCAGGGGCGGCGGGTCGGCCGCCTCCACGGTCGTCACCTCGGCGACGTGCCAGGGACGGCCGCCACCCGCCCGGGTGAGCTTGAGGTAGACGTTCGCGCGCGGACCCGTGCCCGTCCAGCCGTCACGGCCGTGGGCGGTGCCGTCCACGAACAGCGCTCGGTAGGCGAGGACCGCCGTGTCGGCGGGACCGTCGGCGTCGTCGTCCGCGGTCACCTTCACCGTGGTCCAGGCCCGGTGCCCGGCCCAGGAGTTCCACTCGGCGCCCGCCCCGCTCGCGGGGTGGTACGACCGTTCGGACGCGGCCTTGGCCGGGGTCAGCCAGCGGGCGGAACGCAGCATGGCGTCGTGGGGACCGTAGTCGTACTTCGTGTCATAGCCGTACGCCACCTCCGCCCACGCCTCCGATACTTCCGTAGCGTCCGTCCCGTCGACACCCGACGGGCTCGGCACGTGTGCGTCCGCGCCCAGCGCCCTGCCCGGAGGGAGGGACGCCTTCGGCGCCACGGACGGCACCGCGGAGGGCGACGAACCCGGAACGCCCACGTCTTCACGATGGTCCCGCAGGCCACAGCCCGTCAACGTCAGGATCCCGGTGACGGACACGACCGCCAGTGCGGCGAACCTCTTTCCGCGCGTCCGGGCACGGACCGCCGTCCCCCGTGTCGTCCTCATCCTCGCCTCCCTCCTCACTTCAGTCCCAGCCAGGGTGCCGGATCCACGTACGTGCCGTTCTGCTGAACCTCGAAGTGGGCGTGCGGCCCCGTCGAGTAGCCGGTGGAACCCACCTCGCCGACCTGCTGGCCGACCTGCACGTGCTGGCCCACGTGAACGCTGAGGCTCCGCATGTGGTTGTACGTCGTCGAGATCCTGTCCCCGTTGATGGTCCCGTGCGAGATGACCACACGGTTGCCGTATCCGTTGGACCAGCCCGCGAAGGTGACGGTGCCGTCCCGGGCCGCCCTGAACGGCGTACCCGCCGCGGCGCCGAAGTCGATGCCGGTGTGCAGCTTGTAGACGTGCAGGATCGGGTGCATGCGCATGCCGAACGGCGAGGTCACGGGCGGGTTTCCGGCGATCGGCATCGCCAGTTCCTGCCCGGCGGGGATCTTTCCCGGCGGATCGTCCACCGACGCGTACTTGGGTATCAGGGACTTGATGCGGGCGACGTAGTTCCGGGTCTCGGTGTACGGCGGCATGCCGTGGTACTGGTGGATCGCTCCGGGGCCCGCGTTGTAGGCGGCGAGCGCGAGGTCGAGCGTCTCACCGCTCGCCTCGCCGCGGTTCTTGTACCCCTCGACCGTCTTGGCGAGCGCGCAGTCGTAGCGGCCCTGGGCCATGATCGCGTCACCGGGGTCGAAGGGCGACGCCCGGCCGTTGCCGTCGTCGTCCCTGCCCCAGTTCGGCCAGGTCCCCGGCATGAACTGCGACAGCCCCTCGGCACCCACCGGAGAGCGGGCCTCGGGGTTCCAGCCCGACTCGGCCTCGATCTGCGCGGCGATGACGGCCGGCTTGATGACGTCGCACATGGCGCCCGCCTTGAGCACCCAGGGAACGTAACTCTGCGGCACGGAACCGTTCTTCAGGCCCCCGCCCGCACCCGGTCCCGGATCCTCCTCGCTCGACGCTCCGCTCACCGCGACCATCATGACCACCGGCATCATCACGGCGGCCAGACAGCCGCCGACGACCCAGGTCATGGTGGACCCGCCCCCGTTGGACATCGGCCCCCCTCAGCCTCATGTTCCGGTCGTGTACATGCAGTCGAGTCTCTCCGTTCCCACCCGATTCCCGCGTCACCGCGGCGTCACAGGCTCGTCCCAGGAACTCACGCCCCGTTACCCAACTCCCCCGCGCACCGGGAGGATCGGCGCACCGACGAGGGGAGAGGACCCATGCAGGGGATCGAGGGGGTGGCGGTGCGGGCCGACGCGGACGCGGCCGTGCGCGGGAGGGGCGGCGCGCTGCCGCACGAGCACGAGCCACGCGGGCCGGGCACACCGGACGGGCCCGGGATATGGATCCGCGGGGCGGTCCGAGAGGCGGAACAGCCGCCGCGGCGGTACGAGGAGGAGCGCCGACCCGCTCCGCGCGTACGGCAGTTCTCGTGGATAGCCACGCACGGCGGGGCCGGCTCCTCCACGCTCGCCACCGTCTTCGGCGGCCATGACGCGGGCCGCGACTGGCCCCGGCCGGACCGGGGCGAGCCGGCCTCGGTCCTGCTCGTCGGGCGTACGCACGCGGCGGGCCTGGACGCCGTGTCGCACACCTTGGACATCTTCCGCCGCGGCGACGCCCCGCCGGGACTCGACCTCGACGCCATCGTGCTGGTCGCGGACGCGCCCGGCCGGCTGCCGCGTCAACTCACCCAGCGCATCAAGGTGATCAACTCCGTCATCGACGTCTACCGGGTGCCGTGGATGCCCGCGTGGCGCACCGGCGACCTCGACGGACCGCTGCCGCGCGAGGCGGCCGCCCTGGCCCGGCTCACCGGAAGGACCGCGCCATGACCGCCCTGCACACGCTCGCCGCCACCCCGCTGGCCGTGCAGGCGGAGGTCACCCACCAGCTCGACTTCGTCCTCGGCATCATCGCCTGGCTCGTCACGGCCGCCGGTGTGGCGGGCCTGATGATCGTGGGCTCGCGGATGGCCCTGGCCGTCAAGTCAGGTGAGTTCGAAGAGCACTTGAACCAGTTCCTGATGGTGCTCGGCGCCTGTGTCATCGGCGCCACGGCGGGCCCGATCGTCGGTTTCGTCCTCTGACCCACGCCCGTACGTCTCCTGAGACACCATCTCATCTGATGGTGTCTCAGCTTTTTTCCGGGTCCCCCACCTCGTATTTCATGACGGTCTCTTCCCGTCTGTCACGGACACGTCACCGACAGGTGCTGGTCTCCCACATCGCTTGGCCTCGGCCCACGGAAGTCGCCAAGCTCACTGTGCACCGGGAAACACAGGGCGTCCCACGGATCCTCATCGCCCTCAAGTACCGCTCACGGCAAGCAGGTACCGCTCGTACCGAGCACGTGCCGCTCAGCTCCGGCGAGTTCCGCGGGCGTCCACGAAGGACGCGCGAGCCGCCGGCCATATCGGGGAGACAGCATGTTCAAGGCGATAGCAGCCCAGGCCCATCAGTACGTCTATCTGGCGGACGGGAAGATCCCCGACCCCAACCGTGACGCGCCGGGCGCGCTGACCGGCAAGGTCGACACCGTCCTCGGCATCCTCGCCTGGGCGGGCACCGCGGCGGGTGTCGCGGGCGTGCTCATCACCGGCGCCATGATGGCGATCTCGATGCGCCGCGGCGAGGGCTCCGAGCACATGGGCCGCCTCGGCATGGTGCTCGGCGGCTGTGTCCTGGTGGCCACCGCGGGCCCCGTCGTCACCTTCGTGTTCGCCTGACCGACGCCCTGTCAGAGCCTGAGCGAAGGGAGCGCAACCATGCTGAACTCCGGTCGGCCCCAAGGGGGCAGCGGGGAGTGGGAACAGCCGTTCTGGCAGCAGCGGGGCTGGATCCTGTCGGCCGGCTTCCTGCTGGTGCTGCTCGTGCTCGCCGGTTTCACGATGATCGGCGGAGGCGGCCGGGCACCGGCGAACGCGTCGGGCGACGACAGGACCGTCCCGTCCGCGGACACGGACCGGGACCGCGGCGGCCGGCCGGACACCCGCCCCGCCGGCTGCCGCACCGACGACAGCGACCAGGCCAAGCCCACCCGGGCCCCGAAGGACTTCACGTGGAAGGCCGACGGAACGGGCCTGGTGCCGGTCTCCAGGACGACGGGCCCGCTCACGTTCGACGGACCGGTCTGGTCCTGCTTCGCCCACACGCCGATGGGCTCCGTCATGGCCGCCCACTCCATCACCGACCATCTGAGCTACCCGGGCTGGCGGAAGGTCGTCGACCGGCAGGTCGTCCCCGGCGCGGGTCGCGACGCACTCGTCGCGACCCGTACGGCGGCGGGCGACAGGCCGACCTCGGGCGAACCCGACGGGGGCGGCTACGCGGGCTTCACCGTCCTGTCGTACGACAAGGAGAAGTCGACCGTGATGTTCGTCGTCCGGGTCCCCGGCAAGAACGCCTACGGCACCGCCTCGGTGACGCTGCGCTGGCTGGACGGCGACTGGAAGATCGCGCCCGACGCCGACGGGACCGTCTATTCGGGCATGTCGCAGATCAGCGGCACCAAGGGCTTCGTCACCTGGGAGGTGTGAGATGTCGTGTTCCTGGCGTGTGTACGACTGCGTGATCAGCGAGGTCGGGACGCAGCTCACCGACAGTGCCGTCGTGGCCTTCGCCAAGGCGATCGGCGACGCGACCGCGGCCGTGCTCAAGGCGCTCAACGGCGTATGGATGCACGTCGACGTGGGAGACGCCTCCGGGCCCATCGCCAAGATCGACGGGGAGGTGGACTGGCTCGTCGGCTACGTGGCCGTGGCCTCGCTGCTGATCGCGGCGATCCGCATGGCCCTGGAGCGCAAGGGCCAGCCGATGAAGCAGGCGTTCCTGGGGATGTGGAAGGTCATCCTCGTCGGCGCGGTCGCCGTGCCGGTGGTCCTGGCGCTCACCAAGGCCTCCGACCTGTACGCGCAGGAGGTGTACGACAAGTCCGACCTCGGCGACAAGGCGTCGACGATGCTCGGGGTGCTGACCCTCGACCAGCCGGGCCTCATCCTCATCTTCGGCCTGCTGGTGATGCTGTCGAGCTTCGTGCAGATCTGTCTGATGTACATCCGCATCGGCGTCATGATCATGCTCGTCGGCACGCTGCCGCTGGCCGCCGTCTCCTCCATGACCGGATGGGGCGAGGGCTGGTGGAAGAAGCACATCGGCTGGCTCGCGGCCTGGCTGCTGTACAAACCGGCGGCCGCGCTGATCATCTACTCGGCCACGTCGATGACGGACGGCACCAAGAACCTCGACCAGACCATCGCCGGCCTGGGCATGTTGATCATGGCGGTGTTCGCCCTCCCGGCCCTGCTCAAGCTGATCGTTCCGGCGACGGCGGCGCTCGGCGGCACCTCGGGCGGCACGGTCACCCTGAACGCGGTCAACAACGTCGCCACCGGAGCCGTCAGCATCGCCGCGGGCGGTGCCGGCGGAGGCGGCGGGGGCGCCGCCGGTCCCCAGGGCTCGCCCTCCGCGGGCGCCGGCGCTCCGGCGAGCGGTGGCGCGGGTGCGGCCGGAGGCGCCGGTGGCGCGGCGGCGGCGGGCGGCGCGGCCGCCGCGGGCGCGGCCACGGGCGGCGCGACCCTCGCCGTGCAGGCCGCCGCGGTCGCCGTGCAGACCGGCGTCGCGGCGGCGAGCGAAGTGGCCAACTCCCTGAACGACAACGACGGGATGAAGGGCCACAACCAATAGCGGCCACGAGGCCGAGGAGCCACGGCGCTCAGCGGGTTCCGGGGCGGCGCACGAGTCACCGTCTCCGGGCGGGCCGCCGCCCCGGAACCCCACCCCAGTCACGCATCCAGCGCTTCGAGCCGGAAGAAGGAACCCCATGTCCACCGACGCCATGACGCGTCCCACGTACGGGAACTGGCGCAGGCCCCGCCGTCCCGGACTCGGTCCGCTGGGTCTGCTCGGCACCGTCGTCGCCTTCGGCGGACTGCTGGTGGCGCTGCTGGCCTCCCTGGTGTCGCTGACGGCCGCGATCGTCGTCCTCGTACCGGTCGGGCTCTTCCTCGCCCCGCTGGCCCTGCGCACGGTCGACGGACGCAACGTCTACCAGGTCCTCGCGATCCGCGTCGGCTGGACGCGGCGCAGGTCCTCCGGCTCGCACACGTATCTCTCCGGGCCGCTGTCCAAGCGCCCCGGCGGCCGCTACCAGCCGCCGGGACTGCTCGCGCGCACCCGGATGCACGAGGGCCGCGACGCCTACAACCGTCCCTTCGGCGTGCTGCACCACCCGGGCCGCGGTCTGTACACGGTGGTCCTGGCCTGTGAACCCGACGGCGGTTCGCTGGTCGACCCCTCCCAGATCGACATCTGGGTGGCCTCCTGGGGCGACTGGCTCGCGCGGCTCTCGCACGAACCGGGCCTGCGCGGCGCCCAGGTCGTCGTGGAGACCGCCCCCGACACCGGGACCCGGCTCGCGGCCGAGGTGCTCCCCCGGATCGCCCCCGACGCGCCGGCCGCCGCACGCGCCGTGATGGAGGAGGTCGTCGAGCGCTACCCGTCGGCGTCCTCCGAGATGCACACGTACATCGCCCTGACCTACGGTCCGACGGGCGGCCCCAAGCGCGGCACGGACGACATCGTCACCGACCTGTCGATGCGGCTGCCCGGCCTGCTGTCCGGGCTGGTCGCGGCGGGCGGCGGCAGCGCCTACCCGCTGGCGGCCGACCGGCTCGCCGAGATCGTCCGGGTCGCGTACGACCCCGCCATCGCGCCCGATGTGCTCAGCGCCCGCGCCGAGCACGCCGAGACCGGGGTGGAGTGGGCCGACGCCGGCCCGGCCGCGGCCGTGGAGACCGTCACCTCGTACAAGCACGACTCGGGGGTCTCGCGCACCTGGATGCTGACCCTCGCGCCGCGCGGCACCGTCCGTTCCAGTGTGCTGCGCGGGCTCCTCGAACCGGCTCCGGGCACCCGGCGCAAGCGGGTCTCCCTGATCTACCGGCCCATCGACCCGGCGACCTCGGCCCGCATCGTCGAGTCCGACCGGCGCACCGCGCACTTCATGGCGGGCTCGCGGCGCGGTCTCGTCCAGGCGCGGGCCAGTTCCGAGATGCAGGCCGCCGAGCAGACCGCGGCCGAGGAGGCGGCGGGCGCGGGGCTCGTGGAGTTCTCGCTGATGGTGACGGTCACCGTGGACGGCGAGGAGCAGTTGCAGGACGCGGGCATCACCGTGCGCAACCTCCAGGCCTCCTCCCGCATCCTGATGCGCCCCGCCGACCGGATGCAGGCCGCGGCCTTCACCTGCACGCTGCCGGTCGGTCTGCTCCCGTGGGAGCACACCCTCGTTCCGTACCAGATCAGGGAGGCACTGTGAGCAGGCGGCAGGCGCAGGGGAACCCGGTCACCGCGCCGCCGCGCGGCTGGTACGGCCCCGCGGGCGGCCAGGTCGGGCACGTCGACCCGCCCGCCCTGTGGCGCGCGACCACCGTGCAGGCCTGCGGGCTGTGGCCGTTCACGGCCGGCTCCGGCGCGCCGATGACCGGTGTCCCGCTCGGGCAGCATCTGCACACCGGGGCGACCGTGTGCGGCGATCCCATCTCCTGGTTCACCCGGGCCCGTTACATCTCCAACCCCTCGCTCTTCATGCTCGGCATGCCCGGTCTCGGCAAGTCCACCCTGGTCAACCGCATGCTCATCGGCATGTCGGCGACGGGCATCACGCCGCTGGTCCTCGGCGACCTCAAGCCCGACTACGCCGACACCGTACGGGCGCTCGGCGGCCAGGTGATCTCCATCGGGCGCGGGGTCGGCGGCATCAACGTCCTCGACCCGGGCGCGATGGGCGAGGCGGCGGCCCGGATCGGCGGCGAGCGCGGCCGGATCCTGGCCGCGGAGGCGCACGGCCGGGTCCTGAACATGGTCGCGGCGCTCATCACCATCGTGCGCGGGCGTCCGATGGACGACCACGAGCAGTCGGTGCTGTCCGCCTGTCTGCACCACCTGGCGGAGCGTACGAAGCCGGGGCGCGCGCCGCTCCTGCCGGATCTGCTGAAGGTGCTGGACGAGGGTCCGGACCGGGTCCGCGCGGTGACGCTGGACCGTGGGAACGAGGCCCGCTACCAGGAGGCCGTCGACCCGCTGCACCGCTCGCTCCTCGGTGTGCTCGACGGCCCGCTCGGCGACACCTTCGCCAGCGAGACCTCCACCCGGATCAACCCGGCGTCGCCCGCGGTCTGCGTGGACATCTCCCGGATCGGCGAGGCCGACACCCAGCTGACGGCGGCCGCGATGCTCGCGGCCTGGTCGGACGGGCTCGGTACGGTCGCCGCGGCGCACGCGCTCGCCGACGCCGGACTCGCCCCGCAGCGCTGGTTCTTCACCGTCCTCGACGAGCTGTGGCGCCCGCTGCGGGCCGCCTCCGGCATCGTGGAGCGGATCGACGCGCTGACCCGTCTGAACCGGTCGCTCGGCCTCGGCGACGCGAAGATCACTCACACGCTGAAGGACGCCGAGGCCCTCGGCAGCGAGTCCGACCGCGCGAAGGCGCGGGGCTTCGTGGAGCGGGCGGGCATGGTCGTCTGCGCCGGGCTCCCGCGCTCGGAGATGCGGGAACTCGGCGAGATCGTCGGCATGTCCGAGCGCGAGATCGAACTCGTGTCGTCCTGGTCGTCCCCGCCCGGCTGGGCCAGCACCGGCGGCAACGAGGAGCCGCCCGGACGCGGACGCTTCCTGATCAAGGTGGGCGGCCGTCCCGGCATCCCGATCAAGGTGTCCATCACGGACACCGAACGGGCCCTGCACAACACGAACACCCGCTGGTCGGAGGCGAACAAACCGTCCCTGTACAAGGCTTCCGGCCCGTCCGGGGGAAGTTCTGGCCCGTCCAACGTCTGAGGACGAGGGCCGAATTTCCAGCCCGTCCGGCGTTTGAGGACCCGCGCGGAGCGCGGCGGGGGCGGGGGGTCCGGGGGCACCACCCCGGGACGGGACGGGCAGGGGCGGCGGGGGCGAAAGAAATCCAACGGGGGGAGCAGAGATGAGCAGCACACGCAGGACGGGACCCGGAGCAGGGGAGGACCTCCTCCCCTGGATCGTGCCGGGGACCGCGTTCCTCGTCGGCACCGCGTTCTTCGGCGCCTGGCTGGGCGGAACCCTGGGCGCGGCGGTGACCGGCGCGGGCTGGCACCCGCCCCCCTTCGCCCTGTCCACCCTCTCGACCCTGGTGAAGGAGGGCCCCGGCCCCCTGTGGCCGACGGCGTCACCGACGGCGCTCACCGCGGGCATGGCCACCGTCTTCGGCACGGTCGTGGCGGTGATCACCGTCCTGACCGTGCTCGTACGACGCCCGCTGACCGCGCCCACCGGTCTCGCGGGCCGCAAGGAACTGGCCGCCCTGCTGCCCAAGGGCGCCGCCCGGCGGGCCCGTGAGCTCCGGCCGGGGCTGGCCAAGCAGGGAAAGGTCACCGCGGACGACACCGGGAACCTGATCGGCGACCTGGAACCCCGGGGCCCGGAACTGCGCTCCAGCTACGAGGACGTCGAGCTCGACCTGATGGCGCCCCGCGCGGGCAAGTCCACCGGCATCGCGGTCCCGCGCGTCCTGCGGGCCCGCGGCAGCGTGCTGCTGACCTCGAACAAGGCGGACGTGTACAGCGTGACCCGGGCGGAACGCGAACGGGTGGGCCGGGTCTGGACGTTCGACCCGCAGGGCATCGCCCACACCCCGCGCGGCCTGTGGTGGGACATGCTCGCGGAGGCGGCCACGATCGAGGGCGCCCGCCGGCTGGCCGGGCACTTCGTCGGCGCGGTCAACGACGACGCCTCCCGCCGCGACTTCTGGATCTCGGCCGCCCAGAACACGCTCACCGCCCTGTTCCACGCGGCCCAGCGCGGCGGCCGGCCCATCGGCGAGGTCCTCGCCTGGCTGGCCGACCCGGCCGACCGCACCCCCGTCGACCTGCTGCGCGACGCGGGCATGACGGCGCTCGCGGAGCAGCTGAACGGCACGGTGCAGGGCGCGGTGGAGACGCGGGACGGCATCTACGAGACCAGCCGCCAGTGCGTGGCCTGCCTCCTGGACCCGGGGATCGCCGCCTGGGTGACCCCGGATCCCGCGCTGCCCCAGTTCTTCCCCGACCGGCACGTCCTGTCCCGCGACACGCTCTATCTGCTCTCCAAGGACGGCGGCGGCTCGGCGGCCGGTGTCGTCGCCGCCGCCGCGGACTCCGTACTGCGTGCGGGAGTCGTCGCCGCCGAACGGATGGGCGGACGCCTCGAACCGCCGATGACGGCGGTGCTCGACGAGGCGGCGAACGTCTGCCGGATCTCCGATCTCCCCGACCTGTACTCGCACTTCGGCTCACGGGGCATCAACATCGTGACGCTGCTCCAGAGTTACCGGCAGGGCTCGCGGGTCTGGGGCGAGGCGGGCATGGACGCGCTCTGGTCGGCCGCGACCATCAAACTGCTCGGCGCGGGACTGGACGACGCCGACTTCGTGGAGAAGATCTCCCGGCTGGTCGGCGAGTACGAGGTGTCGACGGTCAGCTGGTCCAAGGGCAGGGAAGGACGGTCCCGGTCGACCTCGTACCGCCTGGAGCGCATCCTGCCCGCCGACCGCATCCGCGCCCTGCCCAAGGGCACCGCGCTGCTCCTGGCCACCGGCATCAGGCCCGCCCTGGTCCGGCTGCGCCCCTGGTACGCCGAACCGGGCGCCGACCGCGTCGCGAGCGCGGCGCAGGCCGAGGTGAAGGCCATCACCGCCCGCGCGACAGAGAGGATCACCAGCCGATGACGACCGTCGACTCCGGTCAGCAGCACTCCGACGCACCGCCGTTCATCCTCTGCCTCGACGGACCCGAGTACGCCGAGGAGATGAGCCGGCTGGCCGTCTGGGTGGGTGACCTGCTCCTGCCCGTCTACGGCCGGGAGGTCACCTCGCAGCAGCCCTGGTGCCCTCGCTGGTGGGAACACCCGGAGGCGGTCGCGAGGCTGCACGGGCTGTGGCTGGCCTGGCAGGAGCACACCGACCCGGCGGCGGGCGCGTCGGGGCCCGCCGTCTGGCACCGGGACCACCTCGGGGCCGTACTGTCCGAACTACGTTCGCCCAGTGGTCCGTTCGCGGGCTGCAAGGGCGACAGCCACCGCCCGAAGACACCACCCGCGGTCGAGTCGTACGAGGACGCCGTCGCCGCGTCCCGGCAAGGCCCCGACCCGGATCCGTACGAGACCAGTCTCTGGTGAAGGAGGAACACTCCGCCCATGAACGACACCCCCGCACCCGGCGCGTCCGCCGCCGGCTCGGCCCCCTCGCTCCGCGCCTACCTCGGCCTCTACGCGGCCGGATTCGTGGAACGTGAGCGGATGATCGCGACCGTCGCCGCCTGGCCCTTCGAGACCGAGGAGGCACGGGACGAGGGGCACCCCGAGCCCACCCACCAGGACAACACGCTGTCCGTGCTCGCCGCGGCACGGCTGCTCGGGCAGGTGACCCGCGAGGACGTGGAGGAGATCCAGCGCAGGATCGACGGCCGGCCGGACGGCCCGCCGGACGGGGCCGAGCGGCGGCCATGACCACGGGCGAGAGGCCGGAGGCGGGGCTCAGACCCGAATACCGCGCGCTGTACCGGGAGTTGCAGACCCGGATGTCACCCGGCGGCGACCTCGCCCCGGGCGGCGCCGACACGTTCGGACGGTTCAGGCGCGGCGCGCTGTGGACGCCGGACCGGGAGCGGATGCACTCCGCGATCCTGGAGGAGTTCACGGCGCGCTGCACGGGCATGCCCCGCGACGGCCATGCCGCTCTGCTCACCGCCGGGGCGCCGGGGGCCGGGAAGGGCGGCGCGCTGCGCGGGCTCGGCGAGTGGCAGGGGCGCGACGACGAACTGGGCCGGGCCCTGGAACGGGCACACGGCATCGACGTCCGCGACTACGTGGTCCTGGACCCCGACCAGTTCAAGGTCGCGATCTTCGAGCACGGCGGCTCGCCCCATCTGCCGCACCACGCAGGCGCGTTGTCCGACGGGCGACCGCTCGCGCCGTCCGAGACGGCTTCGCTCACGCACCGCGAGTCGGCCTTCCTCCAGGATGTCTTCGAGCAGTGGGCACGCGGCGAGGGCTACAACCTCCTCTACGACGCGACCCTGCGCGACCAACGCTGGAACGAGAAGCTCCTCGGCGATCTGCGCGCCGACGGCTACGACCGGCGCGTCCTGCTCTCGGTCGAGGTCCCCGTCGAGCAGTGCCTCGCGCAGAACGCGGCCCGCTGGCAGCACGGCCGCACCGAGTTCGACGCGGGCCGTGACCGGTACGGCGGGCGCATGGCCCCCGAGGTCATGATCGAGGACCTGTACGCGCGCAGCACCTCGGGGCGCGGGTTCTCCGTCGGCCGCGAGAACGCGGAGAAGCTGGTCGAAGGGGGACTGGCCACCGCGCTGATCACCTCGGAGCGGGGGGTGTTCCCCGGCGGCCGGGGAACGGGGGCGGCTCTGGGTGCGGCTCCGGGGGTGGCCCCTGTGTCGGGGCTTGGTGTGTCGGTCGGGGTGGGGTCGGGGGGCGGTGTGCCGGTTGGTGCGGTTCCAGGGGGCGGTGTCCCGGGCGGGGTGGCGCCGGGGGGTGGCGTGCCGGGCGGGGTGGTGTCGGGGGGTGGTGTGCCGGGCGCGGTGGTGCCGGGGGGTGGTGTGCCGGGCGGGTTTCGGGTGGGCGATGCCACTGTTCGGGTCGCCACCGCGGCCCGGCTGCGGTCCGGTGGCGGGAGCGCCGTCCCGGCGGCCGGGCGGACACCGGGCGCCGCGTCCCCGGCGGCCGCAGGCGTACCGCGCGTGGTCCCCCGGGCCCCGCGAACGCCGTGAGTGCGGGGAGCCCCGCGGGTGCGGGGAGCTCGGGAGCCGGGGTGGGGCTATGCCCCCGGCCGGGGGCCGACCTAGTCGAGGCTGTCGAGGATGCGGCGCTTGCGGGCGATGTTCTCGAGGAGCGCGGTCCGCTCGAAGCGGTGCGGGGTCCTGTCGTACATCGCGCGGCCGCGCTCCGAGGTGAACAGCTCCTCGGGGACGCGATCGGCGTCCCGCGGAAGGAACTTGAGGACTTCCTCGACCGCGGCGAGCGCGAACGCGGAGCCCTCGCGCTGCTCGTGGCGCCCGGCGGGCGGTGTGTGCAGCAGCCTCAGCCCGGTGTCCGTGGCCACCTGGTCGGCGACCCACAGGAACTCCCCGGGGTCAATGATCCGCGAGGGCTCGGATCCGCCGAACGCCGGTGGCGCGGGCGGGAGTTCGTCGGTGAGCCGGAACGCGAACGAGCGGGCGCGGCCGCACTGGGGGCAGACACCCTCGTACACCGCGACCAGGACACCGTCACGCTCGTCGAGACGGTGCTCGCGCTCGAAGCTCTCCACCCCGCACGCGCACGCGTGCAGGTCCATGTAGAGGTGTGCTTCCTGCGTCGAACGGGCGATCAGCATGCCGAGATCTTACGTGCCACGAGGCCGTTCAAGGGGGAAAGCGCCAGTGGAGCAGGAACCGCTCGACCGCGGGAACGCCGGCCGTTCCGACCGGCCCGAGGTCCGGAGGGACGCGCGTCCCGGCCCTTCCGGCCCGGGTGCGGGACCGCGCGCGGAGCCCGTCGTGATCACCGCGACCGACGTCGCGGGCAGCCGTTTCGTCTCGGGCACCGGCGCCGCGCCGGAGCCCGGCCGGCAGGCTGCCGTCGTCGCCCAGGCGGAGAGCACGCTGCCGATGGTGGTGCGGAGCCTGTACGGGCAGCGGCTCGGCTCCGTCGAGCTGCGGTCCGGTGCCGCGGGCGACCGCTTCTTCGCGCTCACCGACGACCGGGGCCGGAACCTCACCCTGCGGCTGGACGCCGTACCGCTCCCCTCGGGGACGGTCGCGCGGACCCACGTCAACACCACCTCCGACCAGCACGTCGTCCAGCTCTCCGACCGGATGGACCCGCGCCAGGTGGGCCGGGCGCTGAGCCACGAGGTCGGCGAACTGCTCGCGGTGCGGGACCGGGCCACCCGTGCCGCCGCCGGTGACCCCGAGGTCGCGGGCGTCGCCCCGAACCGCGGTGACCTGCTGTCCCGCGGCGGGCTCGGGAACGCGGAGCGGCGCCTTGGCCTCACCGAGGAGGACCTCGGCCGGATCGGCGAACTGAACCACCTGGCCGCCCTGATGAACGACGCCACCCTTGACGCCTCCCAACGCGCCGAAGCCAGAGGCGAGTTGTCGGCGCTCATCGATCACATGGGGTTGCGTCCGCAGGCTCCGGCCGATGCGGACCAGCGCGCGGCGGAGCTCCAGGCCGCCGAGGTCCGCCGTGACCTCGCCGACCCCCATCTGACGCCGATGGCGGTCGGCGCTCTGCGCGAACTGGCCGTCCCCGTCGAGCGGTTGGGCGCGGCCGATGCGGCCGAGCTGTACGCGTTCCGGTCGCGGGCCGAGCACGCCCGGCCTCTCGGCGCGTCCGTCGCGGCCCCGCCCCTGCCGGGGCTGCGGCCCGACGGTTCCCCCGTCCCCCGCGAGGAGCTCGCCGCCGCGGCGGCCCGCGCGGCCGACGAGCGCACCCGGGCCGGAGCCGCCACCCTGGACGAGCTGCGCGCGGAGATCGCGGCGACCGGCGAGTGGCCCACCCGTCAGGTCGTCGTCGGCGGCGGGGCCAGCCTCGTCGGACGCGACCCCGGAGCCCTGCTCGTCGACGCACGCGGCCGCTGGCATCTGGACCCGGGCGAGGGCATCGTCCAGTCCCCCGACCAGACGCGGGACATGCGGGCCAGCGGGCTCGGCGACGCCCACCAGTTCGCCGACCCGACCTCGCGGGTACCGCGCGACGCGGTCCGCCTGTGGGAGGACCAGCTCGCCGTGCGCGGACCGCTCGTCGACGGGACCGCAGCCCTGGTGCCGGGTCCTGACGGCCGTCTCTACGCCCACATCCGGCCCGCCGACGGCTCTCCCGAGCTCTATGTGAAGGTCGAGGGCACGCCGACCGTGGCCACCGGGCTGCCGCCGGAGATGGTGCCCGGCGTCGACCGCTGGGACGCGGTGAACCTGCCGGAGGCGCTCGACGCCGTACGGGGGCGGCTGCCCGCCGATTCACCGGCGCACGACCGGCTGACCGGGGAGGTCGGCGCGGAGCGGGCGCTCCAGGTGCTGCGGGAGGAAGGGGTCCTCGACACGCTGCGCTCGGACGGCGGGGCGCGGGCCGCGCTCCAGACGCTGGACGCGACCGCCCTGTGGGAGCGGGCGCGGGCCGCCGCGCCCGGGCGTGTCTTCATCGGGGACGAGATCGCCGAGGGCCGCTTCGACGCGCGTGCCGCGGGCGCGGCGGATGCCCCGAAGACGTGGCTGGTCGCGGGCGCCGGCGGTACGGGGGTGGCGAACGCCGAGATCATCCTGGAGGCCGACCCCGAGGCGCGGGTCACCGTCTACGGGCCGAACCTGCCTCCCGCGCTGGAGAACCAGGTGCAGTTCACGGCGCTGCGGGAGCGGTTCGTGAGCGAGTACGGCGGGGACGGCCGCCTCACCATCGACATCGCTCCCGGCAACCGGGTCGGTGCCGTGCGGATGTCCACCGGGCCGGACGGCAGGGCTCGGTTCCGGGAGGGGAGCGTGGAGGCGGAGGCGTATGTGGCGAGCCTCGGGCGGACCGCGCCGATGCCGGAGGCTCTCCGGGAGCTGAGCGAGCGGACGCGGGCCGGGGGTGGGCGGGTGCGGGGTGACTTGATGTTCGACCGGGACCGGCAGTACCTCGGGTACGGCGTGACGTTCGAGGCGGGGGGTGGGCAGCACCGGGTCGAGGTGACCGGTGCGGCGTCGCAGTTGCTGCCCCGGGACGTCTTTCCCCGGGACACCCAGGCCGCCCTGACCGCGATGGCCGTCCGGCAGGTGCCCTCCCAGAGCGGCAACGCGGCTCCGGGGTTCGCTCCCGTGGCGCAGCAGACGGCGTTGCTCGCGGAGGCTCGGGTGCGGGGGACGGTGGAGCGGCACGCGTCCGTTCCGGAGAGCTGGGGGAGGCCGGCGGTGGCGGGCGCGACGGCACCGGCCAATCCCGTGGCGAACGCGGCCCGACTTCAGTCCGGGCGCCGGTCCGCGCCTCCGGGCGGGGGCGTGCCGGGCGCTGCCGCTCCGGGGCCGGCTCCCCGGGTGCAGCGTCCTCCGCGTCCGGGGCGGTAGGCAGGTGGGTGGGTGGGTCGGGGCCGTGCCGGTGCATCAGCCCGTCGCCGTTGGGTGAGGAGTGACCGTCGGTGGCGACGGGCATCGATGTACCGGCACGGCCCCTCGCGCCCGGATCCCGGCTGCGGGTGCGGTGCGTCGTGGTGCCCGGTCCACCTTCCAGCCCCGGCCGCGGAAGGCTTCAGCCCCCGGCCGCGGAGGGCTTCAGCCCCCGGCCGCAGAAGGTCTCAGCCCCCAGCTGCGGAAGGTTTCAGCCCACGGGCCCGCGAATCGTCAGCCCCGGTCGCGGAAGATTCGGCCCCTGGCTGGCGAAACGTCAGCCCAGGCTGCCGCAACGTCGGCCCAGGCCGTGGCCATGTCAGCCCCGGCCGGCGAAGGTTTCAGCCCCTCCGGCGTTTGAGGAGCGGGGGCTGGGGCGGAGCCCCGGGGGTGGTCTCCCTCTCCCCACCCCTTTGGGTCCGGGGAGCGTTCAGCCCCTCCGGGGATTGAGGAGCGGGGGCCTGGGGGCGGAGCCCCGGGTTCGGGTTGGGTAGGGGCGGAGGGGGCGAGAGAAAGGAGCCGGCCCAGTTGGAGGAGGGTGGCCTGGACGTGTAGATGCGCGTGCATATATTGTGGGCGCGTGTAATCGGCCGCCGCCTCCCAGGGGGAACCATGACTCGCAGATTCCTGTTCGTGCTCGGCAGCAGCCGCCCCGGCGGCAACACCGAGACCCTGGCCCGCAGAGCGGCCGAACAACTCCCCGCGGACACGGAGCAGCGCTGGCTCTCCCTGACAGAACACCGGCTCCCCGACTTCGAGGACCTCCGCCGGGACAGCGAGCACGTACGCCCACCCGCCCCGAGCCCGGCGGCCACCCTGCTCGACGCCACCATCGCGGCCACCGACATCGTGATCGCCTCGCCGCTGTACTGGTACTCGGTGTCCGGACAGACCAAGCGCTACCTGGACCACTGGTCCGGCTGGCTCCGTACACCCGGCGTCGACTTCAAGGCCACCCTGGCCGGCCGCACCCTCTGGGGCGTCACCGCGCTCGCGCACGAGGAGCCCGAGGTCGCCGGCCCGCTGATCGGCACGCTGAACCACACCGCGGCGTACATGGGGATGCGCTTCGGCGGAGTCCTGCTCGGCAACGGCAGCAAGCCCGGCGACGTACTGAACGACACGGGCGCGCTGACCCGCGCGAAGACCTTCTTCGCCCAGGAGGCACCGCTCGCCCGTTTCCCGTACGAGCGGTGACGCGTCCGCTCAGGCGGTGATGTCCTTCGTCGTGAACCGCGCCCATGCGGCCGACCCGAACACGGCGACGTACAGGCCCTGGAGGCCCAGGTCGCGGACCAGGCCGTCCCAGTAGACGGGGTCGCGCATGAGGTCGGCGAAGGACAGCCAGTAGTGCGAGAAGAAGTACGGCTGGAGCGCGTGCAGTTGCGGGATCTGGTCGAGGATCTGGACGGTGATCAGGAGGCCGACCGTCGTCGCCATGGCCGCGATGCCGCTGTTGGTGAGCGTGGAGACGAACAGGCCGAGCGCGGCGACCCCCGTGAGCGACACGGCCACGACCAGGGCGATGAGCAGCGCCCTGCCGAGCCCCTCGGCGAAACCGATACGGGTCCCGGAGATCGTCGTCAGCTCACCCAGCGGGAACAGCAGGGCGCCCACCGCGAAGGCCGACACCGCCACCACCAGCGTCGCCACCAGGCAGAAGGTCATCGTCGTCGCGTACTTCGTGAGCAGCAGCCGGGTACGTCCCGCGGGCGCGACCAGGAGATAGCGCAGGGTGCCCGCGTTGGCCTCGCCCGCGATCGCGTCGCCCGCGATGACGCCGATGGCCATGGGCAGGAAGAACGGGAGCGTCGCGGCCAGCCCGGTGAAGACCAGGAACAGGCCGTTGTTGGTGATCTGCGCGATGAACGCGGGGCCCTGACCGCCGTCCCCGCCCGCCGACGAGCCGCCGTTCGTCTCGACCTTCACGGCGACACCGATGAGGATCGGCACGGCCGCGAGCACGCCGAGCAGCGCGATCGTCCGCCAGCGACGGAAGGTGGTGACGAGTTCGTCGCGGAAGAGCCCGAAGGTCCACAGCGGGCTCGGCCCACGGCGGGCTCCCGGTTGCGCGGCCGTCCGCGCGCCCCGCTCCGGCAGACTTTCAGCCCGCGACATCGAATCCCTCCCCGGTCAGTGCCACGAACGCGTCCTCCAGCGAGGCCCGTTCGACCCCGAAGCCGCGGACCCGCACGCCCGCCGTGACCAACGCGGCGTTCAGTTCGGCGAGTTCACGGTCGGGCGGCTCCGCGCTCACTCCCGTCTCGGTGACGACGAGATCCAGGACGCCCTGCTCCTTGAGGACCCGCGCCGCCTCCCCGGTGTCCGGGGTCGTCACCACCAGCCGGCCGCGCGCTCCGGCCGCGAGATCGGCCACCGGGCCCTGGACGACGAGCCGCCCCCGGGTCATCACGGCAGCGTGGGTGCAGACCTGCTCGATCTCGTCGAGCAGGTGCGAGGAGAGGAAGACCGTCGTGCCGTCGGAGGCCAGTTCCCTGACCAGCGAACGGATCTCCCGCATGCCCTGAGGGTCGAGGCCGTTGGTCGGCTCGTCCAGGACGAGCAGCCGGCGGGGCTGGAGCAGCGCCGCCGCGAGTCCCAGCCGCTGCTTCATGCCCAGGGAGTACGCCTTCGCCTTCTTCCCCGCCGCCGCGGCCAGTCCCACCCGGTCGAGCGCGGACTCGACGCGTGCCCTGCGGGTGCGGGGATCGGCGGTGGGGTCCGCGGAGTCGTACCGGATGAGGTTGTCCCGCCCGGAGAGGAAGCCGTACAGCGCGGGCCCCTCGATCAGGGCCCCGACGTGCGGGAGCACGGTGCGCGCGGACCGGGGCATGGGCCGCCCCAGGACGCTCGCCGTGCCCGAGGTCGGCTCGATCAGGCCCATCAGCATGCGGATGGTGGTGGTCTTGCCCGAGCCGTTCGGTCCGAGGAAACCGAAGACGCTGCCCGCCGGGACGGTGAGGTCCAGGCCGTCGACGGCGAGCTGTCCGCCGCGGTACCGCTTGGTCAGCCCGCGGGTCGCGATCACCGCGTCCCCGCCGGCGGCCACGGCACCGACGGCCCTCGGCCCCCGCGCGGGCCCGGCCGCCACGTCTCCCGGCCCTCGCGCGGGCCTGGCGACCGTATCCCCCGGCTCCCGCGCGGGCGCCACGTCTGCGGCTTCCGCCCACGCGGGTGCCACGTCTGCGGCTTCCGCCCACGCGGGTGCCACGTCGGCGGCTTCCGCCCGTACGGGCACCAGGTCAGCGGCTTCCGGCTCCCGCGCGGGGCCGGGTTCGTCGGCGGACAGCTCCTCCATGGGCTCCCTCGGTTCGCTTCTCCCGGCCGCGCCTAGTGGGCCGCGTTCGCGGCCTTCACCAGCGCGGCCTTGGTGACGGCACCGGCGTACACCTTGCCGTCGTCCGTGATCAGCGCGTTGATCAGTCGGGTCGAGTAGACCGTGCCCGAGCCGAACGAGCCGGTCACGTGGTCGCCGAGGGAGTTCAGGAAACCGTCGACGTTGCTGTTGCCGGTCGAACCGGACGCGCCCGAGGGCACACCCTTGCCCCCGGTGCCGAGGACGACGATCGAGTTCCAGCCCTTGCCGATCGTCTTCGGACCGCCGAGGCCGTCGGCGGCTCCCTCGTGACCCTTCGGCGCGCCCTTCTCCACGCGCTTGGGCTCGGCGCCCTTCGGGCTCTTGGACTCGTCGCCCTTCGCGCCCTTCAGCGTGTCGCCCTCGGTGACCTTCGCGCCCTTCGGCGGGGTGAAGGCGAACGTCGAAGCGGCCGGCCGGGAGAAGTCGACCCGGGTGAAGCCCGCGTCCACGACCGCCGCGCCACCGCTCGCCGGGGTCAGCGTGAACTTCAGCGGCAGCCCCGTCTTCGCGTCCACCGCGATGCTGATGGCGCCGACCGTCGTGCCGGACTGCCGGGGCTTGATGACCAGCTTGTAGGCGTCACGGCCCGCGACGTGCGCGGTGCCGTCGACCTTCACCGAGGTCGTGGAGTCGACGGACTTGAGCACCTCGTCGGCGAAGTCCTTGGGCGTGGCGGGAACGTCCCGCGGCGCCTTGTCCCCCGCCTTCTCGCCGGCCTTACCGGACTCGGCGGACGTCGAGTGGAAGACCTCGTTCGACTTGCTGTCGTATCCCCAGACGTCCTTGCCGTTGTGGATGACGCTGTACTCGGCGGCGCTGTCCAGCAGGGAGACCTTGCCCCGGTCCGGTCCGTCGGCCGCCACGCGCAGCGTGTGCGTGCCCGCGGCGAGTTCGAGGAGCTTGGACTGCGGGTCGGCGGACGAGCCGTCGTGGCCCTTGGCCGCGCCGGACAGCAGGCCGCTCTCCAGACCGCCCAGGTCGGGCAGCCCCAAGTCGGTGGTGATCTTGACCGTGCCGGACAGCTGCTGGACGTCCGACTTGGCGATCTTCTCGATGAGTTGCTGCGCGGTGACCTTCGGAAGGTTCGGGTCTCCGGAGTCGGCGAGCGCCGGGACGAGTCCGATCGTCGCCGCCGCCACCCCCACCACCGCGACCGGAACGACGTACCGCGCGGCCTTGCGTCGCCCGTCGAGCGTGTCGTCGGCCTCCGCGGCCCTCGCGCTGTCGTCGGATTCGTACGGTGCCATGTGTGCCTTACCTCCGTCGTCGGCGGCGGCCCTGCCCTCGTTCCGTGCTCCACCCCTAAGCCGCCATTCTCACCCGGACCGGTGAGGAGTGGTGTTCTCCATCTGACCAAATACGGCGGAAGAACGCGTCAACCCGCGGGCTCAACTCCGCGTAGTCCTGCGGTATGACGCGAGGGGCCGGTACCTCCCCGCGACCCGTAGGGGTAGCCCCTCTCCTCGCCCGCGTCACCCGGAAGCCATCGAATACCTCGGTCATTCGAGTAAAAAATGGTGCGAATCCGTACTTACGGGTGGCAGCGATCGGATCGCACAGCTCTCCAGGGATCGAAGGATCGAGGGATCGCCATGTTCGCCATCAGGCACGTCACGGGATACGCCGCCATGGGCGCCGCCGCCCTGGCGCTCACGCTCGCCGGATGCGGAAGCGGGGGCGGGGGAGGCGGCAGCAGCAGTAGCAGCGGGGCCAGTACTCCGCAGAGCAGCGGTACGGCGCAGAACGCGGCCAAGGGATCGGCCACGTCGATGCTGACCACCGCCAAGGTCGCGAAACTGGGCACGGTCGTGACCGACGGCAAGGGCTTCGTCCTGTACCGCTTCGACGCGGACTCGGCGAACCCGACCAAGGTCAGCTGTTACAGCACCTGCGCCGCGCTCTGGCCGGCGGCCACGACCACGTCCAACGGCTCGGTGACCACGAAGGGCATCGACAAGAGCCTGGTCTCCACGGTGAAGCGCAACGACGGCAGCACCCAGATCACCCTCGCCGGCTGGCCGCTCTACCGGTACGCCAAGGACGACGCACCGAAGGAGCCGTACGGCCAGGGAGTGGACGGAACCTGGTGGGCCGTCACCCCCAGCGGAGCGAAGATCACCACACCCGCCTCGGAGTCGTCGGCACCGTCGCCTTCCAGCACGAACACGGGCGGCGGCGGGTACTGACAACGACCCCGGCCTCCGTGAGCACGCGAGGCGACGAATACGGACAGCGGCGCCGGCCTCCGCGAGCACGGAAGGCGGCGGAGACTGCACCGACGAACACGCGCGGCTCGGAGACGGGCGTCGGCAGCTCTCGGGCCGCCCCGGAGACCGCGTCGGCAGCTCTCGGGCCGCCCCGGAGACCGGCGCCGGTGGCTCGCGCCGGCCCCGTGGGCGTGGTGATCCTCCGGTCGGCCTCTCAGCCGGCCCGGTGCACCACCGCGTCCACCAGCTCGACCAGCGCGGCCTTCGCGTCGCACTCGCGCAGCGGGGCCAGCGCGGCCCGCGCCTCCTCCGCGTACCGGACGGTGTCCCGGCGCGCCTGCTCCAGCGCGGGGTGTTCCCGCAGCCGGGCCAGAGCCTCCGCGTGCCGCGCGTCGTCCGTCAGGTCGGAGTCGAGCAGCTCGCACAGCGCGATGTCCTCGGCGAGGCCCAGGCGCTCCGCGCGCTCGCGCAGCCGCAGGACCGGCAGCGTGGCGATGCCCTCACGCAGGTCCGTCCCCGGCGTCTTGCCGGACTCGTGCGAGTCGGACGCGATGTCGAGAACGTCGTCCGCGAGCTGGAAGGCGACGCCCAGCCGCTCGCCGTACTGCGTGAGCACGTCCACGACCGTCTCGTCGGCGCCCGACATCATCGCGCCGAACCGGCACGCGACCGCGACCAGCGATCCGGTCTTGCCGCCGAGCACGTCGAGGTAGTGGTCGACCGGGTCGCGGCCGTCGCGCGGCCCCGCGGTCTCCAGGATCTGTCCGGTCACCAGGCGCTCGAACGCCTCGGCCTGGATCCGGACGGCCTCGGGCCCGAGGTCGGCCAGGATGTAGGAGGCGCGGGCGAACAGGAAGTCGCCGGTCAGCACGGCCAGCGAGTTGCCCCAGCGCACGTTGGCGCTGTCCACTCCGCGCCGGACCTCGGCCTCGTCCATGACGTCGTCGTGGTACAGCGTGGCGAGATGGGTCAGCTCGACGACCACGGCCGAGGGCACGACACCCGGCGCGTAGGGGTCACCGAACTGGGCGGCGAGCATCACGAGCAGCGGCCTGAACCGCTTCCCGCCGGCCCGCACGAGGTGCTGGGCGGCTTCCGTGATGAACGGGACCTCGCTCTTGGTGGCTTCGAGCAAACCCTCCTCGACAGCCGCCAATCCGGCCTGGACATCGGCTTCGAGAGCCTGGTCCCGCACGCTCAGCCCGAACGGCCCGACGACGGTCACGAGAGGTTCTCCTGTCTGCTGACGATCACATGGCGAACTCGGTCGATCATTCGGTCGATGACACGGTTTGTCGATGTGTCGCTGCCATCACTCAAGTCAGCGTATCCGGTCACGTTTCGATCACCGCGAGCGCCCACCGTCCCCCGGCCCACTTCGCTCCGCCAGGAGGTATGCGGGAGTACACCCGGAAGGCATACGGGAAGCACCTGCGTGCCCCAACGGCGGGTACCCCGGTTCACGGGCGCCACCCGATCATGGACGGTATGTTCATGATCGGATGATGTGAACCGACATGCGATGACATGCGCAGAAGTACCCGGAAGGGGTGACCGTGTCCCACGGCCGTGCCCGCTCCCGCGTACGGCCGGGATCCGACGGTTCTCCCCGCGCGCGACCGGGACCCGACGACCCGTCCCACACCCGACCGGGACCCGACGGCCCGTCCCCCGCACGGCCGGGACCCGACGGTTCCGTTCCCGGGCCGTGCCGCACGAGGCATTCCGTCCACCGAGGTGACGCTCATGCACATCCGTACGTCCTTCCCCTACGAGACCACTCATGAGGACGCCCTCGTCCCTCTCCCGGACGGCACCCGCCTGTACGCCCGGATCTGGCGGCCGCTGACCGGGGAACCCGTACCGGCGCTCCTCGAGTACCTCCCGTACCGCCTGACCGACTGGACGGCCCCGCGCGACCAGCAGCGCCATCCCTGGTACGCCGGGCACGGCTACGCCTCCGTGCGCGTGGACGCGCGCGGCCACGGGAACTCGGAGGGCGTGCCGGGCGACGAGCACGCGGAGACCGACACGGACGACGGGGTGGAGGTGGTCTCCTGGCTGGCCGCCCGGCCCTGGTGCACGGGCCGGGTCGGCATGTTCGGGATCGCGTGGGGCGGTCTCCACTCCCTTCGCGTCGCGGCCCGCGCGCCCGCGCCGCTCAAGGCGGTCGTCACGGTCTGCCCGAGCGACGACCTCCCTGACAACGACGCCCACCACGCCGGAGGTTCCGTTCCCGCCGTCGGCACATACGCCCGGTCGGCCGCCCGGCTCGCCTTCGCCGCCCGCCCGCCGGACCCCGCGCACGTGGGCGAGGGGATGTGGCGGGACATGTGGGAGAAGCGACTGGCGGCGGCCGCGCCCTCCACGCACACCCGGCCGGAGCACAGGACCGACGACCCGTACGGCCCTCACGGCACCCGCGAGGAGTACGGGACCGTCCGCGCGGCGGTCCTCGCGGTCGGCGGCTGGCACGACCCGCACCGCGACACGGTGCTGCGCCTGGTGCGGAACCTTCCCCCGGATCGCGTACGGGGTCTCATCGGCCCCTGGTCCCGCCAGTACCCGGACCGCGACCTGCCGCCCGGGCCGGCGATCGGCTTCCTCCAGGAGACGCTGCGCTGGTGGGACCACTGGCTCAAGGACAAGGAGACGGACCCGCTCTCCGTGCCCCTGCTCCGCTCGTACGTGATGGACGCGCATCCTCCGGCGACCGTGTACCCGCGCATCCCCGGCCACTGGGTGGGCGAGCCTGCCTGGCCCTCACCCTCGGTGACCCCGGTCGCGTACGCGCTCCAGGGAACCCCGGTGCCGGTGCGGTCCCCACAGCACACGGGGGTCGACGCGGGCCGCCCCTTCCCCTTCGGCGACGACGCCGGCCTGCCGCCCGACCAGCGGGAGGAGGACGCCCGGTCGGCCTGTTTCGAGTTCGAGGTGACGGAGGAGACCTGGGTGCTGGGCCGCCCCCGGGTCAATCTGCGGCTGACGTCCGCGGTGCCCAGGGGCCAGGTGATCGCCCGGCTGTGCGACGTGGCGCCGGACGGAGCGTCCACGCTCGTCACCCGGGGCGCCCTGAACCTGTCGGCGCGCCGGGGTCCCGGCCGGACGGTTCCCTGGACTCCGGGCAGCACGGAACACGTGGTGTTCGACCTGAACGCCATCGGCTACGCCTTCCCGGCGGGCCACCGCATCCGGCTGGGCGTGTCCTCCGCGTACTGGCCCTGGATCTGGCCCGAGCCGGGCTCGGAGGCCGGTTTCACCCTGGAGCCGATCGGCAGCGTCCTCGAACTCCCCGTACGGACACGGGAGTCGGACCCGTCGATCACCTTCGGCGAACCCGAGGAGTCCGAGCCCCTCGGGGTGACCGTCTCCGCGACCCTGGACGAGCCCCCGCCGCAGCGACTGGTGCTGCGGGACGTGGCCGCGGAGACCTGGCGTCTGGAGGTGGCCTCGGGCCAGGGCGGCACCCGTGTCCATCCCGACGGCCTCGAATGCACGGAGGAGGGGCGGGAGACGTACACGATCGAGACGTCGGACCCGCTGTCCGCGCGCGCCCGCTCGACCTGGTCGATCCGGCTGCACCGCCCGGACCTGCCCTGGGACGCCCGCGTCGAGACGACCTCCACCACGACCTGCGACGCGCGGGACTTCGTCACGACCGACGAACTCGTCTGCAAGGACGGCGACGAGGTCGTCTTCCACCGGACCTGGGAGAAGAGAACCCCGCGCACCTCGGGCTGACAGGGCTCAGGGGGTGCGGGGGCTCAGAGGGTGCGGGGGCCGGGGGGTGCGGGGGCCAGGGGGGCGGGGGCCAGGGGGGCCGGGGGCTTGCGAGGCAGAGAGCTTTGCGGCCCAGCAGGCTCGCGGGGCAGAGACCTTTGCGGCCAAGGGGGCTTGCGGGGGTGCGGGTTACGCGCAGGGCGGCCGCTGGCGGCGCGGGACGCTTCCCTGGGCGGAAGGCCTGCCTGGGCGGAAGGCCTGCCTGGGCGGGACGCTGCGAGGCAGAGCGCTTGCGAGGTAGGGGGCTTGCCTCGGCTCAGGAGGCTTGCGAGGCAGGGGCTCGCCGCGGCTCAGGAGGCTTGCGGGGCAGGGGAGTTCACCGGGTCGGGCCACGCCCCGACCCGCGCCCGCCTCGCCTGCGCCCCCGCCCGCAGGCCGGGGCACCGAACGCCGAACCCCGTTGCCGCGCGCGGCACTTCACCTCGCGTCCGCCCGGGCCCGGCCGGCTCCCGACCGGTGACCCCACCCACCCCTCGCGGAGGCGGCCCCGCCCGCCCCGACGTGGTCCACGCCACAATTCCCGCCCCACCAGGGGACGCTCGGCGCGCTCGGGAGGTCCCGGTGACGCCCTTAAACGCGAGCGTGATGCCCGAATTGCCCCTCGTGCCGCGTTAACGCCCTTTGGTCTCGTGAGTTGAGTCACCGGCGAGCCGGGCTCCCGCCCCGAGGCCCGCTCGACCCAACCCCTTTGCCATAGGCAAGTTGAGGATCCAATTCCGGTACAAACGGACTTTTTACCCCGCCCTTAACCAGGAGAAAGCGATCTTCGCGGTCAAATCTCGTCTTGTTTCGGACATGTGCTCTCGCATACGTTCTGGTCGACCCCGGGCGGATCGCCGAATCCTGCCGCCGCCCGGCAACCCATCGACCCACGCACGGCAGGAGCGGGGGAACCACAGGTAAGCCGCCGATCCGGACATACCGGACCGGCTTGGGGTGAAGCCGCGCCCACAGCGCGGCCGGGCATCTCCCGCCCGAACCCGACAGCTCACCTCGCAGGCGTCGGAGAGGAAATTCGTCATGCCCGTACGAGGCAAGCACCGCAGCAAGAAGTCCAACGTCATCACCCGGGGCATGCTCGCCGCCGGCACGGGCGGCATCGCCCTCGCCCTCCCGCTCGTGAGCGCCACCGGCGCCAGCGCCGCCACCCCGGCGCAGGCCCCCCAGATCGCGAAGACGGCCCACACCGCGGTGGTCCCCAACGTGCAGCTCGTCACCTACAAGGTCGTCGCCGGCGACACCCTGTCCAAGGTGGCGCAGAAGTACCCCAAGAGCGGTGGCTGGAAGAAGCTGTACGCGGCGAACCGCGCGGTCATCGGCGACAACCCCGCCCTGATCCGCCCGGGCCTGAAGCTGACCGTCGGCACGAAGTCGCTGGGGTCGACGACCGTCCGCACCACGGCGAACGCGACCGCCGCCGTGGCCAAGACCACGACCGCCACGGTCACCCAGGCCTCCGCCAAGACGTACGCCAACAACCTCGATGGCTGGATCAAGGAATCCCTCGACGTCATGGCCAAGGCGGGCATCCCCGGCAGCTACGACGGCATCCACCGCAACGTGATGCGCGAGTCCTCCGGCAACCCCAACGCCATCAACAACTGGGACTCCAACGCCGCCGCAGGCATCCCCTCCAAGGGTCTGCTCCAGGTCATCGACCCGACCTTCCAGGCGTACCACGTCGCCGGCACGTCGATGAACATCTACGACCCGGTCGCGAACATCACCGCCGCCTGCAACTACGCGGCCAAGACCTACGGCTCCATCGACAACGTCAACGGCGCCTACTGATCCACCCCGACACCTCGTTCTTCCCCCGCACCCGCCGACGGCTCCTTCTGGGACCGTCGGCGGGTGCGGGTGCAGATACGGGTGCTTCGCGGGCGGGTGCGCCTCCGCCGGCAGGCGCACCGGTTCGGCCGGCGAGCGCACCGGCGCCGTCAGAAGCCGAAGACGCGCTCCAGCACCACCGCGATCCCGTCGTCCTCGTTCGACAGCGTGATCTCGTCGGCCACCGACTTCAGTTCCGGATGCGCGTTGGCCATCGCCACACCGCGGGCCGCCCAGTCGAACATCGGAATGTCGTTGGGCATGTCCCCGAAGGCGAGCGTCGCGGACGGGCTGAGTCCGAGATGCGCCGCGGCGAGAGCGAGACCCGTCGCCTTGGTCACCCCGCATGGCTGGAGTTCGACGGTACCGGGCCCCGACATGGTCACCGTCGCCAGCGAACCGACCACTCCCCGTGCCGCTGACGCCAACTCGTCGTCGGACAAGGACGGGTGACGGAGCAACACCTTGCTGATCGGCTCCGCCCAGAGGTCGTCCCGCCGTGGCACCCGCACCGCCGGCAGCGTCGGATGCGGCATGACATAGCCCGGCTCGATGAGCGTCAGACCGTCCACGCCGTCCTGGTCGACCGCCGCGTACAGCATCCCGACCTCCGCCTCGATCTTGCCGAGCGCCGTCTCCGCCAGCTCTCTCTCCAGCGTCACCGACCACAGCATGCGGTCCGTGGCGGCGTCGTAGAGCTGCGCCCCCTGCCCGCACACCGCCAGTCCCTCACCGCCGAGTTCGTCGAGAAACGGTCGCACGCGCGGTGCGGGTCGGCCCGTGACCACGAGATGCCGGGCACCTGCCCGGGTCACCTTCGCCAACGCGGCGCGTGACCGGTCGGAGAGTGTGTCGTCGCCGCGCAGCAGCGTTCCGTCCAGGTCAGTGGCGATGAGTGAATATGCAGTCGGAGCGGCCATGATCCGAAGAATACGGATCCCACGACTCATCGGCCCGGCGTGAACCGGACGACGTCCGGTATCCCGTCTGCAACGCCGTTCACCGTACGGCGGTAAGCGCGTTGCGACCGATTCGGATCACCCAGGCTCCGCTTCCGCCCACACCGACTTTCCCGAACACGACCGACCACAACACCCCAACACCCCCTGGACGCAGGGCAACCAGTGTCCTCACCTCCTCAACGCGCCTGCGCGACAGCCGAATTAGCGATCCGGAGAACGCCGCCGAAGCCTCCCGAGGAGGCCCGGCGAAGTGCGCCGAAGCCCGGGCGAAGCCCTCACCGGGACACCCCGCGAAAACCTGTCACGGTGGTCCCCAGGGGTGTTCAGGGGTGTGCCCCACGGGGAGCCACGAGCCACGCCGAGCCGGAATCTCCGTGCCCGACACGGCCAATTCGGACATTGCCAACCCTTTAGGCCCTGCCACAGCGGGGCCCCTCCCCCGTAACGTGTGCCCCGACCACATGAAACGCGTGGAACGCATGGCTCACATGGCGAGTACGAATCCGAAAGCGAGGCACCAACCGATGCCCCCCTTCGATGTCCCCGAGGGCGATCCCTTCGGCCCGCACAACCTGCCGTACGGCGTGTTCTCCCTGACCGACCCGGCCGGCGACCCCGAGCGACGCGTCGGCGTACGACTCGGCGACCACGTGCTCGACGCGGGCGCCGCCGCCCGCTCGCTCGGCTCCCCCTACGCCGGGCTGCTCGCACAGCCGAGTCTGGATCCGCTGCTCGCCGCGGGCCGCACCGCGTGGTCCGACGTCCGGCGCGCGCTGACGGCCTGGGTGACCGTCCCGGCCCACCGGGAGACCCTCGCTCCCCACTTCCACCCGCTGTCCGACGTGACCATGCACCTCCCGTTCACCGTCGCCGACTACGTCGACTTCTACGCCTCCGAGAACCACGCCCGGAACGTCGGCCAGATCTTCCGCCCGGACGCCGCCGACTCCCTCACGCCCAACTGGAAGCATCTGCCGATCGGTTACCACGGCCGATCGGGCACGGTCGTGGTGTCCGGCACGGATGTCGTCCGTCCTTCGGGCCAGCGCAAGGCCCCCGCGGACGCCGCCCCGGTCTTCGGCCCCTCCGTCCGTCTGGACATCGAGGCGGAGGTCGGCTTCGTCGTCGGCACCCCCTCGCAGCAGGGCCGGCCGGTGCCTCTCGGCGACTACCGCGACCACGTCTTCGGCCTCTGCCTGCTCAACGACTGGTCGGCCCGTGATGTCCAGGCCTGGGAGTACGTCCCGCTGGGCCCCTTCCTCGGCAAGTCCTTCGCCACCTCCGTGTCGGCGTGGATCACCCCGCTGGACGCCCTGGACGACGCCCTCGTGGCCCCGCCCGTCCGCACGCACCCCCTCCTCCCCTATCTCGACGACGCCACCGAGGAGCCGGGTGGCTACGACCTCCGGATCTCCGTGGCCATCAACGGCCACGTCGTCTCCGAGCCCCCCTTCTCGACCATGTACTGGACGGCCGCCCAGCAGCTGACCCACATGACGGTCAACGGCGCCTCCCTGCGCACCGGTGACCTCTACGGCTCCGGGACCGTCAGCGGCCCCACCGAGGGCGAGCGCGGCTCCCTGCTCGAACTCACCTGGAACGGGCGCGACGCACTCGAACTCCCCGACGGCAAGCGCACGTTCCTCGAGGACGGCGACGAGGTCACCCTGACGGCCTGGGCTCCGGGACCGGGCGGGACCCGGGTGGGCCTCGGCGAGGTCCGGGGCCGCATCACGCCGGCCGTCTCCCTGTAAGGGACCCGGGAGCCGCCCCGCAGGGGGAACGAGGTCCGTGTCACGGTGGCCAGAGCCCTGGCCACCGTGCCCCACGGAGCCCGGAGGGACCGGCAGGGCCGACGGAGCCCGGAGCGGCATCCGGGGCCGACGGAGCCCGGAGAAGACCTGCGGAGCCGACGGTGCCCGGAGGGACGTGCGGAGGCTCGCCTCCGCCCCGCGCCTGCCCGCACCCCTGCCGCGAACCGCTACATCCAGTCCTCGGGCGGCTCCTGGTCCAGCTCGGGCCAGTCCGGGTCCGGTCCCGCGGCGGGCACCGGAGCCGGTACGGCCGCGGGTCTTCCGGCGGTCGGAACGGCCCGAGTGGCCGGAGCGGTCGGAGCCGGCGGAGTCGCCGGAGCGGTCGGAGTGGCCGCGGGCGGGCCGTCGGCCAGTGAGGCCAGCACCGCGACGACGCCCTCTCCGTACGTGGCCAGCTTCTTCTCGCCCACCCCGCTGATCCCGCCCAGGTCCTTTACGGAGGTGGGCCACACCGTGGCGATCTCCCGCAGCGTGGCGTCATGGAAGATGACGTACGCCGGGACGCCCTGTTCCCGGGCCTGATCGCCGCGCCAGGCCCGCAGCGCCTCGAACGCGGGAACGAGCTCGGCGGGCAGCTCGGCCGCGGCCGACTTGGCCTTGCGCTCGCCCTTGGACCCCGACGACCTGGACGTGGCCGGCTTCGGCGCCTCCTTGCGCAGGGGCACGTCGCGCTCACGCCGCAGCACGGTCCCACTGGCCTCGGTGAGCACCAGCGTCCCGTACTCGCCCTCGACCGCGATCAGCCCCTGGGCCAGCAGCTGCCGTACGACACCGCGCCATTCGGACTCCGCCAGCTCCTCGCCGATACCGAAGACGGACAGCTGGTCGTGGTCGAACTGGATCACCTTGGCGGTCTTCCGCCCCAGCAGGATGTCGACGATCTGGCCCGCGCCGAACTTCTGCCCCCGCTCGCGCTGGAGGCGTACCACCGTGGACAGCAGCTTCTGCGCCGCGACCGTGCCGTCCCAGGTCTCCGGCGGTGTCAGACAGGTGTCGCAGTTGCCGCAGGCCGGGGTGTCGGGGTCCTGGCCGAAGTAGGCCAGGAGCTGGGAGCGCCGGCACTGGGCCGTCTCGCACAGGGCGAGCATCGAGTCCAGATGGCTGGCGGCCCGGCGTCTGAACGCCTCGTCGCCCTCCGAGCCCTGGATCATCTTGCGCTGCTGGACCACGTCCTGAAGGCCGTACGCCATCCAGGCCGTGGAGGGGAGTCCGTCACGGCCGGCGCGGCCCGTCTCCTGGTAGTAGCCCTCGACCGACTTCGGCAGGTCCAGGTGGGCGACGAACCGCACGTCCGGCTTGTCGATGCCCATGCCGAAGGCGATCGTGGCGACCACCACGAGGCCCTCCTCGCGCAGGAAGCGGGACTGGTGCGTGGCACGGGTGCCCGAGTCCAGGCCCGCGTGGTACGGCACCGCCTCGACGCCGTTGCGGGAGAGGAACTCCGCCGTCTTCTCCACGGAGTTGCGCGAGAGGCAGTAGACGATCCCGGCGTCGCCCGTGTGCTCCTCGCGCAGGAAGGACAGCAGCTGCTTCTTCGGGTCGGCCTTGGGAACGATCCGGTACTGGATGTTGGGGCGGTCGAAGCTCGCCTCGAAGTGGCGGGCCGCGGGCATGCCGAGGCGCTGGGTGATCTCCTTGTGCGTCGCACGGGTCGCGGTGGCGGTGAGCGCGATGCGCGGGACGTCCGGCCAGCGTTCACCGAGCAGGGAGAGCGCCAGATAGTCGGGACGGAAGTCGTGGCCCCACTGGGCCACACAGTGCGCCTCGTCGATCGCGAAGACCGAGATCTTCCCGCGGGACAGCAGGTCCAGCGTGCTGTCGAGGCGCAGCCGCTCGGGGGCGAGATACAGCAGGTCGAGTTCTCCGGACAGGAACTCCGCCTCGACCACGCGCCGCTCGTCGAAGTCCTGGGTGGAGTTCATGAACCCGGCGCGCACGCCCAGCGCCCGCAGCGCGTCCACCTGGTCCTGCATGAGCGCGATGAGCGGGGAGACGACCACGCCCGTACCTGGTCTGACCAGGGAAGGAATCTGATAGCAGAGGGACTTCCCGCCACCGGTCGGCATCAGGACGACGGCGTCGCCGCCCGCCACCACATGCTCGACGATCGCTTCCTGTTCGCCGCGGAAGGCGTCGTACCCGAAGACCCGGTGGAGGGTGGCCCGTGCCTCGCTCTCGCCCGGCTTCTCCGTCGCGTCCGCTCCGGTCATCACACCCGTCCCGCCCATCGTTCCGTCCCCCGTACGCCGCATCTCGACCACTGCGTCCACGATAGGGGTCCGCGCCGACAGTCCGAGAGTTGTCCACAGGCTGCGACCGACCGGCTTCCCCGCGTACCGGCGCCCGTCGCGTCTCACTCCCCCGCGCGGCGCGCCCCGGCCGGGTTCAACCCGTTGGCCCCGCCCGCATGGCGGCGCCTCGGAGCCGAGGGCCATGCTGCTCGGGCGGGAGGAGGGGGCCCGCAGCCGACGGACCCGTGCAGTCCGTACGCCTCTCTCGTGTCTCTAGGAGTCATCGCATGTCCCAGCGTCCCCTCAGGACCGCCATCACCCTCATGACAGCCGCCGCGGCCTCGCTCGCCCTGTCCGCGGCTCCGGCCCCGGCCGCGAACCGCCCGGTCGACCCGAAGGCCATGCGGGACCTGGTCACCGCGTACGTGGCCAGCGTCAAGTACCTCGACGAGAAGGTCGCCCTGGCCGACGGATACGTCCCGCACCAGTGCTCCTCGGATCCCGCGGGGCACGGCAGCATGGGCTACCACTACTTCAACGAGTCCCGCTACGGCTCGCTGGATCCGGCGAAGCCCTCGGCCCTCCTCTTCGAGGACGGCAAGGACGGAAAGCGCAAGCTCGCCGGGGTCGAGTGGATCGTCCTGGACTCCGACCAGAACATGAAGACCACCAAGGACCGGCCGTCGATGTTCGGCGGCCAGAAGTTCGACGGCCCGATGCCGGGCCACTACCCCGGTATGCCGATCCACTACGACCTGCACGTCTGGCTGTGGAAGCAGAATCCCAACGGGCTGTTCGACCGCTGGAACCCCAGGGTGAAGTGTCCGGCGGCCCCGGCCCACACCGGCAAGGCGGACATGGGGCACACGAGCTCGTCCGGGACGGCCCACACCGGCTCGTCTTCCACGGCTCACACCGGCTCGTCGTCCACGGCCCACACCGGTTCGTCGTCGGCCGCGCACAAGGGGTCGTCCTCCACCGCGCACACCGGTTCCATGGGTACCGCCCACACCGGGCACACCGGGCACTGAGAACGGCCCGGGCCCCGCTCCCCCCGAGGGAGCGGGGCCCGGGCCGCGGGCGGGCCTGCTCAGCGCACGAAGACCCCGGCCTGGCCGGCCAGGTTCAGGAAGTACTGCGGCGCCACACCGAGCACCACCGTGACCGCCACACCGACCGCGATGGCCGTCATGGTCAGCGGGGACGGCACGGCGACCGTCGGCCCCTCGGGCTTCGGCTCACTGAAGAACATCAGCACGATCACGCGGATGTAGAAGAACGCCGCGATCGCCGACGAGATCACACCGACCACGACCAGCGCGCCCGCGCCGCCCTCGGCCGCCGCCTTGAACACGGCGAACTTTCCGGCGAATCCCGAGGTGAGCGGGATACCGGCGAAGGCGAGCAGGAAGACCGCGAACACCGCGGCCACCAGAGGCGACCTGCGTCCGAGGCCCGCCCACTTGGACAGATGCGTGGCCTCTCCGCCCGCGTCCCGTACGAGCGTGACGACCGCGAAGGCGCCGATCGTGACGAAGGAGTACGCGGCCAGGTAGAAGAGGACCGAGGAGACACCGTCGGGCGAGGTCGCGATGACACCGGCGAGGATGAATCCGGCGTGCGCGATCGACGAGTACGCCAGGAGCCGCTTGATGTCGGTCTGGGTGATCGCGACGATCGCGCCGCCCAGCATGGTGACGATCGCCACGGCCCACATGACCGGCCGCCAGTCCCAGCGCATGCCCGGCAGGACGACGTACAGCAGGCGCAGCAGCGCGCCGAACGCCGCCACCTTCGTCGCCGCGGCCATGAAGCCGGTGACCGGGGTCGGCGCGCCCTGGTAGACGTCGGGCGTCCACATGTGGAAGGGCACCGCGCCGACCTTGAAGAGCAGGCCCATGACGACCAGCGCCATGCCCATGAGCAGCAGTACGTCGTTGCCCATGGTGCCGGCGAGCGCCGGGTCGACGTTCGTGATCGTGCCGTCGACGACGTGCGCGATCGTCGCGTACGACACCGAGCCCGCGTAGCCGTACAGCAGGGCGATGCCGAAGAGCGTGAACGCGGAGGCGAAGGCTCCGAGGAGGAAGTACTTGACCGCCGCCTCCTGCGACATGAGCCGCTTGCGGCGGGCCACGGCGCACAGGAGGTACAGCGGCAGAGAGAAGACCTCCAGGGCGACGAACAGCGTCAGCAGGTCGTTGGCCGCGGGGAAGACCAGCATGCCGCTGATCGCGAAGAGCAGCAGCGGGAACACCTCGGTGGTGGTGAACCCGGCCTTCACTGCGGCCTTCTCGCTGTCGCTGCCGGGCACCGACGCGGCCTGCGCGGCGAAGGCGTCGACCCGGTTTCCGTGCGCCTGCGGGTCGAGGCGCCGCTCGGCGAACGTGAAGACGCCGAGGATTCCGGCGAGCAGGATCGTGCCCTGGAGGAACAGGGCCGGTCCGTCGACGGCGATCGCGCCCATGGCCGCGATGTGCGCCTTCGTGGTGCCGTATCCGCCCGCCGCGAGCGCGACGACCGCGGAGAAGGCCGCCGCCAGGGCGACGACGGCGACGAACACCTGCGCGTAGTAACGGGACTTGCGCGGAACGAAGGCCTCGACCAGAACCCCGATGACCGCCGCGCCGAGAACGATCAAGGTGGGCGACAATTGCCCATATTCGATCTTCGGTGCGTCGATCTTGGAGATCGGCTGGGCCGCGGTTGCCGCTGTTGTCCACAGGCTGTGGACGGCTGATGCGCTCACTTGGCCGCCTCCACCGCGGGCTGGGGGTCCGTCTTGTGTACATCTGACATGGTCTGCTTGACCGCCGGGTTGACGATGTCGGTGAGCGGCTTCGGGAAGACGCCCAGGAAGATCAGCAGAGCGATCAGCGGGGCGACCACCAGGAGCTCGCGCACCCTGAGGTCCGGCATCTCGGCCACCTCGGCCTTGACCGGGCCGGTCATCGTCCGCTGGTAGAGCACGAGGGTGTACAGCGCGGCGAGGACGATGCCGAAGGTGGCGATGATGCCGACCACCGGGTATCGGGTGAACGTGCCGACCAGGACCAGGAATTCACTCACGAAGGGCGCGAGCCCCGGGAGCGAGAGCGTCGCGAGGCCGCCGATCAGGAAGGTGCCGGCGAGCACCGGGGCCACCTTCTGCACCCCTCCGTAGTCCGCGATGAGACGCGAGCCGCGGCGCGAGATCAGGAAGCCGGCCACCAGCATCAGGGCGGCGGTCGAGATCCCGTGGTTGACCATGTAGAGCGTCGCGCCCGACTGGCCCTGGCTGGTCATCGCGAAGATGCCCAGGATGATGAACCCGAAGTGCGAGATCGACGCGTAGGCGACCAGCCGCTTGATGTCCCGCTGTCCGACCGCGAGCAGTGCCCCGTAGACGATGCTGATCAGCGCCAGGACGAGGATCGCGGGCGTCGCCCACTTGCTCGCCTCCGGGAAGAGCTGGAGGCAGAAGCGGAGCATCGCGAAGGTGCCGACCTTGTCGACGACCGCCGTGATCAGCACCGCGACCGGTGCGGTGGCCTCGCCCATGGCGTTGGGCAGCCAGGTGTGCAGCGGCCACAGGGGCGCCTTCACCGCGAAGGCGAAGAAGAAGCCGAGGAAGAGCCACCGCTCGGTGCTGGTCGCCATGTGCAGCGACCCGTTGGCCCGCGCGTGGACGATCTCCTGGAGCGAGAAGCTCCCGGCCACCACGTAGAGGCCGATCACGGCGGCCAGCATGATCAGGCCGCCGACCAGGTTGTAGAGGAGGAACTTCACCGCGGCGTACGAGCGTTGGGTCGCCGCCGCCTCGTCGCCGTGCTCGTGGGCCCGGTCCCCGAAGCCGCCGATGAGGAAGTACATCGGGATCAGCATGGCTTCGAAGAAGATGTAGAAGAGGAAGACGTCGGTGGCCTCGAAGGAGATGATCACCATCGCCTCGACGGCCAGGATCAGGGCGAAGAAGCCCTGGGTCGGACGCCAGCGCCTGCTTCCGGTCTCGTGCGGGTCGGCGTCGTGCCAGCCCGCCAGGATCACGAACGGCATCAGCAGCGCGGTGAGCGCGACGAGCGCCACCCCGATGCCGTCCACGCCCAGTTGGTAGCGCACCCCGAAGTCCGGGATCCAGGCGTGGGACTCGGTGAGCTGGTAGCGGGCACCGCCCGGGTCGAAGCGCACCAGGGTGACCGCGGCGAGTGCCAGCGTGCCCAGGGAGACGAGCAGCGCCAGCCACTTGGCCGCGACGCGCTGCGCGGCCGGCACGGCGGCCGTGGCGATCGCCCCGAGGGCCGGGAGCGCCGCCGTCGCTGTCAGCAGAGGAAAGGACATCGGTATCAGACCGCCCTCATCAGCAGGGTCGCGGCGACGAGGATCGCCGCGCCGCCGAACATCGAGACCGCGTAACTGCGCGCATAGCCGTTCTGGAGCTTGCGCAGCCGTCCGGAGAGGCCGCCCACCGAGGCGGCCGTCCCGTTGACGACCCCGTCGACCAGGGTGTGGTCGACGTACACCAGGGAGCGGGTGAGGTGCTCACCGCCGCGTACCAGCACGACATGGTTGAAGTCGTCCTGGTAGAGGTCGCGCCGGGCGGCGCGGGTGAGCACGGAGCCGCGCGGGGCGACCACCGGGACGGAGCTGCGTCCGTACTGGAGGTAGGCGATGCCGGCACCGACGACGAGCAGCACCATGGTGGCCAGGGTGACGGTGAGGGCGCTCACGGGCGAGTCGCCCTCCGAGTGTCCGGTGACCGGCTCCAGCCAGTGCAGGAAGTGGTCGCCGAAGCTGAAGAAGCCGCCCGCGAAGACCGAGCCGAAGGCCAGCACGATCATCGGGATCGTCATGGAGCTGGGCGACTCGTGCGGGTGGGGCTCATGGCCCTCGCCGTCGGGCTGCCAGCGCTTCTCCCCGAAGAAGGTCATGATCATCACGCGCGTCATGTAGTACGCGGTGATCGCGGCGCCCAGCAGGGCCACGCCGCCGAGGATCCAGCCCTCGGTGCCTCCCTTGGCGAAGGCCGCCTCGATGATCTTGTCCTTGGAGAAGAAGCCGGACAGGAACGGGAAGCCGATGATCGCGAGATAGCCGAGACCGAAGGTCACGAACGTGATCGGCATGTACTTCCTGAGGCCGCCGAACTTCCTCATGTCGACCTCGTCGTTCATGCCGTGCATGACCGAACCGGCACCGAGGAAGAGCCCGGCCTTGAAGAAGCCGTGCGTCACCAGGTGCATGATCGCCCAGACGTAGCCGATCGGGCCGAGGCCCGCCGCCAGCACCATGTAGCCGATCTGCGACATGGTCGAGCCGGCGAGCGCCTTCTTGATGTCGTCCTTCGCGCAACCGACGATCGCACCGAACAGGAGCGTGACCCCGCCGACGACGGTGACGACGAGCTGGGCGTCGGGTGCCGCGTTGAAGATCGCGGCCGACCGCACGATCAGGTACACGCCCGCGGTCACCATGGTGGCGGCGTGGATGAGGGCCGAGACCGGGGTCGGGCCCTCCATCGCGTCCCCGAGCCAGGACTGGAGCGGCACCTGGGCCGACTTGCCGCACGCGGCGAGCAGGAGCATCAGCGCGATGGCGGTGAGCTTGCCCTGGGTGGCGTCCCCGGCGATCCCCGCGTGGCCCTCGGTGCCGAGCAGCGGCCCGAAGGCGAAGGTCCCGAAGGTCGTGAACATCAGCATGATGCCGATGGACAGGCCGATGTCGCCGACGCGGTTGACCAGGAAGGCCTTCTTGGCGGCGGTGGCCGCGCTGGGCTTGTGCTGCCAGAAGCCGATCAGCAGGTACGAGGCGAGACCGACGCCCTCCCAGCCGACGTACAGCAGGAGGTAGTTGTCGGCGAGGACGAGCAGCAGCATCGCCGCCAGGAACAGGTTCAGATAGCCGAAGAAGCGGCGGCGGCGCTCGTCGTGCTCCATGTACCCGATCGAGTACAGGTGGATCAGCGAGCCGACGCCGGTGATCAGCAGGACGAACGTCATCGACAGCTGGTCGAGCTGGAAGCCGACGTCCGCGCGGAAGTTTCCGACGGCGATCCAGCTGAACAGATGCTGCGTGAACGTCCGGTCGTCCGGACTCTTCCCCAGCATGTCGGCGAAGAGCACGACGGCGATCACGAAGGAGGCGGCCGCGAGCACGGTGCCGATCCACTGACCGACGGCGTCCAGCCGACGTCCGCCGCACAGCAGTACGGCCGCTCCGAGCAGAGGCGCCGCGACAAGCAGCGCAATCAGGTTCTCCACGATTCAGCGACCCCTTACAGCTTCATCAGGCTGGCGTCGTCGACCGAGGCCGAGTGGCGGGAACGGAACAGCGACACGATGATCGCGAGCCCGACCACGACCTCCGCGGCGGCGACGACCATCGTGAAGAAGGCGATGATCTGGCCGTCGAGATTGCCGTGCATCCGGGAGAAGACGACGAAGGCGAGGTTGCAGGCGTTGAGCATGAGCTCGATGCACATGAACACCACGATCGCGTTCCGTCTGATCAGGACACCGGTGGCGCCGATCGTGAACAACAGAGCGGCGAGATAGAGGTAGTTGACCGGATTCACTTGGACGCCTCCTCCGGCTTCGTGCGCTCCAGGCGCTCCTCGGAACGCTGCTCAAGCGCCTTCAGGTCGTTCAGCGCGTCGGCCGACACGTCACGGATCTGCCCGCGGTCGCGCAGCGTCTTGCTGACGGTCAGCTCGGACGGGGTGCCGTCGGGGAGCAGGCCGGCGATGTCCACCGCGTTGTGCCGGGCGTAGACACCCGGTGCCGGCAGCGGCGGCAGGTGCTTGCCCTCGCGCACGCGCTGCTCGGACAGCTCGCGCTGGGTCTTGGCGCGCTCCGTGCGCTCGCGGTGGGTGAGCACCATGGCGCCGATGGTGGCCGTGATGAGCAGGGCGCCGGTGATCTCGAAGGCGAACACGTACTTCGTGAAGATGAGGGCGGCGAGGCCCTCCACGTTGCCGGCGGAGTTCGCCTTCGACAGGCCGTCGAAGTCCTGGATGGACGCGTTGCCGATACCGGCGAACAGCAGGATGCCGAAGCCGAGTCCGCAGAGCAGGGCCAGCCAGCGCTGGCCCTTGATGGTCTCCTTCAGCGAGTCCGCCGCGGTGACACCGACGAGCATGACGACGAAGAGGAAGAGCATCATGATCGCGCCGGTGTAGACGACGACCTGGACGATGCCCAGGAAGTAGGCGCCGTTGGCGAGGTAGAACACCGCCAGGATGATCATGGTTCCGGCGAGACACAGCGCGCTGTGCACGGCCTTCCTCATGAAGACGGTGCACAGGGCGCCGATCACCGCGACGGTCCCGAGGACCCAGAACTGGAAGGCCTCCCCGGTGGAGGTCGCGTACGCGGCCAGGTTGGCGGTCATGCCTGCGCCCCCTCTCCGGCGGACGGGCCCGACGGGCTCGCCGAGGGGTGCGACTCGCCCTGGGAGACGGCCACCTGGCGCTCGGTGCCGGGCGCCGCCTCGGTCACCAGGCCTCGGTAGTAGTCCTGCTCGTCCGTGCCCGGGAAGATCGAGTGCGGTGTCTCGACCATGCCTTCCTGGAGCCCGGCGAGCAGCTGCTCCTTGGTGTAGATGAGGTTGGCGCGACTGCTGTCCGCGAGCTCGAACTCGTTCGTCATCGTCAGCGCGCGCGTGGGGCACGCCTCGATGCACAGGCCGCACAGGATGCAGCGGGCGTAGTTGATCTGGTAGACGCGGCCGTAGCGCTCACCCGGGGAGTAGCGCTCCTCCTCGGTGTTGTCCGCGCCCTCCACATAGATCGCGTCCGCCGGACAGGCCCAGGCGCACAGCTCACAGCCGACGCACTTCTCCAGGCCGTCCGGATGGCGGTTGAGCTGGTGCCGGCCGTGGAACCGCGGTGCGGTCGTCTTCTGCTGTTCCGGGTACTGCTCGGTCAGCCGCTTCTTGAACATGGCCTTGAAGGTCACGCCGAAACCGGCGACGGGGTTCTGGAAACCCGGTTTGGTCTCCTTCGGCTCCTCAGCCATCGGACCCCTCCTTTCCGTCACGAGATCCGGTAACCGATCCATCACTCGCAGTATCGGACCCGCCACTGACAATCAGCTCCCGCTCGCGGCGCGGACGGCGCCGCGGTACCGGCGGCAGCTCCTGTCCGGGCAGCGGGGGCACGGGGAATCCGCCGGCCATCGGGTCGAAGGCGGCGGGCTCTGCGGGGGGCGTCTCCCGGCCCTGCTTGTCGCGGAAGATGTCCGCCACGAACGACAGCAGCAGCAGGGCGAGGACGCCTCCGCCCACGTACAGGGCGATGTCCGCGAAGTCGTAGTGCTCGTTGCGCAGCGTCCGCACCGTCGCGACGAGCATCAGCCAGACCACGGAGACCGGGATGAGCACCTTCCAGCCGAGCTTCATCAGCTGGTCGTAGCGGACACGCGGGAGCGTGCCGCGCAGCCAGATGAAGAAGAACAGCAGCAGCTGCACCTTCACCACGAACCAGAGCATCGGCCACCAGCCGTGGTTGGCGCCCTCCCAGAAGCTGCTGATCGGCCACGGGGCCCGCCAGCCGCCCAGGAAGAGCGTCGTGGACACGGCCGAGACCGTCACCATGTTCACGTACTCGGCGAGCATGAAGAGCGCGAACTTGATCGACGAGTACTCGGTGTTGAAGCCGCCGACCAGGTCGCCCTCGGACTCCGGCATGTCGAACGGGGCCCGGTTGGTCTCGCCGATCATCGTCACGACGTAGATCAGGAAGGAGACCGGCAGCAGGACGATGTACCAGCGGTCGTGCTGCTGCTCGACGATCGTCGAGGTCGACATCGAACCGGAGTAGAGGAACACGGAGGCGAACGCGGCACCCATGGCGATCTCGTACGAGATCATCTGGGCGCAGGAGCGCAGGCCGCCGAGGAGCGGGTAGGTGGATCCGGAGCTCCAGCCGGCCAGCACGATCCCGTAGATGCCCACCGAGGCCACCGCGAGGATGTAGAGCATCGCGATCGGCAGGTCGGTGAGCTGCATCGTGGTGCGCTGACCGAAGATCGAGACCTCGTTGTCCGCCGGCCCGAAGGGGATCACCGCGATCGCCATGAAGGCCGGGATGGCCGCCACGATCGGCGCGAGGACGTAGACCACCTTGTCCGCGCGCTTGACGATGACGTCTTCCTTGAGCATCAGCTTCACGCCGTCGGCGAGCGACTGGAGCATGCCCCAGGGCCCGTGCCGGTTGGGGCCGATGCGCAACTGCATCCAGGCGACGACCTTGCGCTCCCAGACGATGGAGAAGAGCACGGTCACCATCAGGAAGGCGAAGCAGAACACCGCCTTGACGACGACCAGCCACCAGGGGTCGTGGCCGAACATCGAGAGGTCTTCCGTGGCGAGGTACGGCCTCATGCCTCCACCTCCTTGGGGGCCTCGGCGGCGACGGTCGCCGGGCCGATGCGGACGAGTGCGCCGGGCAGCGCCCCGGTGTCGGAGGCGACGCCCCCACCGGTCGAGTTCAGCGGGAGCCAGACCACGCGGTCGGGCATCTCGGTGATCCGGAGCGGGAGTTCGACCGCTCCGGCGGGACCGGTCACGGCGATGAGGTCTCCGTCCTTGACCCCCGCCTCGGCGGCGGTGGCGGCCGACACGCACGCGCGTGCGGCGTGCCGGGTCCCGGCGAGCGCCTCGTCGCCCTCCTGGAGGCGTCCCTGGTCGAGCAGCAGCCGGTGCCCGGCCAGTACGGCCTCTCCGGCGGCGGGACGCGGCATCTGCACCCCGGCCTCACGCGGTTCGTCGGCCCTCGGCCCGTCCCAGGCGCCGAGCCGGTCGAGTTCCGCGCGCGTGGTGCGAAGATCCGGCAGCCCGAGGTGTACGTCCATGGCGTCGGCCAGCATCTGGAGGACCCGCGCGTCGGCGGGCGCGAGACGCCGGGTCATCTGGTCGGGCTTGAGCGCGGCCTCGAAGGAGCGGACCCTGCCTTCCCAGTTGAGGAAGCTCCCGGCCTTCTCGGCGGCCGCGGCGACCGGCAGGACGACGTCGGCGTACTCGGTGACCTCGCTGGGCCGCAGTTCGAGCGACACCAGGAAGCCCACTTCGGACAGGGCCGCACGCGCGCGTGCCGGATCGGGCAGGTCGGCGACCTCCACGCCCGCGACCACCAGGGCCCGTAGTTCGCCGCCGACGGCCGCTTCCACGATCTGGCCGGTGTCACGGCCGTAGCGGTGCGGGAGTTCGGAGACGCCCCAGGCGGCCGCGACCTCGTCCCGCGCGCGCGGATCGGTGGCCGGACGGCCGCCCGGCAGCAGCGACGGAAGCGCGCCGGCCTCGACCGCACCGCGTTCTCCGGCCCGGCGCGGGATCCACACCAGCCGGGCGCCCGTGGCGGTCGCGGTCCGCACGGCGGCGGTCAGCCCGCCCGCCACGGCGGCGAGCCGCTCGCCGACGACGATCACGGCGCCTTCGGTGCGCAGCGCCTCGGCGGCCCTGCTGCCGTCCTCGTCCAGGCCGACCCCGCTCGCGAGCGCGTCCAGCCACTCGGTCTCGGTGCCGGGAGCCGCGGGCAGCAGCGTGCCGCCCGCCTTGTCCAGACCGCGGGTGGCGTGCGTGGCGAGGGAGAAGGTCTTCTGACCGTGCCCGCGCCACGCCTTGCGCAGCCGCAGGAAGACGCCGGGCGCCTCCTCCTCGGACTCGAAGCCGGCCAGCAGGACGGCGGGTGCCTTCTCCAGCGAGGTGTACGTGACACCGGTTCCGTCGAGGTCCCGGCCGCGTCCGGCGATCCGGGCGGCCAGGAAGTCGGCCTCCTCGGAACTGTGCACGCGCGCGCGGAAGTCGATGTCGTTCGTGTCGAGGGCCACGCGCGCGAACTTGCTGTACGCGTAGGCGTCCTCGACGGTGAGCCGGCCGCCGGTGAGGACACCGGCCCGGCCGCGGGCCGCCGTCAGGCCCTGCGCGGCGGCTTCGAGGGCCTCCGGCCAGGAGGCGGGTTCGAGGACGCCCTCGCTGTTGCGCACCAGGGGGGTGTCGAGGCGGTCGCGCTGCTGCGCGTACCGGAACCCGAACCGGCCCTTGTCGCAGAGCCACTCCTCGTTGACCTCGGGGTCCGGTGCCGCGAGCCGCCGCATCACCTTGCCGCGCCGGTGGTCGGTGCGCGTGGCGCAGCCGCCGGAGCAGTGCTCGCACACGGAGTGCGAGGAGATGAGGTCGAAGGGGCGCGAGCGGAAGCGGTACGCCGCCGACGTGAGCGCGCCCACCGGGCAGATCTGGATCGTGTTCCCGGAGAAATACGACTCGAAGGGGTCGCCGTCACCGGTGCCGACCTGCTGGAGTGCGCCCCGCTCGACCAGTTCGATCATGGGGTCGCCCGCGATCTGGTTCGAGAAGCGGGTGCAGCGGGCGCACAGCACGCACCGCTCGCGGTCGAGCAGCACCTGCGTGGAGATGGGGACGGGCTTCTCGTAGGTCCGCTTCCTGCCCTCGAACCGGGACTCGGCGTTGCCGTGCGACATCGCCTGGTTCTGGAGGGGGCACTCGCCTCCCTTGTCGCAGACCGGGCAGTCCAGCGGGTGGTTGATGAGCAGCAGCTCCATCACACCGTGCTGTGCCTTCTCGGCGACCTGGGAGGTGAGTTGAGTCTTGACGACCATCCCGTCCGTACAGGTGATCGTGCAGGACGCCATGGGCTTGCGCTGGCCCTCGACCTCGACGATGCACTGGCGGCAGGCACCGGCCGGGTCGAGGAGCGGGTGGTCGCAGAACCGGGGGATCTCGATGCCGAGCTGCTCGGCGGCCCGGATGACCAGGGTGCCCTTGGGCACGCTCATCTCCACGCCGTCGATCGTCAGCGAGACGAGGTCCTCCGGCGGGACCGACGCTTCCCCGCCTCCGGAGGGAGCGCTGGTGGTCACTGTCATGCGTTCACCTCCGTGTGCTTGTCCGCCCAGACCGTGGACCTGGCGGGGTCGAAGGGGCAGCCGCGGCCCGTGATGTGCTGCTCGTACTCCTCGCGGAAGTACTTGAGCGAGGAGAAGATCGGCGAGGCGGCACCGTCGCCGAGGGCGCAGAAGGACTTGCCGTTGATGTTGTCGGCGATGTCGTTCAGCTTGTCGAGGTCGGACATGACGCCCTTGCCGGCCTCGATGTCACGGAGCAACTGGACGAGCCAGTACGTTCCTTCGCGGCAGGGCGTGCACTTGCCGCAGGACTCGTGGGCGTAGAACTCGGTCCAGCGGGTGACGGCGCGGACGACGCACGTCGTCTCGTCGAAGCACTGGAGTGCTTTCGTGCCGAGCATGGAACCCGCGGCGCCCACTCCTTCGTAGTCAAGAGGGACGTCGAGATGCTCGTCGGTGAACATCGGGGTCGAGGAGCCGCCCGGCGTCCAGAACTTCAGCCGGTGGCCGGGACGCATCCCGCCGCTCATGTCGAGGAGTTGACGAAGAGTGATGCCGAGCGGTGCCTCGTACTGGCCGGGGCTGGCGACGTGGCCGCTGAGCGAGTAGAGCGTGAAGCCCGGAGACTTCTCGCTGCCCATCGACCTGAACCATTCCTTGCCTTTGTGGAGAATTGCGGGAACTGACGCGATGGATTCGACGTTGTTCACAACAGTTGGACACGCATAGAGGCCCGCGACAGCAGGGAAAGGGGGACGAAGCCGCGGTTGGCCGCGACGGCCTTCGAGCGAGTCGAGCAGTGCGGTCTCCTCACCGCAGATGTACGCGCCCGCGCCCGCGTGCACGGTGAGCTGGAGGTCGAGTCCGCTGCCCAGGATGTTCTCGCCCAGGTAGCCCGCCGCGTAGGCCTCACGTACGGCCTCGTGCAACCGCCGCAGTACCGGGACCACTTCACCGCGGAGATAGATGAAGGCATGCGAAGACCGAATGGCATAGCACGCGATCACAATGCCCTCGATGAGGCTGTGCGGGTTCGCGAAGAGGAGCGGGATGTCCTTGCAGGTTCCCGGCTCCGATTCGTCGGCGTTGACAACTAGATAGTGAGGTTTGCCGTCTCCCTGGGGAATGAACTGCCATTTCATTCCGGTCGGGAAGCCGGCCCCGCCGCGACCGCGCAGTCCGGAGTCCTTGACGTACGCGATCAGATCGTCCGGCGACATGGCGAGTGCCTTGCGCAGGCCCTCGTACCCCTCGTGCCTTCGGTAGACGTCCAGCGACCAGGACCTGTCCTCGTCCCAGAAGGCCGACAGCACGGGTGCGAGCAGCTTTTCGGGACTCGTTTCGTTGATCTCGGCTGCCAAGGTCATCACTCCCCCTCCTCTGCCACGGGACCCGCCGGGTGGGACGGGTCGGAGGCCGACGTGTCCTGCGGCGCGTCGTGCGAGCTCGGGTGCTCGGCGGGCCGCTGGTTCTGAGGTGCTCCTCCGCCGCGCGGATGCACCACGCGCGCGGGGGCGCTCTCCCCCTTGGCCAGGCGCAGGCCCACCAGGGAGGCGTGGCCCGCGCTGCCGCCGCCGTCGACCGCGCCCTCGCGCTCGTCGGGGAAGCCCGCCAGGATCCGGGCGGTGTCCTTGAAGGTGCACAGCCGGGCGCCGCGGGTCGGGTCGACGTCGACGCCGGAGCGCAGGTCGTCGACGAGACGCTTGGCCGAGTCCACGGTCTGGTTGTCGAAGAACTCCCAGTTCACCATCACGACGGGCGCGAAATCACAGGCCGCGTTGCACTCGATGTGCTCCAGGGTGACCTTGCCGTCACCGGTGGTCTCCCCGTTGCCGACGCCGAGGTGGTCCTGGAGGGCCTCGAAGATGGCGTCGCCGCCCATGACGGCACACAGGGTGTTGGTGCAGACACCCACCTGGTAGTCACCGCTGGGCTTGCGCCGGTACATCGAGTAGAAGGTCGCGACGGCGGCGACCTCGGCCGTCGTCAGGTTCAGCACCTCCGCGCAGAACCGCTGTCCCGTGCGGGTGACATGGCCCTCCTGCGACTGCACGAGATGCAGCAACGGAAGGAGCGCCGAGCGGGAGTCGGGGTAGCGGGCGATGATCTCGCGCGCGTCCGCCTCCAGTCGGGCCCGGACGTCGGCCGGGTAGTCGGGCGCGGGCAGTTGGGGCATGCCCAGGCTGACGCCCTCGGGGGTGGTGGTCATCGGTCGACGCCTCCCATCACGGGGTCGATGGACGCGACGGCGACGATGACGTCGGCGACCTGGCCGCCTTCGCACATGGCCGCCATGGCCTGAAGGTTGGTGAAGGACGGGTCGCGGAAGTGGACCCGGTAGGGGCGGGTGCCTCCGTCGGAGACGACGTGCACCCCGAGCTCGCCCTTGGGCGACTCGACCGCCGTGTACGCCTGTCCCGGCGGCACGCGGAATCCCTCGGTCACCAGCTTGAAGTGGTGGATCAGGGCCTCCATGGAGGTGCCCATGATCTTCTTGATGTGGTCGAGGGAGTTGCCCAGACCGTCGGGGCCGAGCGCGAGCTGGGCGGGCCAGGCGATCTTCTTGTCGGCGACCATGACCGGGCCGGGCTGGAGCCGGTCCAGGCACTGCTCGATGATCCGCAGCGACTGGCGCATCTCCTCCAGGCGGATCAGGAAGCGCCCGTAGGAGTCGCAGGTGTCGGCGGTCGGGACCTCGAAGTCGTAGGTCTCGTAGCCGCAGTACGGCTGGGACTTGCGCAGGTCGTGCGGCAGGCCCGCCGATCGCAGGATCGGGCCGGTGGCGCCGAGGGCCATGCAGCCGGCCAGGTCGAGATAGCCGACGTCCTGCATGCGGGCCTTGAAGATGGGGTTCCCGGTGGCGAGCTTGTCGTACTCGGGAAGGTTCTTCGTCATCTTCTTCACGAACTCGCGGATCTGGTCCACCGCGCCCGGGGGCAGGTCCTGGGCGAGTCCGCCGGGGCGGATGAACGCGTGGTTCATCCGCAGGCCCGTGATCAGCTCGTAGATGTCGAGGATGAGCTCACGGTCACGGAAGCCGTAGATCATGATGGTGGTGGCGCCCAGCTCCATGCCTCCGGTGGCGATGCACACCAAATGGGAGGAGAGTCGGTTCAGCTCCATCAGGAGCACCCGGATGATCGAGGCGCGGTCGGGGATCTGGTCGGTGATGCCGAGGAGCTTCTCGACGCCGAGACAGTAGGCCGTCTCGTTGAAGAACGGCGTCAGGTAGTCCATGCGCGTCACGAACGTGGTGCCCTGGGTCCACGTGCGGAACTCGAGGTTCTTCTCGATGCCCGTGTGGAGGTAGCCGATGCCGCAGCGGGCCTCGGTGACCGTCTCGCCGTCGATCTCCAGGATGAGCCGGAGCACGCCGTGGGTGGACGGGTGCTGCGGGCCCATGTTGACGATGATGCGCTCGTCGTCGGACTTGGCCGCCGACTGGGCGATCTCGTCCCAGTCGCCGCCGGTGACCGTATATACGGTGCCCTCGGTCGTCTCGCGGGGCGAGGCGGCCGATGCCCCGGAAGGGGTCTGCGTGCTCATGAGTACGACCTCCGCTGGTCCGGAGCCGGGATCTGGGCGCCCTTGTACTCGACGGCGATGCCGCCGAGGGGGTAGTCCTTGCGCTGCGGGAAGCCCTGCCAGTCGTCCGGCATCATGATCCGCGTCAGCGCGGGGTGGCCGTCGAAGATCAGGCCGAAGAAGTCGTACGTCTCGCGCTCGTGCCAGTCGTTCGTCGGATAGACGGAGACGAGCGAGGGGACGTGCGGGTCCGCGTCCGGGGCGCTGACCTCCAGCCGGATCAGCCGGTTGTGGGTGATCGAACGCAGGTGGTAGACGGCGTGCAGCTCGCGTCCCTTGTCCTGCGGGTGATGCACGCCGGAGACCCCGGTGCACAGCTCGAACCGGAGGGCCGGGTCGTCGCGCAGCGTCTGGGCGACGGGGAGCAGGTACTCGCGTTCGACGTGGAACGTGATCTCGTCGCGGTCGACGACCGTCTTGTCGATGACGTTCTCGGGGACGAGTCCCTGTTCCTCCAGGGCGCCCTCCAGCTCGTCGGCCACCTCGTCGAACCAGCCGCCGTAGGGGCGGGTGGCCGCTCCGGGCAGCCGGATCGAGCGGACCAGGCCGCCGTACCCGGAGGTGTCGCCTCCGTTGTTGGCGCCGAACATGCCGCGCTGGACGCGGATCTCCTCGCCCTTGTCGCCTCGCTGGCCGGGAAGGTTGGAGGCGCCCAGGTCCTTCTCGGGGTTGACCCCGTTGCCGTTCGCGTCGCTCACCGCAGCAGGCCCTTCATCTCGATGATGGGAAGCGCCTTGAGCGCCGCTTCCTCCGCCTCGCGGGCCGCTTCTTCGGCGTTGACGCCGAGCTTGGTGCTCTGGATCTTCTGGTGGAGCTTGAGAATCGCGTCCATCAGCATCTCGGGCCGCGGCGGGCATCCGGGCAAATAGATGTCGACCGGGACGATGTGGTCGACTCCCTGCACAATGGCGTAGTTGTTGAACATTCCGCCCGACGAAGCACAAACCCCCATGGAAATGACCCACTTGGGGTTGGGCATCTGGTCGTAGACCTGCCGCAGCACCGGCGCCATCTTCTGGCTCACCCGGCCGGCCACGATCATCAGGTCGGCCTGGCGGGGCGACCCGCGGAAGACCTCCATACCGAAGCGGGCCAGGTCGTAGCGCCCGGCGCCGGTCGTCATCATCTCGATGGCACAGCAGGCGAGCCCGAATGTCGCGGGGAAGACGGACGCCTTGCGCACCCAGCCCGCGGCCTGCTCGACGGTCGTCAGCAGGAATCCGCTCGGCAGCTTTTCTTCGAGTCCCATGTCTTAAAGGCCCCTCAGTCCCATTCCAGGCCGCCGCGTCGCCACACATACGCGTAGGCGACGAAGACGGTGAGCACGAAGAGCAGCATCTCCACGAGCCCGAAAACACCCAGGGCGTCGAAGGTGACGGCCCAGGGGTAGAGGAAGACGATCTCGATGTCGAAGACGATGAAGAGCATCGCCGTCAGGTAGTACTTGATGGGAAAACGCCCACCGCCGACCGGCGTGGGGGTCGGCTCGATGCCGCACTCGTACGCGTCGAGCTTGGCGCGGTTGTACCGCTTCGGACCGATCAGCGTGGCCATGACCACGGAGAAGATCGCAAAGCCTGCCCCGAGGGCTCCCAGTACGAGGATCGGCGCATACGCGTTCACGCTCCTCGCTCCTCTCAGTCGGCACTGACTGGTGGCGGTTCGGCGAGCCTGCACCCCTGCCTCGCCAGCACCGCGAACCCCGCCCGTCCCGGCGAAGATCGCGGACATGTGAAGCAGGTCACAAGCCCAACTGCCTCGCATCTTATGCCCGGCGGTCTGTGATCTGCGACACGGGGTATTGCCTTAGCTTTGTGATCTCCACCACCTGACGAACGATCATGAAGTCGGATGAGCAGTGATCTTCACACGCGAAGCGTCAGGTCGATCACGAGACGTGACATTTTCGCTCATTACCGCAGGCCCAGAGGGTCGTCTCAATATCAAGAGACTTCCGCTGCATGCAAATTGGCGCTGGACGCAACCCCTTGATAGAGGGACGCGTTCACACTTCGGAGGGACCGAGGGGACCGATGTGGACACGTGCACGCGTTCACGAGCGACGGCGGACCGGGGCCGGCCGGCCTTCCCGCGCGGGACGCGAGCGCCCGGGTGACCGTTCCGTGACCTGCGCCACATCTACCTATGGGTCAGATAAGCCGGGCTTGGCCATCCTCTTCAACCGGTGGTAGGTGGCGGGCAATTCGGACGTAATGCTGAAAGGCCATGATCACGGCCCTGATGGACAGTGTCCGCAATGCCCGTTACGGCGTCAATAAAGAGTGACAGGCGACGAATTCGGCGGCCGATTGAACAACTGTGGCGCACCACACGTTTCTTGAAGGTATGGAGGAGCCCCTGGTACCGCTAGTACCCATGTCCCACACCGCACACATACGAAGCCACCGGAAGCCCCGTCGCAACGCCCCGTCGCTCGCGATGCGCGCCGGAGTTGCCGGTGGCGTCCTCAGCACCCTGGCCGTGGCCGCGGCCGCGGGTTCGGCGAGCGCCGCCGAGCCCGTGACCCAGACCATGGAACTGCCGACCCTGACGGCCGACCTGGCCACCCAGGTCGCCGAGTCCGCGGACGCCACCCAGCAGGCCGCGGCCAACTACCAGCTCCAGGCCGAGCGCGACGCGGCGGCCGCCAAGGCCGCCAAGCAGGCCAAGGCCGACCTGGCGGACGCCAAGAAGAAGGCAGAGGCCAAGAAGAAGGCGGAGGCCGCGCGAAAGGCCGCCGCGGCCGACGCCGTCTCGCGTTCCTCGGCGCGGACCGTCCTGTCTGCCAGCGCCTCCACGTCCACGAACGTGGCCGCGCCGGCCAGTGGCAGCGTCGCGACGGTCATCGCCTTCCTCAAGGCGCAGGTCGGCGACGCGTACGTCATGGGCGGCACCGGACCCAACGCGTGGGACTGCTCCGGTCTGGTGCAGGCGGCGTTCAAGCAGGTCGGCGTCGACCTGCCGCGTGTCTCGCAGGACCAGTCGGTGTCCGGTACGCCGGTTTCCCTGTCCAATGTCCAGGTCGGCGACATTCTGTACTGGGGCTCGGCGGGTTCGGCCTACCACGTCGGGGTGTACATCGGTAACGGTCAGTACCTCGACGCCGCCAACCCGTCCAAGGGCGTCGTGATCCAGGACCTCTCGGGCTACCCGGCCACGGGCGCGGTGCGCGTGCTCTGAACCCCCGGGTGAACAGCCGAAAGGACCGCTTCCTGTGCGGGGAGCGGTCCTTCGGGCTGTCCGGCGGGGTATCCGGGACGGAGTTCCCGGCGGGGCGGGTCAGGCCTTCGGGGCCACCTTCGAGAGACCGTTGATGATGCGGTCCATCGCGTCGCCGCCGGTCGGGTCGGTGAGGTTCGCGAGCATCTTCAGGGTGAACTTCATCAGCATCGGGTGGGTCAGACCGCGCTGGGCGGCGATCTTCATGACCTTCGGGTTGCCGATGAGCTTCACGAAGGCACGGCCGAGCGTGTAGTAGCCGCCGTAGGTGTCCTTGAGGACGCGCGGGTAGCGGTGGAGGGCCAGTTCACGCTGGCCGGGAGTGGCGCGCGCGTGGGCCTGGACGATGACGTCGGCCGCGATCTGGCCGGACTCCATGGCGTAGGCGATGCCCTCGCCGTTGAAGGGGTTCACCAGGCCGCCGGCGTCACCCACGAGCAGCAGGCCCTTGGTGTAGTGGGGTTGACGGTTGAAGGCCATCGGCAGGGCCGCGCCGCGGATCGGGCCCGTCATGTTCTCCGGGGTGTAGCCCCAGTCCTCCGGCATCGAGGCGCACCACGCCTTCAGGACCTCACGCCAGTCGAGCTCCTTGAAGGAGTCGGAGGTGTTGAGGACGCCGAGGCCGACGTTCGAGGTGCCGTCGCCCATGCCGAAGATCCACCCGTAGCCGGGCAGCAGACGGTCCTCGGCTCCCCGGCGGTCCCACAGCTCCAGCCACGACTCCAGGTAGTCGTCGTCGTGGCGCGGCGAGGTGAAGTACGTACGGACGGCGACGCCCATCGGGCGGTCCTCGCGGCGGTGCAGGCCCATGGCGAGGGAGATACGGCTGGAGTTGCCGTCCGCCGCCACCACCAGCGGGGCGTGGAAGGTCACCTCCCGCTTCTCCTTGGAGTCGGCGTCGCCCAGCTTGGCGTGCACGCCGATGATCCGGCCGGTGCGCTCGTCGAGGATCGGGGCGCCGACGTTGCAGCGCTCGTACAGCCGCGCTCCCGCCTTCTGCGCCTGCCGTGCCAGCTGCTCGTCGAAGTCGTCGCGCTTGCGGACGAGTCCGTAGTCGGGGAAGGAGGCGAGATCCGGCCAGTCGAGCTGGAGGCGGACACCGCCGCCGATGATGCGCAGGCCCTTGTTGCGCAGCCAGCCGGCCTCCTCGGAGATGTCGATGCCCATCGACACCAGCTGCTTGGTGGCGCGCGGGGTCAGTCCGTCACCGCAGACCTTCTCGCGCGGGAAGGCCGTCTTCTCCAGCAGCAGGACGTCGAGCCCCGCCTTCGCCAGGTAGTAGGCGGTGGTGGAACCGGCTGGCCCGGCCCCGACGACGATGACGTCGGCGGTGTTCCCGGAGAGGGGCTGGGGCTCGGTCACGGCGGGGTCTCCCCAAGACTCGAAATCAACGTGCCGACGGGCACTGGACATGGGCAGTCTATGCAGCGGTACCGATCACCCGGCTGAAGGGCTGCCCCGTGAACCGAGCTCTCCCCGATGTACGCCTGCGCGTGCCCACCGACGAGGACGCCCTCGCGTGGCACCGGGTCTTCGACGATCCCGAGGTCATGGAGTTCCACGGGGGCCGCGCGGCCGAGCGGTCCGTCTACGAGGAACTCACCGCGCGCCAACGCCGGCACGACGCGGAGCACGGGTTCTGTCTGTGGACGATGCTCGGTCCCGGGGACGAGGTGCTGGGCTTCACGGGCGCGCAGCCGTGGCCGCACACCTGGGGTCCGGCCGGGAAGATCGAGATCGGCTGGCGGCTGGGGCGGGCGCACTGGGGCAAGGGGTATGTCACGGCGGCGGCGCGCATCACCCTGGAGCGGGTCCGCGCGGCGGGCGTCACGGACGTCGTCGCCATGGTCAACGCGGGCAACGCCCGTTCCATCGCGGTGACGAGGCGGCTCGGGATGGAGCTGGCCGAGCGGTTCACGCTGCCCTCGTCCCGGCAGGAGGGGCACCGCTACCGGCTGGCCCTGTGACCGCTCCCGGGACCGGGCCCCGAGCCGGGGCCGAGCCGCGACCCGAATCGGGGTCCGAGCCGCGACCCGAGCCGCGACCCGAATCGGGGTCCGAGCCGGGGTCCGGCGCGTCTCCCGACGGCTTCCGGAAGGGCGGGGCGAGGCTTACCCTTCCGGTACCGCTGGGGGTGACGTCTGTGCGCATAACACCCAAGACACCCGAAGTGCGCGTGCCGCGGCTGGTCGGTCTGATGGCCGTGGACGCGCGTGAGACGGCCGAGGCTCGCGGTGTTCTGCTCGCCGCGCCCGACCGGCCCGATTTCCATCGGACGGTCGTCGACTACGTCGTACGGCAATTTCCGCAGCCCGGGGCCGAGGTGCCGCGCGGGGCCGTCGTCACGGTGTGGTTCGACCTCGGGGACGCGGAGGGAGGCGCCGGGGTGCGTGAGCCCCGCCCGCCCCGCCCGCCCTCGGGCGGACTGCGCCGCGAACTCGACCTGCCCGGGCTGCCGTTCGAGGTCCTCGGGTAGCCGCGTCCGGAAGGCGAGCCCTTGCCGGGGCCGCGTCCGGCGCGATCCGGCCTCGCGGGGTCAGACCTGCTTGTAGCCCCGGTGGAGGGCCACGATGCCGCCCGTCAGGTTGCGCCAGGCCACCTTCGACCAGCCGGCCTTGATGAGCCGCTCGGCCAGTTCCGGCTGGGTCGGCCAGGCGCGGATGGACTCGGCGAGATAGACGTACGCGTCCGGGTTGGACGAGGCGGCGCGGGCGACCGGGGGCAGCGCGCGCATCAGGTACTCGGTGTAGAGCGTGCGGAACGGCGCCCAGGTGGGGTGCGAGAACTCGCAGATCACGACCCGCCCGCCCGGCTTGGTCACGCGGTACAGCTCGCGAAGGGCGGTGTCGGTGTCCTGGACGTTGCGCAGTCCGAAGGAGATCGTGACGGCGTCGAAGGTGTCGTCCTTGAACGGCAGCTTCGTCGCGTCGCCCGCGGTCAGCGGCAGCCAGGGGTGGTTGCGCTTGCCGACGCGGAGCATCCCGAGGGAGAAGTCGCAGGGGACGACGTACGCGCCGGTGCGGGCGAAGGGCAGCGACGAGGTCGCGGTGCCGGCCGCGAGGTCCAGGATCTTCTGCGCGGGGCGCGCGTCGACCGCCTTCGCGACCTCCTTGCGCCACGCCCGGTCCTGGCCGAGCGACAGCAGGTCGTTCGTGAGGTCGTACCGTTCCGCCACGTCGTCGAACATCGAGGCGACTTCGTGCGGCTGCTTGTCCAGGGATGCGCGGGTCACCGTCCCATTGTGGCAGTACGGTCCCGACGGCTCCGAGGCGCCCGGCCGCGGACACCGTCCGTATACGAAAGAGCGCCGTACCCGCCCCCTGAGGCACGGGGTGGGTACGGCGCGGTCCGGCGGCCGGTGTCCGGCGCCCGGTGCTACTGCGGGGGCTCCGGGATCTCGGTGAACTGCGCGGTGATGGTGCGGTTGGCGTTCATCGTGATCGTGTACTCGGGTGTGGTGTCGGTCTGGGGCACACCGTCGACCTGCCAGCCGCTGAACTGGAAGCCCGGGCTCGCCTCGGCGGTGACGGTGACCTGGGTCCCGGGGTCGTACGGTCCGTACTCGCTCGGCTTGAGCCTGCCTCCGGCGACGGGGCTGGAGTTCATGGTGAGGGAGACCCGGTTGGTGACCAGGGAGGTCCGGTATCCGGCCAGGAACTCCGCGGCCCGCGTCGCGACGGCGGCGTTGTTGTTGTTCTCGTCGCCGAGAGCCTGCCCGTTGAGCAGGTTGACGGTGTTGGAGTACTGGTTGACGACCGTGCACGCCTGGGTGCAGGCGCTGGAGTAGGCCATGACCGTGTGGTGCCGTTGGTCCGCGGTGACCCAGCCGTAGTTGAAGGTGCCCACGGGGGTCGTGCCGCCCTGGGACAGCACCGTCTTGCGGTCGTGCATCAGACCGAAGTTGTGGCCGATCTCGTGCGCGAGGTTCTCCCACGCCGTGATGGAGAAGGCGCTGGTCACCGAGAAGGCGTTGTTGCTGGTCCCCGGGCCCGCCGGGTTGGGCAGGTTGGCCTGCCCTGAGCTGTCCTCCGGCGGGATGGCGGCGATGAGCGCCACCAGGTCGGCGCCGAAGGCGGTCCGCTGGGCGGCGGCCGTGGCTCCGAGGGTCAGGTTCGCGGGATTGCTGATCATGCTCAGCAGGGTTCCGGCGTTCTCACGGGCGACGCCGGTCGCCGCGGTCTGGTACGTGTTCACGACATGCACGCTGGCGGGCACCTCGCTGGTCGCGAGCGCCCTGTTGAGCTGGTTCACGCCGTACCGGATACGGCTCTGGACCGCGGCGACCGAACCGAGTTCGGTGACGGTGGCCGGGGTGTAGGCGACGACGATGTCGATGGCCGCCGGGTTCTCGGGGGTGGCGACCCGCAGACCCGGCTGCGGCCGGACCGACCTGGTCGGCGGCACGGTCACCGTGTCGACGCCCTGTCCGCTCGGCGGCAGTTTCAGGGCGTCGATCTCCTGGAGCAGGTACCTGCCCGGCCGCTTGGGCAGCGGCTTGTACACGTACTGCCGGAAGCCGTCCTCGATCTCGCCGGACAGGGTGACCGGACCGGCGACACACGCTCCGATGACGGACACGGAGATCGTGTTCTCCGGATGCTTCGGTTCGTGGCCGGACCAGAACACCGTGCCGTCCGGGTCCTGCCGCTTGAAGTCCTCGATCGCCGTGAAGCCCCTGCCGTGCTCGAAGAGCGGGAAGGTGCGGACCTCCGGGACCCCGTCCTTGTGTCTCTTGCACAGCGAATGGAAGTCCTTGGGATTCGCGCGCATCACGGCGCTGCGCTTCACCCAGGGTTCGGGGTCGTGCCCCCGGCCGGTTCCGGCGGCGGCGGGTGTGTTCAGGGCGAGCGACAGGGCGGCGGTGAGCGCGGTCGCCGCGGTGGCCGCGGCGAGCAGGGAACGACGCATGGGGGACGTCAGCCTCTCTGTGGGGATTTCCCTCATGCTCCGTAACCAAGATCGCACCTGGCTCGTTGTACGCGTCCGCGCACGGCCAACCGGGGCCAGATTCACCCTTCGAGCCGCTACGGCAGCAGCCGGGGCCTCTTCCGCGCGGCCACGTCCTCGACCCAGCCGAACAGGGGGATCGCCGTCCAGATCAGCACCCATCCGACGGCGAACAGGAACCACTGGCTCTCCAGGGGCAGCCACTTCTCGAACGCCGGCACCTGCCAGAACCGGTCGATCAGCGGGACGGCCAGGATCAGCGCGATCTCGTGCCAGAGGTAGATCGTCACCGCGCGCGCGTTGAAGACCGTCACCGTCCGGTCGAGCCGCCTGAAGCGGGCCAGCCAGGCGAAGTCGACGCCGTTGTACGCCTTGAAGTACATCAGCGGCGTCACGAAGCCCGCCGACCAGAAGGCCTGGGCGAGGGGGTTCTCGTCGAGGTCGTACGTGCCGTACTCCGACCGGTGCGCGAGGGCGTACCAGCCGCCGTACGCGAGGGCGGCGATCGAGCCGAGGACGACCACGGCCGGCCTCAGCCGCTGGAGCACCCCCTCGCGGTGGGCGAAGCCGAGCAGCCAGCAGGCGAGATAGGTGGCGAGGTCCGTGAGGGCGCTGCCGAAGCGGTCGTACGACGGCTGCCATCCGTAACGGAAGACCACGATCGGGACGAGCGAGAGGAGCAGCACCGGCACCGGGGCCCTGCGGAAGATCTTCAGCAGCAGGGGGGAGAGCAGCACGAACCAGAGGTACGTCCGCAGGTACCAGAGGATCTCCCAGGCCTGCACGCCCCACTGGTCGCCCGGAGGGTCGCCGACCGGGACGACCCAGAACACGATCTGCCAGCCCGGCATCCAGCCGTGGATCAGCATGGCCGGCACGACGAAGACGCCCCAGAACCAGAACGGCGGCAGCAGTCGCCGCATCCGGCTCCGGACCACCTCGAAGGCGGGACGCTCCAGGGAGCGGGCCATCAGGGTGCCGGCGAGCGCGAACATCACGCCCATCGAGGGGAAGACGAGGCCGGCCCAGGCCCAGCCGAAGGTGTGGTAGGCCACGACACGGACCAGGGCGATGGCACGAAGGGCGTCGAAGTACCGGTCGCGGCCCCCCGATCCACCTTCCGGGGCCGCGGGGGCCCTGTGGGTCGCCGGGGCCCTGTGGGTCGGACGGGCCCTGTGGGTCGGACGGGCCCTGTGGGTCGCGGGGGCCCTGTGGGTCGCGGGGGCCCTCGGCGTCCCGTGGGGAGTCGGCTCCCGGCTCATCTAGTTCACTCCTGCCGGGGTTCCGACCTCGCCCGTGCGTTTGAGCTTCTGCCAGCGGAGGCGGCCGCCGGTCAGGGCCGTGACGCAGGAGTGGATCAGAACCAGGTACATCATCTGGCGGTAGGCGAGTTGCTGGAGCGGCAGCATCGCGAGGTAGCGGTACTTCTCCCGGTCGAGACGGAACGCGTAGGCGGCGCAGACCAGTTGGACCGCGAGGACGGCGAGCCAGGCGAGCAGCGCGGCCCGGAAGTCCACGAAGAGCATCGAGTAGGCGGTGAACACGTCGATGAGCGGGGCGAACACCGGCGTGACGATCTGGAAGAGCACCACCAGCGGCATGCCCACGCGCCCGAAGCGCCCCGAAGGGCCCCTGTCCGTCAGGGACTTGCGGTGCTTCCACAGCGCCTGCATGGTGCCGTACGACCAGCGGTAGCGCTGCGACCACAGCTGTTTGAACGAACCGGGCGCCTCCGTCCAGGCCTTGGCGTGCTCCTCGTAGACGACCCGCCATCCCGCGCGGTGCAGGGCGATGGTGATGTCGGTGTCCTCGGCGAGCGTGTCCTCGCTCATGCCGCCGGCCTCCAGGACCGCGTCCCGGCGGAACGCGCCGATGGCGCCGGGGATGGTGGGCATGCAGCGCAGCAGGTCGTACATGCGGCGGTCGAGGTTGAAGCCCATCACGTACTCGATGTGCTGCCAGGCGCCGATCATGGTGGTGCGGTTGCCGACCTTGGCGTTGCCCGCGACCGCCCCGATCCCCGGGTCGGCGAAGGGCTGTACGAGCCGGCGCACGGCGTCCGGTTCGAAGACGGTGTCGCCGTCCATCATCACGACGATGTCGTGACGGGCGTTGCGGACACCGTTGTTGAGGGCGGCGGGCTTGCCTGCGTTCTCCTGCCGGAGGACCCGGACGTTCGGCATGCCGAGCGACTGCGCTATCCCGGCCGTGCCGTCCTCGGAACCGTCGTCGACGACGATGATCTCGATCGGATGCGTGCTCCTCGCCAGCGAGTTCAGGGTGTTGGCGATGCATTCCTTCTCGTTGTACGCGGGCACGATCACGGTCACCGGCCGGGTGACCGCAGGCCCCCAGCTGAACGTCCCGCCCCGGCGGCGTCCGCGGTTGCGCTGCCGGTGGTGGCGGCGGGCGAGGACCAGCATCATCGCGAACCGGCCCATGACGGCGACGCCGACGACGAGGAGGAACCAGGACAGCGCCGGTACGACCCATTCGGCGACCGCCACGGCGCAGACGAGCGCCTCGCCCTCGTAGAGGGTCGCGCCGGTGGCCTTCCGCTGGGCGGCCTGAGCGACACGGTTCGCCCCGAGCATGGCCTGGGCGCCGCTGACGGTGGTGAAGGTGTAGCCCTTCGCCTTCATCTTCCTGATGTACGAGCCGAGCGCGGCGATCGTCTGCGAGCGGTCGCCGCCCGCGTCGTGCATGAGGACGATGGCGCCCTCGTCGTTCTTGGGCGTCGCCCACCGGACGATCTTCGAGACACCCGGCTTCTTCCAGTCGTCGCTGTCGGTGTCGACGAAGACGCTGGTGTAGCCGAGGCCGCCGAGTTCCTTGTAGACGGGCCAGCTGTAGTTGTCGACGGCGCTGATCTCCGACGAGTACGGGGCACGGAACAGCGTGGTGGTGATCCCGGCCGCGCCCGCGAGGGCCAACTGCGTCTGCTTCAGCTCGCGTTGAAGACGTGCGGTGCTCTGGTAGGAGAGGTCGACATGGGTGAAGGTGTGGATGCCGACCTCGTTGCCCTGGTCGACGAGGGTCTTCACCACGTCCGGGTAGCGGGAGACCATCGAGCCGACCATGAAGAAGGTGCCCTCGACGTCGTTCTCCTCCAGGACCTTGAGGACCTGGGGCGTCCAGTTCGCGGTCGGCCCGTCGTCGAAGGTCAGCACGATCGTCTTCCTCGGCACGGACTGCGTCCTCGCGGTGCCGCCCGCGAACGTCAGGATGGGTCCGCCGTCGAGGATCTTCTGAGGGACCTCGTCGTAGGCCGCGCCGTCGCGGACCCGGGCGTCGTTGCCGATCTCGGACCGCAGATAGCCGTCGAGCAGCATCACGCTGACGAGCGCCAGCAGGAGCAACAGGGCGAGGACGACACGGGGTTTCTGAAGCGCCGCGGCCTTTCCGGCGGCCCGCTCCATCCTGGAGGGGGCGCGCCTGCGGCCACGCGTGGGGCTGGTGGTGGTCATGGGAGCGTGTGCTCCCCGTCGCCGGCGGCGGCTCCGCCTCGCGGCCCGCCGTAGCCCGCGCCGTAGCCCGCGGCGGGGGTTGGACCGTAGCCCGCGGCAGGGGCCGAACCGGCCCGGCCGCCGTCGAAGGGGAGGAGCGAGGACGGGGTGAGCGAGGTGCCCCAGCCCATGAAGGCCATTCCGAGCACGACCGCGTAGCCGAGGCAGACGACGCCGACGAGCATGCCGATTCTGCTCAGCAGGCGGGCGCGGCGCCCGGAGCTGTCGACGAACACGGGGCCGTCCACGGCCGCGCTGCCGCGTTTGCGGCGACGGCCACGCACCTGGGCTGGGTTTTCGATGGCGGACTCGGATTGCATTCCGCAGACGGTAGGGCGCGTTTATGTGCCGGAAACTCCGAATTCCGTGTGAACGGCCCATGAGGGATGCCTCAGCCTGTAGTTTCCCTATGAGAATCAGGGAAGGCCCACGCGACTCGGACCCGAAGCGCATGAGGCATTTGCACCGTTCGAGGGCCCGTATCACCCCGTTTGTCGGCGTGGACTCCCCCGATTTCCCTGTGCGATCTCCATTCGGTAATCCGTTCCGGGTGTGACACATTCCCAGTCGGGAAACGACCGTTTGTTTCCGTCCTGAGACAGACATCACGAGAGCGGGTGCGTGCACAATGCGGAGTTTCCTGAAGCAGGCCACGGGGCTTCTGTGCCTGGCGGTCCTGGCCTGCACGGGGTGCTCCTCGGGCGGCGGCGCGTCCGGCCCGGCGTCCGCGGGAACCGGCCGGACCACGGCGGCGGCTCCGAACCAGGGCGCGTCCTCGGCCACCTCGTACGCCCCCTACGTGAGCGCCACGACCGCCGCCGGAACCGACACCGCGGGGTCGCCGGCCACGTACAACCTGGCCTTCGTCATCTCGGACGGCAGTGGCTGCACACCGAAGTGGGACGGCATGTACGCGATCGGGGACACGGCCGTGAAGTCCCGTGTCTCGGCGCTCGCCAAGTCCGGCGCCGGGGTTCGGGTGTCGTTCGGCGGCGCGTCCGGCAAGGAACTGGCCTCGGCCTGCGACAGCGCGAGCGACCTCGCCGCCGCCTACGGCGCGGCACTGGACGCCGTCGGCTCCACCCGGGCGGACTTCGACATCGAGGGAACCGAGTTGAGCGACTCCGCCTCGGTCGCGCTGCGCTCCGAGGCCATCGCTCTGCTCCAGAGGAAGCGCCCCGGGCTGACGGTCTCATTCACCCTGCCCGTGATGCCGTCCGGCCTCGACTCCGACGGACTGGCCCTCCTGGAGTCCGCCAACGACCACTCCGTGGACGTCTCCACGGTCAACATCATGACCATGAACTACGGCAGTTCGTACGCCGGAGACATGGGCGCCTACGCGATCACGTCCGCCGAGGCGGCCCACGGTCAGCTGAAGAAGGTGTTCGGGCTGTCTGACGCCGCCGCCTGGCAGGGGCTCGCGCTCACCTCGATGATCGGCGTCAACGACGTGGGCAACGAGACGTTCGGGCTCGCGGACGCGGCGCAGGTGAGGGCGTTCGCCGAGAAGAAGGGCGTGGCCTGGGTGTCGATGTGGTCGACGTTCCGGGACCGGCAGTGCGAGAAGGGCAGCGCCACCGCGGGCGACGCGGCGACCGATTGCAGCGGCGTGAAGCAGCGTTCGGGCGCCTTCGCGCGGGCGTTCACGGGCTGAGGCCGCGGCCCGCGCGGTGATCGGCGCAGGGGCGGCGGGGTGATCGGCGCGAGGCCGACGGAACCGTCGGTCCGGCGCAGTGGTCGGCGCGAGACCGGCGCAGTGATCGGTGCGAGGCCGGCGCAGTGATCGGTGCGAGGCCGGCGCAGTGGTCCGCGCGAGGCCGGCGCAGTGGTCCGCGCGAGGCCGGCGCAGTGGTCGGCGCGAGGCCGGCGCAGTGGTCGGCGCGAGGCCGGCGGAACCGTCGGTGCGGTATGAAGGCCGAGCCGGCTCCGTGGTCAGCGGCCTCGGTACACCAGTCGCCCGCCGATCACCGTCGCCACGCAGGTCCCCGCACCGCGCCTGACCAGTTCGGCAGGGTCCGCGACGTCGAACACGGCGAACCGGGCGGGGCCGCCCGGCGCCAGCGCCGGCAGCAGGATCAGCGGGGCGGGGGACAGCGCGGGCGGCCCCGGGAGCCGGTCGGGACGCCGTCCCACCGCGAGTCCGGCCCTGCGCACCGCGTCGGCCACGGAGCGCGACCGCAGTTCGCCGGCCACCGCCACCGTGCCGTGCGCCAGCATCCGCTGGATCCCGCGCCGCGCGCTCGCGCCGAGGCGTGTGGGGTCCGCGCGGAAGATCCGCTTGGCCCGTTCCCCGCCGATGGGCTCGGTGCCGAAGCCCTCGGCCTCGCGCGGGTCCGGGTGGTACGTGGCCTCCAGGAGCTCGGGGCCGTACGGGTTCAGCAGCCCCGGCGTCAGGATGCCGGGCCAGCGCCGGACCTTGGCGCTCGGGTGGGCGGCGGCCAGATCCTCGTAGGGGCCGATGGCGGCCACGACCGCGCCGTCGACCAGGACCGCTGTCCCGGCCGACTCCTCGGCAACGTGAAGTGTCGTCATGGCGCGGCTAGTTGGAGGCCAGCAGCTTCAGCTCGGGGTGCGCCGTGCCGCCCTCGATCGCCGTCGAGGAGATGTGGGACATGACGCGCTCGTCCACCGGGTCGTTCGCCGGGTCGCCGTGGACGACGATGTGCTCGTACGTCGTGGTCCGCTGGGCGGGGACCCGGTCCGCCTTGCGGATCAGGTCGATGATCTCCATGCGGTTGGAGCGGTGCTTGGCGCCGGCGGAGGAGACGACGTTCTCCTCCAGCATGATCGAGCCGAGGTCGTCCGCGCCGTAGTGCAGGGAGAGCTGGCCGACCTCCTTGCCGGTGGTCAGCCAGGAGCCCTGGATGTGCGCCACGTTGTCCAGGAACAGACGCGCGATCGCGATCATCCGCAGGTACTCGAAGAGCGTCGCCTGAGTACGGCCCTTCAGGTGGTTGTTCTCGGGCTGGTAGGTGTACGGGATGAACGCGCGGAAGCCGCCCGTCCGGTCCTGTACGTCACGGATCATCCGCAGGTGCTCGATGCGCTCGGCGTTGGTCTCGCCGGTACCCATCAGCATGGTGGACGTCGACTCGACGCCCAGCCCGTGCGCGATCTCCATGATCTCCAGCCAGCGCTCGCCACTCTCCTTGAGCGGGGCGATCGCCTTGCGCGGGCGGGCCGGGAGCAGTTCGGCGCCCGCACCGGCGAAGGAGTCGAGACCGGCCGCGTGGATCCGCTGAATGGCCTCCTCGACGCTCACCTTGGAGATGCGGGCCATGTGCTCGACCTCGGAGGCACCGAGGGAGTGGATGACCAGCTCGGGGTAGGCGCCCTTGATCGCGGCGAAGTGCTTCTCGTAGTACTCGACGCCGTAGTCCGGGTGGTGTCCGCCCTGGAACATGATCTGCGTGCCGCCGAGTTCGACGGTCTCCGCGCAGCGGCGCAGGATGTCGTCGAGGTCGCGCGTCCAGCCCTTGGCGGTGTCCTTGGGGGCCGCGTAGAAGGCGCAGAACTTGCACGCCGTGACGCACACGTTCGTGTAGTTGATGTTGCGCTCGATGATGTACGTCGCGATGTGCTCCGTACCCGCGTACCTGCGGCGGCGTACGGCGTCGGCGGCGGCGCCGAGCGCGTGCAGCGGGGCATCGCGGTAGAGGACGAGCGCCTCCTCCGGGGTGATCCGCCCACCCTCTGCGGCACGGTCCAGCACGGACTGAAGGTCGGCCTTCTCGGTCACCGGGAGCGTCCCTTTCGTAAGGGTTGTGGACAGACTCAACCACCCTACGCCAGCTCACCGCAGCGGCCGACGCCAGCCCACCGACACCGGCCCGCCGACCCGGCCCGGCCCGCGGGTGACCCGGCCCGCCGACCCGGACGGGCGTCAGGCCGCGTAGGCCCCGATCAGCAGGCCCATGTACGCCCCGGCGATCAGGAACGGGCCGAACGGGATCGACGTCCTGCGCCCCGCACGCCGCGCGATCACCAGCGCCAGCCCGTACAGCCCGCCGAACAGGAACCCGGCGAAGGTGCCCAGGACGACCACGCTCCACCCGTACCAGCCGAGCACCGCGCCGAGACCGAGGGCGAGTTTCACGTCGCCGAAGCCCATGCCGTTCGGGTTGACGAGGAAAAGCACGAAGAACGCGCCGCCGAGCACGAGCGCCCCCAGGAGCGCCGTCAGCCACTCCCCCGCGTGTTCGGGCAGCAGGGCGGCCGCCCCCAGCAGTACCAGCGCCGCCGCCGCGAGCGGCAGGGTCAGCGGGTCCGGCAGCCGCTGCACCCGGAAGTCCACCACCGCGAGCAGAACGCCCAGCGGCGCGAGCAGCAGCCAGACGCCCAGCTCGGGACGTGTACCGGTGGCGAGGGCGAGCCCCGCGCAGAGCAGGGCGGTGACCGGCGCGACGAGGAGGACGCTGGGGCCGTAACGGGTTCCGCCCGGGGATCGGGCCGGCCCGAGCCATCCGCGCGCGGCCCCGGTGATCGGCCGCCCTTCGGGACAGCGGTCCCGCCACGGCTCGTCCGGGTCGACGGCGAAGCGGTAGGCGGGCCGGGGCACCAGAAGCCCCGCCGCCGCGCCCCACAGCGCGGCGGCGACGACGACCCAGAGATCGAGATCCACACGTTCCCCCAAGAGTCCGGTGTACCGGCCGGGCCGGGCGGTGAGTCGCACCGTCCGGCGGAGAGTGGCCGGTGAGTCGCGCCGTCCGGACGCGTGAGCGGCCGGGGTGCGGTCGGGCCAAGGGCCGAGCGTCAGCTCACCGCCGCCGTTCCGCTTCGCCAGGTCGGCAGGAGTTCGTCGAGCAGCGCCTCCGTCCGGGGCGGCAGCCCCCGGGCGCCGCTGCGGGCCACCAGGTCCGCGGCGAGCCGCTTCACCCTGCCCTCGTCCCCGGTCGCGTGCGTCGCGCGCAGCAGTTCGTTCCACAGCCGCTCGTCCGCCGGCGCCGAGTTCATCGACGCGTCCAGGGCCTCGATCGCCTTCTCCGCCCGGTCCTTCTCCAGATGGAAGGCGGACAGCGCGAGCCCGATGTCCGCCACGAGCAGCGGCAGTTGGGCGTCGATGATCTCGTGGGTGAGCCAGCCGTAACGGCCTTCGGGACGGTCCGCGAGCAGCTGGCCGCGGACGAGGACGAGCGCGTCGGTGAGCAGGCGCCCGCGGACGACCCGGCTGTCGGCGCCCCTGCCCTGCGTCGCCTCGTGATAGAGCGAGCGCAGTACGTCCAGGTCCGAGACGACGGACTTGGCGAGCGTGAGCCGTCCGGTCGCGTCGACGCCGAGGCGGGGCGTGCCGTCGGGGTCGTCGCCGAGCCAGCCGCGCAGCCGCTCGACGAGCGCGTCGCGGACGTCGTCGGTGACTCCGCGCGGCCACAGCGCGGAGGACAGCACCCGCGGGTGCACTCCTTCACGGTGCAGCAGGAGCAGCGCCAGCGCCTCGTGCAGCAGCGGACTGCGCTCGCCCTCGGGCGTGTCCAGGCCGATGATCTCGTACGGGCCCACGAGCCGCGCGTACACGGCCGGCCGGCCCTGTTCGCTGATGTCGACGAGGAACGGCGGGGAGTCGGTCGGGTCGTCGGGCCCGCCCTCCGGGTCCGCCTCGACGAAGAGTTCCACGACCGCCCGCTGCTGGGCGACCGGCAGCAGCTGCGCGTCGAGTTCGAGGCCGAGGAGCGGCGCGAGCAGCCGCCCCTCGGAGGTGATCTCCATCTCCCAGGCCGCGCCGGGGAGTTCACCGGACTCGGTCCCGACGAGATAGCCGATGCCCAACCGACCGGCGTCCGCGGCGAGTTCGGCGAGCCTGAGGGCGTCGACCGGGGAGGGTTCGGCGGCCAGGAGGACCAGGTGTGGGGCCCAACGGGTGTGCTGGGCGGGCCCGGTGCGGCCGGTGAGCACGGAGTCGTGTCCGGCGGCGCCCAGCGCGCCGCGCCGCTGCCGCGTCTCGGCCTCCATGGTCTCGACGAGGGCCTCGACGCCGTCGAGGTGGCGCAGCCGGTTGGGCGCGAGCGGGGTCAGGTCCTCGCCGAAGCCGACGAGGGTGATCGTCATGCGGTCCGACCAGCCGTTGGTGGCCAGTTCGGCGGCGACGGAGGCGAAGACGCCCGCGCGGTCGGCCGCGCCGCCGCTCAGGGAGACGATGCCGGGCACGGCCTCCAGATTGAGCAGCAGCCGCGAGTCGTCCATGGTGCCGAGGCTGACGAGGCCCGGGTACGGGGCGGCGGTGTCGACCTCTTCGTACCGCTCGGCGTCCGCGCGTGTCAGCATCCAGAACGTCTGGTCCTGGCCGAGCCGCCACGGCGCGGGCGGCTTTCCTGCGGGCTGGGCGAGCTGGAGGTGCAGATCGCCGTTGCCGCCGAGCCAGGCCGCGTAGACGGTCGGCAGCGGGCGCGATTCGGCGGCCAGGGCGGCCGCGAGTCCGCGCAGCGACAGATCGAGGAGGCGTACGGCCTCGGGGTCGGCGCCGACGAGCAGCGCGTCCTGGGCGTCCGCGGCGGATCCCGTCGGGACCGGCGGCTCCATGCCGCGCCGCCCGCCGACCGCGCCGAGCGCCGATTGCCACAGGGCCTGACGGCGGCGCCGGCCGAGCGCGCCGAGGAGGCCCGCGGCGAGCAGGGGTGCGCCGAGGAGGGCGTCGGGCAGGCCGAAGGAGGAGCCGCTCCCCGCGGAGGCCGACCGCGTACCGTGTCCGTCGCGCGCGTTCACGGAGACCTCGTCGGAGGAGGCGCCCTCACGCTCCTGACCGTGCTCGCCGCCGACCCGCTGCTGGGGAACGCGGAACTGCGCGGTGTCCTGGTCGCTACGACCGCTCTGCTCGCCCTGCCCGCTCTGACTGCCCTGCCGGCCGTCCGCCTGCCGCTGGTCGCCGGTGTTCGCGTAGTCGTGGATCTGCTGCCGGACCTGCTCCGGGATCCCGGGCTTCGCGTCGGGCATCTCGACGAGCTCGCCGCCGTGGGCGTCGCCGGGCATCTCCATGATCCAGCCGGGCCTGATGAGACTGGCCTCGGACAGCTTGGACCCGTCGGGCTGCGTACGGTCCTTGTTGAGCTCGTAGATCTCCTTGTACCGGCGCCCGTCGCCGAGGTGGCGCTGCGCGATCTCCCAGAGCGAGTCGTGGTGGCGGCCCTCGGGGGGCTGGATCCGGTAGAACTTCGTGTCGCCGTGCCGGGCGGAGGCGCCGCCGTCCGCCTGGGACGCGGCCCGGGACGCGGCGTCGGCGGCCTGCTCGGCGACCGCGGCGGCGGCTCCGGCGGCGGCCCGCTCCTGCTGCGCGAACAGTCCGGGGGTCTGCTGGGCGGCGGCGACGGAGCCCTGCCGGCCGGCCTCCGGGCCGTGCCCGAGCTGGGAGAGCCCCGGGGTGAAGCTCGCGGCGGTGGCGCCGACGAGGAGCAGGGCCGCGACGAGCTGACGGGCCAGCAACTGGCTCGGCCCGGAACCCGGTACGCGGTTGGGCAGGCCGACACCGGACAGCGCGGCCTTCATCTCGACGAGGACGCACGCGGCGAACTGCGCCCACGCGAACCAGACGATGACGGTCAGCACATGGATGAACGTGCCGACGGTGATCTCCTGCTGGAGCCAGTCCAGCGAGGGAGCCCCGTGCGGCAGCGGGCGGCCCACGGCGACCACGAGCGCCGCGGGCACGCCGACGAGCAGCACCAGCAGGGCGGCGAACGCCCCGAACGCCTTCGCGAAGTCCCCGATCGTCCGGCGACGCCGGGGCAGGGGCTGCGGCGTCCGATTCCTCGGACCCGGCGAGCCGCCCGTCGGACTGGAGTTGGTGCGTCGGGCCATGGCGGGTGTCCTGGGGTCGTATGGGGAGGGCGCGAGTTCGGGGGTGAACCGAGCCTACTGAGAGTCTAAGGAGGGTGTCGAAGCCCGAACGGACGGCACCGCCACCACCCAACCCGTTCCCCCACCAACCGCCCGGGCCACCCGAGTTACCCCATCACCCTGCCCCCCGCCACCCACGTTGACCCCGCACACCTTTCACAACATCCACAAGAGGGTCTCGACAGCGGCGCCATGGTCCAGCTCCGCCCATGGCGATCGAGGGCGTTCTCCGGCGGCCGGCGCGACTGGCGCTGACGACCCGGACCTGTCGCCGGAAAACCCACACCAGGACATGGATTGGTTCCGTGCCTCTCAGAGTGACGCCTGGGTGACCGAACGTAGCCCTAACTCTTTAGATGCCTCGTGGCGGTCGCGTAATCTGCCCCCCGAACGTCACCTTCGTGGGTACGCCGAGAGGGGAAGCCGATGGCATTGAGGCGTGACCCGACAGCACGTCAGCTGCGGCTGGCGGCCGAACTGCGGCGGCTCCGGGAGGCGGCGGGGCTCGCGTCGCGGGAAGCGGCCACGCTCCTCGGCGTGAGCCCCGCGCAGATCAGCCAGATCGAAGCCGGCCTCGCGGGCGTGAGCGAGAAACGCTTACGCCGGCTCGCGGCACAGTACGTCTGCACGGACGAGGCGTTCGTGGAGGCCCTGGTCTCCATGGCCACCGACAGGACACGCGGGTGGTGGGAGCCGTACCGCGGCTCGCTGCCCACCCCGTTCCTCGACCTCGCCGAGCTGGAACACCACGCGACGTTCCTGCGGGACGTCCAGTTCCTCCACATCCCCGGCCTCCTCCAGACGGAGCGGTACGCGCGCGCGGTCTTCTCCTACCGGGTACCGGAACTTCCGCTCGACGAGGTGGAGTTGCGCGTGCAGCACCGCATGCAGCGCCAGGAACTGCTCGAAGGCCCCGCCCCCAAGCGGTACGACGGCATCGTGCACGAGGCCGCGCTGCGCATCATGGTCGGCGACCGTGCCACGTCCCGTGCCCAACTCACCCATGTGCTCGACCTCTGCGAGGCCGACCACATCACCGTGCGCGTCATCCCCTTCGACCTGGAGGGCTTCGGCGGCGCGGCGAGCGCCATGACCTACGCGGGAGGCACCGCGCCCAAGCTGGACACCGTCGTGCGCGACGCTCCCCAGGGCGCGGCGTTCATCGACTCCGAGGCCCAACTCAACGCGTATCGCACGCTCTTCCATAAAGTCGGGGACGTGTCGCTGGACTCCGACCGGTCCCGCGACTTCGTCCACAGGTTGACCAAGGAGCTGTGAGAGGCACCCATGACCACCCCTGACAACTGGCAGAAGTCGTCCTTCTCGGGGCCCGGCGACGGCGACTCCTGCGTCGAACTCGCCTCCACCCGCGCGGCCCTGCACCTCCGCGAATCCGACGACCCCGGCATCGTCCTGACCACCGCCCCCACCCCCGTCGGCCACCTCCTCCAGGCCATACGCACCGGGACGGTCGGCACACCCCGTACGTAACAGCCCCTCTACGCAGCCCTGTTCGGCGTTCCACTCGCAACGAGCGGCGCGATACGTTCACACGTACGTTCTGATGCAGAGGTTGCGGGTGTTACGGGGGAACACGTGTCGAACAGGCCGACGGACTGGCACATACTCGACCTGGACCAGGACCCGACGCCGGGCGACCCGCAACGCGTGCGCAAACTCGCGGCCTCGCTGCACGACTTCGCCGACGACGTCTCGGACATCCTGCGGGACGTCAAGGGGCTGGCCCACGACGACGCGGTCCTGAAGTGGGCGGGCAGGACGGCGGACTCCTTCGCCTCGGAGTTCGAGGACGTCCCCGGGCAGCTGAAGAAGCTCAAGAAGTCCTACGGCATCGCGGGCGACGCGCTCGCCTCGTACTGGCCCGACCTGGACGACGCCCAGCAGAAGGCGGACAGGGCGCTGCGCGACGGCCGCAAGGCCCGCCAGGACCTGTCCACGGCGAACACCGCGCTCTCCGGCGCCGACGACTGGGTGCACACGGCCACGGCGAAGGCCGACTCCTACGACCCGGCCAAGCATCCCGGCAAGGACGTGCCCCCGCCGGACGAGGCCGACGTCCGCCGCGCGACCCGGGACGCCCAGCACGCCAGGGAGCGGCAGACCGCCGCCCGCAAGGACGTGGACGACGCCCAGGGCCTGCTGGACGCGGCGAAGAAGCTGGCCGCACACGCGAAGGGGCTGCGCGAGGAGGCCGCCCGGCGCACGGTCAAGAAGCTGCACGAGGCGTCGGACGCCGGCATCCACAACCGCCACTGGTGGGAGGAGCCCCTCGACTGGGTCTCCGACCACTGGGACGAGATCGTCACGGTGTGCAAGTGGGTCGTGACGATCGTCGGCATCATCGTGATGATCGTGGGCGGCCCGCTGGGCTGGCTGGTCTTCGCGGCGGCTCTGGTCGTGCTCGCGGACACGGTGAGAAAGATGCTCAACGGCCAGGCGGGCTGGGGCGATCTGATCTTCGCGGTCCTCGACTGCATCCCCGCCACCAAGGGCTTCACGAGCATCGCCAAGATGGGCAAACTCTGGAAACTGGGCGGCCTGCGCGCCCTCGGCGGCGCCTTCACGAAGGGCATCGGCGGGGGGCTGAAGAATCTCGCGAACGGCGCCAGGAATCTCGGAGGCTCCGCACGAAACGTGTTCCGCGGATTCGACGGATCCTGGCTCGCCAGGATGTCGGCACGCGGATCCGGAAGCCCGCTGCCTTCTCCGGAGGCAATCAAGGACGCGCTACGCAACCTCGGCCCACAGCTCTCAAAAAAGACCTACACATCAGAACAGGGTCATTACTACGCGACTCGCGTATTCCAAGGCGGCAGAACCGACGAAACCGTTCTCGCGGGCCACGGCTTCCTGGAAGAGGGGGCCGGGACGTTCACCGTGCCCAAGGGCAGCTCGCTCTCCTTCTACGTGGACCACGGCGAACGCCTGCCGGGCCTCGACGGACTTGCGGTGGAGGCAGGCGTGTACCCGGGAAGTGCGCTGCACACGGCACATGAGGGCGACGTCGTACCCAACTACACACTGGCGGCACCCACAGGATCGATGGGCGGAAGTTTCAGCGTTTTCGAGAATTCGACGACCGTCGCAGAGCGCACGACTATATCCGACCTGCTCAAGCCTGGCATGGGGAATGTACACTGGGCGGCGTGCCGTGAAATCCTCTGAGGAGAAATACCAGATGGACTACACCCACAGCGAAGGACCCTGGGTCGAAACTGCTGTGAAACTGGTCGTCCGAAAGGCCGATCTGGACGCGGATTTCGTCTCGCGGACCCTCTCCCTGCCTCCGACGACGGTCCAGCACCCCGGAAGCGATCAGCCGGGTCGGGCTTCGTCCGACGACGGCCTCTGGATCCTCCAGGTTCACGAGAGGTCGCCGGGAGGAGTGGGGGACCAACTCCGAGCTCTCCTGGACAGGCTGGAACCTCGGTCCTCCTCCCTGGCCGAACTGGCCCTCCAGGGATACGACATCCGTCTCGACCTCTTCGGATTCGTCGGCCGCGGAGCCACGTTCGTACTGGACCCCGAGGTCGTTCGGAAGGCAGCCGCCCTCCGCGTTCCCGTCACAGTCACGACCAGCGTCAGCGATCGGTGAGGGCCCACCATGGAACTGTCCCCTTCGTGGGAAACCCCCCAGGTCGCCCTTCTCATCACCGGGCGGAACCTGAAACCGCACGACATCACCGCCGAGTTGGGCATCGCTCCCACCTTCGTCCGGGAGCCGGCCGCCGGTTCGTCGTTCCGTCCCGACGAGGGGTGCTGGGCACTCCAGGTCACCGGCTCGCCCGAGCGGGGATTCGAGGGACTCGTCGCCGAGTTGTCCGAGCTCGTCTCCCCCGCCCTGCAACGGATCCAGGACATCCGGCAGCGGGGGCACTCCGTGCAGCTCGACCTCAGCGGTCACGTCCGGAGCGGCTCCCGGGCCGTCCTCTCCCCTCAGGTTCTGGCGAACGCGGCCCGACTGGGGCTTCCTGTGTCCCTCACCACGGACGCCGATCCCCCCGCCCGGTCCGAGGATCTGCTGGACTGGCTGCCGGCCCCGGACGGATCGCACCGGGCTGTCTGAAGGAAGGCAACCGACCTTGACCACACGCTCCACCTCGCCGGAGAGCCCGGGTCTGTCCTCGGGCTTCTCCCTGTCCGTCCCGGACTCCTGGTGGGAGTTCGACATCCGTCCGGAAGGGCGGGACGCGACCGTCCGGGGCCTCGTCGACGAGCGGATCCGCGAGGTGCCCGAACTCGCGGAGTACCGCGGCGATCTGGCGGCCGTGCTGCGCAGGATGGCCAAGGACGCGTACGACTCCGGCGCCGTGTACATGGGCTGCATGGCCGAGAACTTCGAGGGCGTTCCGCTGACCGCGACCCTCACCGTGTCGGTGCTGGGCGCCCAGAACAAGCAGGGCGTGGCGCTGTCGACCGACCCGCGCGCGATCGCGGAGAGCCTGCGGACGGTCACGGCGCGCCGCGAGGGTGACGCCTGGCGCACGGTGACGACCGTCGACATCCCTCAAGTGGGCCTCGCCGCGCGCACGTTCGGCGTCGAGGACGTACCCGTCGCGCAGGGCGACACCCGTACCCTTCGCATGGTGCTGACCCAGACGTACATCCCGGTCCCGGGAACCACCGACAAGGTCGTTCTCGTCTCCGGAGCCAGCCCGGTGCTCGACCTGGCCGAGGCCTTCCACGACATCTTCGACGCGGTGACCGGCACGTTCCGGTTCGTCTGACCGGGACTTCGGGACTCCAGGAGGGGAAACCGGCATGGGTGGTGGCGGCAAGAGCGACCTCGCGCTCCCGCTGAGCGAGCTGGAGGACTACGGCGACCGGCTGCGGGACATCAAGACCCGGCTGAACCACACCAAGAAGCTCTTCGAGTCGTACAGGGACGACCTCGGCGACCACACCGTCCACGACGCCCTGGAGGACTTCGAGTCCGGCTGGGAGGACGGCCGCGAGGACATCGGCCAGTCCCTCGACGCCCTGGCGAAGATGTCCGACGCGGTGGTCCGGGAGTTCAAGAAACTCGACGACGAGCTGGCGAAGGAAGTCTCCGAGGGCGTGAAGACGCAGAAGCAGGGCGGGACGAATCAGCCGGACGGCAGACCGTCGCCGTGACGGCCGTTTCCGACGGCCCGGAGTGCGGCGGGCAGAGTGACGACCGGAGGTTCGACGCGTGACGTCGGCCTCCGAGAAACCAGGACGTGACCGAGGTACGGATGTGATCCGGCCCGTGGGGTTCTTCTCCGAGCTCGATCCCGGTTGGGGGCTCCCCCTCGGCGGACTCATGCGGGACTTCGTGCGTCCCGTCGGCGACCCGGACGAGGCGGAGGTCATCGGTTATCTCGGGCGGGGCGTCCGGATCTGGGCCGAGATGAGTGCGGGACCTGATGTCCTGGACCCCGACGCCGATGCCCCGGTCCTGTCCGGCATCGGGTCGCTCTGTACGGACGGGGTCTGGCTCTGGCGCCAGGATCTTCCGTACTACCTCTCCAAGTACCACCTCTCCCTGCCCGCGGACTTCCTCGCGCGGGTCAGGAAGGTCCGGTACGAAGTGCCGGAAGTGCCGGAGGCGAAGGTGAGGGAGATCCTCACGCGGGATCTCGGCGTCGTCATGGACTGAGCCTCCGGGCCCGGCGGTACGGCCGACCTGGCCAAGGGCGACGGCACCCCTGCCCGCCGACCGCCTCGGTGATCGCCGCCGGCACCAGGACTCAGCCCACCTCGTTCTCCGCCACCGCTCGTCCGTGGACCGTCACGTCTCCGCCGTAGAACATGCCCGTGAAGACCGGTGAATAGGTCAACTGGACCTCGACCTCGACCTGTTCGGCGTCGGCGCTCACACAGTGGGTCGCCGCGACGTCCGCGCCGGACATGCCCATCTCGCGGGCGAACGCCTTCACCCGGGCGCCGCAGTCCTCGAAGTTGATGGGAGCCGGGCCGTTCCGGTTCTCGTAGAGGGATTCGAGGTCGATGTCCTGGGCCGCGTAACGGGCCGCCTGTTCGGCGATGTCGGCCGCGCGCTCCCGCTTCGAGATGGACATCCCGCCGTCGATCACGAACGCCGAGAGCGACAGGAACACGAGCGCGAAGATGATCACCGCACCGGCGCCCGAGCCCCGGTCGTCGAGCCGCGCCCACCGCCGCGCTCCCCAGCCCCGTACCACGGACCCCGTCGTCATGCCGTCCTCCGGAACGGGTCGAGGGGAGAGCTGAACGACGACTCCAGGGTGGTCGGCACATCGAGGCCGATCATCGCGAGCCCCCGCACCGCGCAGCTCACCTCGACGGTGAACAGCGTGTCCGGCTCGAAGCCCGCGCTGGTCTGCGTCACGCTCACCGGGCCCGAGCAGACGTCCCCGAGGTCGGCCTCGGCGGCCTTCCGCGCCTCCGCCATGGCGGTCGCGTGGTCCTTCTGGATCGACCCGGCCCGCGCCGCGTCCCTGGCCGCGCCGTCCAACGCGCCGCGTCCGTTGACCAGTTGCCCGAACGCCACCAGCACCAGGATGAACAGGATCATCACCGGCGCGAGTATCACCACCTCGATGGTGGACAGCCCCCGGTCCCGGCCCGGCCGCCAGCAGATGCGGTCGCGGACGACCACGGACAGACCCCTCGCCCCCCTCACGGCCTCTCCTCCTTCACGAACCTCTCCACCGGCCCCGCCGACCGCGCGTGCACCGTCAGGTCCAGTCCGGGGAAGACCGCCGGCACCCTCGCCGTGATCTCGACGCCCACGGTGTCCGGCTCCGGCTGGAGCATCGTCACGTCGGGCGACAGCACCAGCTTCGGGCCGAGCTGGCGGATGTAGCTGTCGACCACGTCACCCGCCTCGCCCCGCCACGCGCCCGGCTGCGCGTCCGCGGTGGCGCGGGCCTTGCGGGCGCCCGCCTGGGCCGCCGCCTGGGCGACATGGTCCGCGAAGAAGTACAGCGCGAACTGCACGGTCGCGAAGATCATGAAGAAGAGCACCGGAGTGAGCAGCACGAACTCGATCGCGGTCATGCCGGAGTCACCGCGGGCGGAGGCTGCCTCCACCCTGCGGCGCACCCAGCGACGTACCGATCCGTCCTCGCGCACTCGCATCCCCGTACGAACTCAGCAGGTCTTGCCGGCGTCGGTGCCCCTGATGCAGTTGCCGACCTTGTTGGCGCCGTCGCTCAGCGCGGCGTTGATGATCGCGGCGACCACGCCGACGATCGCCACGACGACGGCGGAGATGATGACCCACTCGACCGCGGACGCACCCCGGTCGAGTTCGCCGGAGCGGGCACGCTGCACCCGCCCCTGGAGGAAGGTGATCAGGAAGTCCACCCCCGGGATCCCGGTGCTGAAGTTCCGTCCGTTCATGGTGAGTTGTCCTCTCGGAGGATGGTGGTGGCCGAAATCGGTGGCCCTGCGGGGGTGGCGGACGGTCAGACCTGGAACACGCGCATCGCCGCCGGGAAGATCAGGAAGACCAGGAAGCCCGCACACAGGAGCAGTTGGGCCACGAGCATCGACTGCGACTTCTCGCCGGCGCTGCCCTCGATCTCGGAGAGTTCGCGGTGGCGCATCGTCTCGGCACGCGAGGCCAGCGACTCGCGCACCTTGGCTCCGTCGTCCGCGACGAGCGCGAGCGAGGCGGACAGGTCCTTGAGCTCCTCGACCCCGAGTTCCTCGCCGAGCGAGCCGAGCGCCTGCCACTGGCTGATACCGGTGATCCGGGCGTCGGCGAGCGCGTTGCGGATCCGCTGCATGGCCCAGCCGTCGGAGATCTCCGCCGCGGCCATCAGCGCCTCGGGCAGACCCCGGCCACCGGCCAGGCTCATCGACACCAGGTCCAGATACGCGCCGATCACCCGCCGCAGGTCGCGCCGACGGTCCACGGCGTCCCGCCGTACCTCCAGATCGGGGAGGAAGAAGAAGACGGCCGCGAAGAGCAGCGCGAGCCAGACCGGGATGATCGGGCTGTGCCCGACACCGAGGGTCCAGACGACGGCGAAGAGGAACGGCCCGAAGAAGACGCCGGCCGCGGCCAGCAGCACCTTCGTCGCCAGGAACCTCTCCCAGCTCCGGTCCAGGACCGCCAGATCGGCGCGCAACGAGCGCTGCTCCCAGCCCTGCTGGAGATAGAGCTCGGCGACGTGTGCCCCGACCTGCGCCCGCAGACCGTCGAGGCGCCCGCCGTCCCGCTGTCCGTGGTGCGCGGACTCGTACGCCGCTCCGCGGGCCCGCATCGCGTCGATACGGGCGACCTGCGCGACGGCGCTGCGCCTCGACGGCATGAGCGCGCGGACGAGGGCGTAGACACCCAGGCCCAGCACGGCGCCGATCAGGACGGGCATGGTCAGGTTCATCGTCGTACCGCCTCATCCCCGGAAACCGGCGTACGGGGCCGCACGAACCGCACGGACGACTCGTCCCGTACCAGGAATCGCTCCGGCGTCTCGATCGTGGACAGCTTGCGCAGCCACCAGAAGCCGAGGCCGAACAGGCCGCAGACACACGTGAGTACGAGCTGGCCGACCGCCGTGCCGTACGGCTCGACGAAGTCACGGTTGAAGACCGACAGCCCGAGCACGAAGGCGACGGACACCGCGACGACGATCTGCACCGAGCGCCGGGTCGAGGCGCGCTGGGCCATCACGCGCTGACGCATGTCGACCTCCTCGCGCGCCGACTTGGCCAGCGCGCCGAGTACGTGACGCAGACCGGGGCCGCGCAGCCGCGCGTTGAGGATGAGCGCGGCCACGATGATGTCGGCGGACGCGTCGTCGATCTCGTCGGCCAGCTGCTGAAGGGCCTCGGGCAGCGGTGTCCTGGAACGCAGCCGGTCCACGAGCGCGTCGAGGTGCGGCCGCAGTACGGGGGCGGAGGCGCGCGCCGACGCGGGGATGGCCTGCTCCAGGCCGACGGCGCCGGCGATGGTGTCGCGCAGGGACTCCGTCCAGGACGCCAGGGCCTCGACCCGGCGCATCGCGGCCCGTTCCTCGGAGGCGCCGCCGAAGAGCTTGTCCCAGAAGAAGACCAGGATGCCGGCCGCGAGGCCGGCGACGGCCCAGCCGGTGAGGAGGAGGACGGCCAGACCGGCGATGGCGGCGATCGAGCCGCGCTGTCCGGCGAAGCGGATCAGTTCGCTCGCGCGCTCGCTCGCCTTCTGCTTCTCGTGCGCGGGTTTGGCGGGCAGTCCGCGCACGGCGACGGCGAACAGCGCGAGGCCGCCGCCGACGGCCACCCCGCACGCGAGCGCGTACAGCACGGGCAGGGAGAACAGTCCGCCCATGGAGCCGAGCGAGTCGAGAGCGGCGAGGGAGGTCGTGCCCGAGGGGCCGCCGGGGACGACGGCGGCTGCCGTGTGGGGCACCGCGGCCGCGGTCACCGGCGTCGTCGTTTCCTGGATCATCGTCGTCACCAATTCCCGCTGCCTGGCAGCCGGTAGCCGTGCGCGACGAGTTCGTCGAGGCAGGCGAGGGGGGCGTGCGGGACGATCCGGCCGTCCGGGGCCTCGGCGAACACCTCGCTGGACAGCACCCGTCCGTCGACACCGTTGACCTCGCGCACGGAGGTCACCATGCGCTGGAGCCGGCCGCCGGACTCGTAGTCGTTGCGCCGCTGGATGAAGACCACGAAGTTCACCGCGCCCGCGATGAGCATCTGGCTGGCCTCGATGGGGAGTCGCTCGGTCGCCTGCAACGCGTACGTGGAGATGCGGTTGAAGACCTCGCTGGAACTGTTCGCGTGAATCGTGGAGAGCGAGCCGTCGTTGCCCTGGGACATCGCGTTGAGCATCGTCACGATCTCGTCGCCGAGGACCTCGCCGACGATGACCCGCGAGGGGTTCATACGCAGCGACCGGCGCACCAGCTCGGCCATCGTGATGGAGCCCTGGCCTTCGGAGTTGGGCAGCCGCTCCTCGAACGCGACCACGTTCGGGTGCAGTTCGGGAAAGGTGTCGAGTCCGAGCTCCAGCGCGCGTTCGACGGTGATGAGCCGCTCGTACGGCGGGATCTCGTTGGCGAGGGCCCGCAGCAGGGTCGTCTTGCCGGCGTTGGTGGCTCCCGCGATCATGATGTTCTTGCGGGCCCGGACGGCGCAGGCGAGGAAGTGGGCGACCTCGGGGGTCAGGGTGCCGTTGCCGACGAGGTCGGACATGAAGACCTTGCCCAGGCGTGCGCGGCGGATCGACAGGGCCGGCCGGCGCGTCACGTCCATGACGGCGGAGAGCCGGGATCCGTCCGGCAGCCGCAGGTCGAGCTGGGGGTTCGCGGAGTCGAAGGGGCGGGAGGACAGTCCCGAGTACGCGCCGAGGACCTGGATGAGCTCGACGAGCTCCTCGTCGGTCTCGGCGACGGGGTCGCCCTTCGCCTCCCGGCCGTCGGCGTAGCCGATGAAGACCTCGTCGTACCCGTTGATGTCGATGTTCTCGACCTCCGGGTCGTCGAGCAGCGGCTGGAGCCGGCCGACGCCGAAGAGGGCGGCGTGGACGGCGGCCGCGTACTGCTCCTCGGTCTCCGCGTCGAGCGGGGTGCGGCCGAGGTTGATCTCGCCGCGCGCGTGGTCCTCGAGTATCTGGGCGATGACGGCGCGGGCGTAGTGCCGTTCGTCCTCGCCGGACATCGGGGTCACGCCGCGGACCTGGTCCTCGCGGCGCTGTTCGGAGATGCGGTCGCCGGCGTCCTGCCGGAACCGTTTGACCAGCTGGTGGTCGACGGCGGTCATCGGCCGGCTCCGGCGGCGGGCTGTCCGTGCCCGGGGTGGGGTCCGTCGACGGGTACGGACCAGGCGGCGCCGTACTGCTGGTACAGGTCCGCGGCGACCTTGCGGGCCGAGCGGATGAGCAGCGACTTGTCGAGGCGCCCGCGTCTGCGTCCGGCCAGCTGGGCCGCGCCCGCGGGGTCGTCGGCGATGGTTCCCACGACGGAGGCGCCGGTCCGGCCGGCCACCAGCATGTCGTTGACCTGGTGGACGAGCTTGGCGGAGTCGCCGGGGTCGGCGACGAGGACGACGCCGATGAACGGCGTGGCGAGACCTCCGGCGCCGCGCGGGCCGCCGTGCAGCTTGGCGGAGAGGGCGGCGGCACGGTCGCGGACGCGGGCGATGGCCTCCGGCTCGGTGCGGGAGAGCAGCAGCACGAGCGCGGCGTGCGGGAACAGTTCGGCCGCCGGGGTGTCCCCGCTGATCCGTCCGCAGTCGGCGATGACGTCCGCGGGCGCGTTCGGGGAGTCTCCGAGCTGCGCGAACGCCCGGCCCAGGGTGGGCCAGAGTCCGGAGAGACCGGCGGCCTGTTCGGCGATCCCGAGTCCGACGAGGACCTCGAGTCCGCCGCTGAGGGGCTGTACGTGGTCCCAGAGCTGGTCGGGGACCAGCCCGCGGCGTGCGGTGGCGGCGATCGACAGCATGCCGGTGTTCGGGTTCAGCGGGCCGCCGTGGGCGGCGGCGCTGCGGTACACGAGGTCGCCGCCGGCCGGGTCGGTCTCGGCGAGCAGGACCCTGCGGGGCCAGACCGCGGAGAGCGCCACCGCGGCGGTGGTGACTCCGGGGGAACCCTTGTCTGCGGCGAGGGCGATGAGCGCCATGTCCGTCTACTCACTCGCCTCTAGTTGCCGGGAACGATGACGAGGGCGACCTGGCCCGCCGAGGCCGCGTCGGCGACGGAGGCCGCCTGGCCGCTGTCCACGATCAGCGTGACCGGCAGGTTGGTGCTGCTGATCGTGCTGTCCTTCTGGTCCTGGACGTAACTGACCTTGGCCCGCTCGACGATGGGGCTGCCGTCCGTGTTCGAGGCGCCCGAATTGGCGGAGTTGGCCGAACCCGAGGAACCGTGGGAGCCGCTGGATCCGGTGTCGCCGACGCGATAGACGGCCACCGTGTCACCGGACTTGATGCCCGCGGGGTACTGGCCCTCCTTGAGGGAGACGCCCACGGAGGACTTGCCCGCGGGGAGCGTGGAGCCCGAGGTGAACATCTCGCCGATGACGACGGTTCCCCGGTAGATCGCGGACTTGGCCTTGAGCTTCTTGAGCTGCTCGACCTGGCTCCACGGGACGTAGTCGATGGAGGCGTCGTCCGCGACCAGCACGGAGGTCACGTGGCCGCGCACGGACTCACCGGCCTGGACGTCGCTCGTCACCTTCACGACCTCGACCCGGTCACCGGCGCGCAGCACCAGCATGGTGGCGCCGAGCGCGCCGACGAGGATGAGCAGCACGGCGAGGGCGGCCAGTGCGGGTTTGCGCTCGCGAGGCGGGGTGGGGAGACGCTCGCCCATCGCCGGGTGCGCAGCCGTGGCGGAACGGTTGTTGCCCGCCCCCGTACGCTCTTGGATCTTCACGCAACCGCTCCCCGTACACCCAAGAAAATGTCTGCCAATTCACGCGCCAAGTAGGACACTTCACCCGCGGTCCGCTCGGTTCCCCTGACGGGACGGGCGGTGCGACCTGGTCGAACTCCCGGCGCCGGGGCGAGTGTCGAGCCATGGCACCGTATCAGCCGCACATAGGCCCCTCAAGGCGCGCCAAGACTCCTGAACCACACCTGACTCGACGTTATCGACGCGCAACGAGGGCCGGTCGGTTCCGTGTTGGGCCCAGGTGTCCGACCTTTCCGCCGCCTGTGCGCGAGCGAATCACCGCCTTCAACCGGCGGCGCCGTCACGGGCCGTGCACGAGGCCTGCACGAGGTGCTCACGGGCGGGGCGGCCGAGGCGGTGGACGCACCACCCCCGCGGGTGGGGAGGAGACTTGACGGCCGGATCCCGCGACCGGACCGGACCGGCCTCCAAGTCGTCTCCCCGGACCTCGGACAGACGGTCTCCCCCGACGACGGCCTGCGGGTCCGCGGCTCTACGGCTCTACGGCTCTACGGCTCTGCGGCTCTGCGGCTCTGCGGCTCTGCGGCTCTGCGGCTCTGCGGCTCTGCGGCTCTGCGGCTCTGCGGCAAGGTGCTCACCGTTCTGCTCGGGCAGCCGTACGAGGGGGAGCCGGGCGTGGCGGCGTGTGACGGTGTCGAACGCAAACCCTGGCCGAGATGTGAACGCGGGCCCGCCTCCGCCCGGACCGATGTGTCCCGGAACACCATCAGCCCACCGCGGAAAGCCAGTTCACCCTGGTGCGCCCCTGTATGCCCGCGTCCAGCTCGGGGTTTCCGCCTGGCGAAACCAGGAGCCCCATGGATACCGTCATTGCCCTTGACCGACTTCGTTCAACCGATGTCCCACGGGGAGTCCACTGTGAAGCGCCGCACTTTGCCCGTTGCTACCGCGTTCGCCGCGACCACAGCCCTGCTGCTGACGGCCTGCGGGGGCGGAGGCGACACCCCGAAGGCGAACGACAAGATCGCGGGGGCGGACCGGGGAAGGACGGCGTCGGCTTCACCGAGCGCGAGCCCTTCGGGCGACGCCGACCGTCCGGAAGTCACTCTTCCGAAGGACCTCAGCGACAAGTTCGAGAACTGGAGTACCGGCAATGCCGCCAAGGACGCTGTCCTCGCGGATGTCGGGCGGAGGGTCGACGCGACGAACTACGCGATCGCCGAGGGAAACGCCGAACTGCCCGCTCTCGGCTTCTACTACAGCGGCACCGCTCTGGCCGATGCCGGGGACTGGGTCACGTCCATCGTGAAGAGCGGCTACTCGGTCACCGGCGTCAACCGTTACTACAACGCCAAGATCGACCTCTTCGACTCGGCTTCGGCGGGCGTCGTGTACTGCGAGGACCAGTCCAAGGCGTTCGCCAAGGACAGGAAGTCGGGCAAGGTCATCAAGACGGCCGTGACGGCCAAGTCCTACGTCCTTTACTCCACACGGCTCGAGAAGAACAAGAAGGGCGTCTGGCAGACGACGAAGCTCACCTCGCAGAGGGGCCACAAGTCGTGCACTCCGTAGCCACCTCGGGTCGCGTCCTCGTCACCGGAGCTGTGGCGGGGATGATCGCTCTGATTCCCGGAACCGCCTTCGCCGACTGGCCCCCCAGTGCGGGCACTCAAGGCAGCACCAGGCAGAGCGCTCACTCCGACGCCGGAACTCTCGTCTCGCAGGTGACGTACTCCGGGTCCGTCCGTCCTCGGGGCAGCAGCAGCGGCGTCGTTCAGCCGGTGGGTGACTGGACCCCGCCCGCGTGCTGGTACGAGCCTCGCTCCGTCGCCGAGTTCAAGAAGTACGTCGAGACCATGTACGAGGACACGATCAACACTCCCGGTCAGGCCAACTACGCGAAGTCCGCGGTCGGCCAGTTCCGGGACATCTACAAGGACGGCAAGTACAAGGATTACAACGGGGACAGGGCCGACGAAGGAAACTGGTGGGTCGCCGTCCAGAACCCCGACCGCCTCGACGACCCCGCGAGCATGGAGTGCGGCGAACTGCCTTTCTGGGTGGCGAACAACGACGATCCCGGTGTTCCCCAGGCCGTCACACCCAGGATTCTCGCCGAGGCTGCCTACAACGCCATTCAGCTCCCGGAAACCAAGGTCACCCTCGCCCCCCGCGACACCACCAAGGTGAACCTGCCCACCTGGGCCTGGCTCGACAAGGCCACCTTCAAGGACGTGTCCGTCACCGCGTCCCTCGACGTCGCCGGCCTGAACATCTCGGCAACCACCACCGCGAAACCCGTCTCCCTCAAGCTGGAGCCGGGAACGAGCGACGCCGAGACCTACCCGGCCACGGGCGAATGCCGGATCAACGACGACCACACCATCGGCACCCCCTACGCCAAAGGCAACGCCGGACAGAACCCACCCTGCGGAATCAAATACCTCCGCTCGTCGGGCAACGGCACCTACAAACTCCGCGCCACCCTCACCTGGCAGGTCACCTGGACCGGCACAGGAGCCGCCGGCGGCGACCTGCCGGACGGAACCTTCGGGACCACCCAGGACATCACCGTCCAGGAGATCCAGGCGGTCAACCGGTGAACGCCGCAACCGCCCTTGCGAAGTAACTCACGAACACTGCGTCGGCCGGACGCCTAGTCGACCCACGGCCGAATCTCAACCGCTACCCCCGGGGAGTCCACCGTGAAGCACCGCTCGTATCCCGTTGCCACCGCGGTCGCCGCGACAACAGCCGTGCTGCTGACGGCCTGCGGAGGCGGAAGCGACACCCCGAAGGCGAACGACAAGATCGCGGGGGCGGACCAGGGAAAGACGGCGTCGGCCTCACCGAGCCCGACTACCACGGACAACGCCAAGCGCCCGGACATCACCCTTCCCGGCGACGTAAAGGACCAGTTCGACGGATGGAAGACGGGGGACGCGACCAAGGACGCCATCCTCGCGGACGCGGGACGCGCCCAGACGGCCACGAACGACGCCATCCTCAAGGGCACGCCGAACACGCCTGGGCTGGCCTTCTATTACAAGGGCAAGGCGTTGACGTCTTCCGTCCAATGGGTGCAGAAGTGGCTGGGCGCGGGGATCACCTACACCGGAACCACGCGCTATTACGGCCCCAAGGTCGAGATCTTCGACAGCCGGTCCGCGGGCGTCTCGTACTGCGCCGATGAGAGCAAGGCGTACAACAAGAACCGGAAGACCGAGAAGGTCGACCGGACACCTGCCGGCAAGGACGCCTATGTCCTTTACAACACCCGCCTGGAGAAGACCGGTCAAGGCGTGTGGCAGACCTCCGACGGCACATCCGTACGGGGAAGCAAGACATGCGTACGCTGACCAGGCGCCGCACAGCCGTGACGGCCGGAGCGCTCGCGATCACCTGCGCGCCGGCCGTGCCGACAACGGCCTTCGCCAAGAGTCTCGACAGCGGCCGAGCCCGGCTTCAGACCCAGCGCAAAGAGTGAGCGATGGCGTCGCACAGGTCGCCCATCGGGCTGTCGGTACCGCTCAGTGGGATGGCGAACGCCAGGTGCAGGTATCCGACACCGCCGGGCATGCACACGTGGTAATCCATGGCCGTCTGCGTGATCGCTCGGACCGTCCCGCCCGCGGGCAGTGCCTGGACGTCCACCTCGGCATCGGAATCCACCCGTCGGGTCAGTTCCGAGGCGAGGTCGTCCGGCGTGGGGACCAGTCCAGCAGGCGTCATGGCCAGCGAGATCAGGAGAGAGGCTGGGAGGGCCGAGCCGGGCGACTCGGTCTTCAGGAAGAACTCCAGACCGCCCTGCGCAAGACTGCCTTCGGCGGTGTTGCGGAGCGTTGTCCACAGGTTTCGAGCAGCCTCCGCCGGGACACGGTTCCCCTCCGATTCCTTGTCCACGAAGGTCTTCAGCTGGCGGCGCCAGCGCTCGTGCGTGAGGTCGACGCGGAACCAGTCCCGGGGTACGAGGAGCCGGTAGTCGGAGGGCGCCGGATCGCTGATGCTCACCGGCCGGTCCCTGCGGTGATCAGCGGCAAGCCGTCGGCCGTGAAGAGGCGGATGCTGCTGGCCGTGTTGCCGAACATGGTGGAGAACACGTCCCAGCCCTCCATCGTGGGTGTCGACATCTCCATGGCGACCGTGGTGCCGTTCGGGAGGGGTACGTAGACACGGATGTATCCGGTCGGGAAGGCCAGACTGTGACCCGACTCGGTGAGCTCACCCGTGAGTTTCGACTCACGTGTTCCGATGCACACCACGGCGGGTCCGCAGGGGAGTTCCACCTCGGAGACGTCGGCTCCGTGGAGCCGGCGGAACGTCGACGCCATCTCCTTCACGACAGCCGGGACACCCCCGCCGACCTCTGGGCTGTCCATCAGGGACGCGAATACGGTCGCCGTGCAGGGGGTCTCGTTGACGGCCGTCACGCAGATCCCGGCGTATTCGACACCAGCGGCCAGCAGGTCGTCGAATCCGAGTGCGCAGATGACCGCGAACCTCGTCCTGTCGTCGTCCGCCGCGTCCGGGAGCGCCTTCTCGGCGAGCTCCTCCAGAAGTCGTACGGCCTCGTCGTCGTCCGTCTCATGGACGGGGATGTCATGGAAGATCTCCGGCATCACCCAGCGGACGTGGATGTCGTCCGCACGAAGCGCGGGCGGCGCGGGGTGTGTGGGTGTGAACGCCGACAACTCGATGTCGGTGGTCATGGAGCCTGTTCCCTCTCCGGGACGGGGCGCTCGGCGGCTTCGGGGTAGAACGTCCGCGACGTCGCGTACATCCCGTAGTAGGGGTACAGGCGCGGTACTTCGGCACCACCCTGCCGCGCGATCCCGGCGATCTTGCGATAGAGACGGGCCCTGCACCGTACGTTCCGGTCCGTCGGGTCGAGCAGGCTCCGGCGCCGCACCAGATAGGTCCCCACCAGCGAGCCGCAGACGATCAGCGCGTCGACGACGATGAACGCGATCTGGAACTGGCGGGACTTGCCGGACGCGACCAGGTCCCAGAAGGGCCACGCGCCGAGTCCGAAGATGAAGAGCGGAATCGCGGCGAGGCAGCCCATGACGCTGGCCTTCTCCGTGTCCTGGCGCCGCTGGAACAGCATCCAGTGGACGGCCCGGTCATCCAGGAAATCGAAGCGCACCTCTCGCCCGAAGCGCTCGGCCGCCGCCTTGGCGGCGGGGACGGCGGCGATGACCTCCGAAGGAACCATGTCATGCACGGTCCCCCGGTCATCGACGAATTGTCCGGGGCTGAGGGCGTGATAGTCACCCACGTGAATCTCTCCCTATCCAGTAGGCGCCAGTGCAGCGTGAAACGAAGTCGGAGAAGGGCTTGGTTGCGGCGTCGGCGAAGGAGTTCCGGACGGGCCCGACGGTCTGGGGCTCACGTCCGGCGCGGGGGTGGGCCTCGTGTCACCGGGCGGCGGGCTGACCGGGTGCGTCGTGTCGTCCGCCCCGAACTTGCCGCGGAGCCGGATCAGACTCTGCACATACGCGTTGCTGAACGCGGCGCCCTTGATGAAGCGAGTGACGCCCTCCGGGTCGAACCCGTTCGCGGGCAGCTTCACCTTGGTGATGCCCTTCTTGGCCAGATATTTGGAGGCGAGGCCGACTCCTCGGTTGATGCTCTTCACGGCGAAGCCGTTGGTGAAGCCGGCCCAGACCGCCTCCTGGGCGACGAGGAGCCGCGAGCCCTTGGCCGCGGCCGAGAGTCCCTTCAGCGCACCGAGGCCCGGGATGATCCCGAGGAAATCAAACGTGATCTTCAGCCAGTCGAACTTCCCGCCCCGGGCGAAGACGTCGTAAAGCCGCCCCGACAGAGCGGTGGCGCTGAGCGCGGAAGCCAGCCCGACAAGCACGATGGCGAGTGTGCCACCCGACAGAACGACTGCCGCGATCAGCGCCGCCACCGCCAGAACCGTGGCGGCGGTCGAAATCCAGTCCGCGTGATCCGCGATCCAGTTCATGATGCCGCCGGGGTCGTGCACACCGTCGTGATGGATCACGTTCTTGATCCGGTGGGCGGCCCGCTTCGCCGCGTCGTCACGGATCTCCTTGGCGGACTCGATCTTGCTGCGCGCCACAGCCATGAGATGCGCGGCGTCGTCCCTCTTCTTCTCCTGCTTCGTGCGTTCGACGTGGTCGTCCTGGGACGGAACGGTTCCGGTGTACGGCTCCAGCACCTTCAGGGCCGCCTTGTGATCGACCTCCGCGGCACGGAAGTCGTCCAGGGCGCCGTCAGCCATGCGCTGCGCACGGTGCAGCTCGCCGGCGTACTCGTCCGACTCGCCGTCGTTGACCTGCGTCCCGAGCGCCTTCGACGCCTCGTCGTAGCGGTCGTACACCTTCTTCAGCCGACCGGCGGTGTCACTCGCCGTCTCGTGGAAGGCGCGGCCCGCGTCACTGTCCCAGCCGTCGACGGAAGCCAGCGCCCTGATGTTCCGGGCCTGCTTGTCGATCTCCTCGGCCATGCCGCGCAGCTTCTTGCCGAGCCGCGCCACCTCGTGCGGGTCACCGGGCACGGGGTCGGAGTCGTACATCGGCGTCCAGTCCCTGGGACGGGCTGTCACGGCTTCCCCTTCTGATCGCTCTTCTTGGCGTTCCTGAGCGCTTCCGCGAGCTTGTGGTCGATGTCCTCGTACGCCTTGGCCGCTTCGGCGGTGTACTTGGCGAGGTTCTCGATGTCCTTCATCAGCTTCTTGCGGTTCTTCTTCCAGGTGTCCGAGAAGTCGTCGAACACGTCCCGGAGTCTGTCGCTGCCCAGGTCGTCGCCGTAGCCGTCAGAGGGATTGCCGTGCTGGTCGAACTCACGGTGAATACGGTAGAGCGAGTCCGAGCAGTCCTTGATCAGATCGAGGTCGTATCGGGTTCTGTCCGCCACGGTTTTCAGACTTCCTGCTCAACAGTCGATCGGGCTCCATCGCTGCGAAGCGGACCGGACACGGGCGCGACCGGGCGCTGGTGCGCCCCGTCGCCCCGGTGCGGTCCGGCTGTCAGCCCTTGACGCCCTTCGCCAGCTGATCGTCCAGATCCTCGTACGCCTTCGCCGCGTCCTCCAGGAACTTGGCCATGCCCTTGAGGCCCTCCAGGGTGTCCTTCATGCCCTTGGTGAACTCCTTGAAGGAGTCGTCGAAGGCCTGGGAGCCCTTGGACGTCGTGTAGCCGTCGGCCACGAGGCCGTCGATGTAGCTGTCGAGGCCGTGGAGCTTGTCCTCCATCTTCTCCTTCTCGTGGCCGAGTCGCTTCGCAGCGTGCCGCATCTTCTCGTAAGTGATGTCCGCGTCTTTGCCGCCGGCCATGTGGCGTCCTCCAAGTTCAACTCGCCGCAGGGCCAACCCCCGTGGCTCCTGATGCGGATGGTGCGATCGTCCGCGTCGAGCAAGCAGCTTACTTACGGCGCTTGCAGGAGCACACCCCGGTTGTGTCACGAGCGCGCACCAAGGGCCCTTCGCAGCCCGGGCCTTCGCGGTTCCCGCACATGGGCCGTTGCCTGCGGGAAGCGGTGAGCGGCTATCGTCGGGAGCACTGTGGCCCGCGTTCCGGAAGCGGCCCTCGGTGTCAGGGGGAGGACGAGCGTGCGGTTGACTCTGACCGTCGTCGACCCGCTCGGCGGAGCCACCGCCGACGTGGTCCTCGACGCGGATCCCGAGTCCTCGGTGGGGGACATCGCCAAGGAACTCGCGGAGCACGTCGGTTACGGCGGTGGTGCGCAGATCATCCCCCTCGGGCAGCATCAGGGAGCGGCCGGCGGCAGAGCGCCGGTCACGTATGTCGACGGATATCCCGTCGATCCCGCCGCGACCATCGCCACCTCGCCGCTGCGCGAGGGCGCCGTCGTGAGTCTGCACGACCCCGCCGGATGCCTGCCGGGCGAGCCGACCGGACTGGTCGAACTGCGGGTGGCGGGCGGCCCGTCGGCCGGCGCCGTGCACCGGCTCGGGATCGGCCGGTACGACATCGGCGCCGGGGCCGCCGCGTACGTCCGGGTCGACGATCCCGAACTCCCGCAAAGAGCACTGACGTTGTCAGTTGCAACGGACGGAACGTGCCGGATCTCCGTGCACGGCGGGAAGGAGGGCGTCACCCTCGACGGCACGCCCTTCGCGAACCGCGAGGACGACGAGTGGCCGCTCGGCGGCCAGATCGCCGTCGGCAACACCCTTTTCCAACTGGACCGTTACGCACAGCCCGACGCCGCGCTCAAGTGGTCGGACGACGGAGCCGGCCTCGACTACAACCGGCCCCCCAGGCTCCAACCGCCCGAGCGCGAGACGAAGTTCCGGCTGCCGAGCCCCGTACGGGACTACGAGGCCCGGCCGCTGCCCTGGCTGATGGCGCTCACCCCGCTGGTCAGCGCCGTCGTCATGGTGATGGTGTTCGGGCGCTGGTACTACATGATCATGGCGCTGCTGAGCCCGCTGATCATGCTCGGCAACTACTTCATGGACAAGAAGCAGGGCCGCAAGTCCCACGCCAAGCAGGTCAAGGAGTACAACGAGCACAAGGCGCGGATCGAGAAGGACGCCCGGGAGGCACTGCTCGCCGAACGGCTCGACCGGCGCCGGGCGATCCCCGACCCGGCGACCGTCCTGTCGCTGGGCACCGGACCGCGTACCCGGCTCTGGGAGCGGCGCCGCACCGACGCGGACCATCTGCTGCTGCGCGTCGGCACCGGCCGGCTCCCGTCCGAGGTCGTGCTCGACGACCCGGAGCAGGACGAGCACAGGCGCCAGGTCACCTGGACCATCGAGGACGCCCCGGTCGCCCTGCCGCTGGCCGAGCGCGGTGTCGTCGGCATCGCCGGACCCGGCGACTCGGCCCAGGCGCTGGGCCGTTGGGCCGTCGCGCAGACCGCGGTGCTGCACAGCCCGCTGGACGTCCAGTTCTACGTCCTGACGGAGAACAGCGGACGGGACAGCTGGGACTGGGTGCGCTGGCTCCCGCACAGCAGGCCCGCGGGCGCCCAGGACGCGAACGTCCTCATCGGCACGGACGCGGAGACCGTCGGCGCCCGCATCGGCGAGCTGACCCAGCTCCTCGACGCCCGCCAGAAGGCGGCGAAGCAGAACGGCAACAAGGCCGCCTTCGGCGATCCGGACATCGTCGTCGTCTGGGACGGATCCCGGCGGCTGCGGTCCATGCCCGGCGTGGTGCGGCTGCTGCGCGAGGGCCCCGCCATGTCCATGTACGCGATCTGTCTGGACGCCGAGGAGCGGTTCCTGCCCGGCGAGTGCCAGGCCGTCGTCGTCGCGGAGCCGAGGCCCGAGGAGCACCCGGACGCGCAGGCACCCGCCAGGACCGCGCCGTCCGCGCCCGGCGGCTTCCCCTCCTTCCACGCCTGGCACGCCACCGAGGCCGACGACTCGGCCACCGGATCGCACAAGCCGCTCGAACTGCGGCTGCGCGTGCAGCAGACGGGCATCGCCCGCGTCCGGGACGTACGGCCCGACCTCGTGTCGGCGGCCTGGTGCTCCCGGCTCGCCCGCTCCCTCTCCGCGCTGCGCGACATCAGCGGCGAGACCGAGGACTCGGCCCTGCCCGGCGCCAGCCGGCTGCTCGACGTGCTCCAGCTGGAGCCGCCGACCGGGGACGCGATCGGCGCGCGCTGGCGGCTGGGCGGCCAGTCGACGACGGCGGTCATCGGCGAGTCGTACGACGGCCCGTTCGGCATCGACATACGGCGCGACGGCCCGCACGGCCTGATCGCCGGTACGACGGGATCCGGAAAGTCGGAGCTGCTCCAGACGATCGTGGCGTCGCTGGCCGTGGCCAACACCCCCGAGAACATGACGTTCGTCCTGGTCGACTACAAGGGCGGCTCGGCGTTCAAGGACTGCGTCCAACTCCCGCACACCGTCGGCATGGTGACCGACCTCGACGCCCATCTCGTGGAGCGGGCGCTGGAATCGCTCGGCGCGGAGCTCAAGCGGCGCGAGCACATCCTCGCCGCCGCCGACGCCAAGGACATCGAGGACTACCAGGACCTCGTACGCCGTGATCCCTCGCACGCCCCGGTGCCCCGACTCCTCATCGTCATCGACGAGTTCGCCTCCATGGTGCGCGACCTGCCCGACTTCGTGACGGGTCTGGTCAACATCGCGCAGCGGGGCCGTTCCCTCGGCATCCACCTGCTGCTCGCCACCCAGCGGCCCAGCGGTGTCGTCTCGCCCGAGATCCGGGCCAACACCAACCTCCGTATCGCGCTGCGCGTGACCGACGGCGGCGAGTCGAGCGATGTCATCGACTCCCCCGAGGCCGGGCACATCTCCAAGAGCACGCCGGGCCGCGCGTACGTACGGCTCGGGCACGCCTCGCTCGTGCCGTTCCAGTCGGGACGCGTGGGCGGCCGCCGCCCCGGTGCCGCCGACCCGGCGGCGCTCGCGCCCTGGGCGGGACCGCTCGGCTGGGCCGACCTCGGACGGCCCGCGCTGGTCAAGCCGAGGGCCGAACAGCGCGAGGAGGAGGAGATCACCGACCTCAAGGTGCTGGTCGACGCCGTCCGCGAGGCCAACCGGGCCCTCGGCATCCCGCCCCAGCACAGCCCGTGGCTGCCCGCGCTCGCCGAGACGCTGCTGCTCGACGAGATCACCGCGCCCGCGTTCCGGGGCGGTCCCGGCAAGCTGCCGCCCGCCCCGTACGGCGTCGAGGACCTGCCCGCCGACCAGGCCCGCCGGCCCGTCGTGGTGGACTTCGCCTCCTTCGGGCATCTGCTCATCGGCGGCGCACCGCGCAGCGGACGGTCGCAGATCCTGCGCACGATCGCCGGCTCGCTGGCCCGTACCCACTCGGCGGCCGACGTCCATCTGTACGGCATCGACTGCGGCAACGGAGCCCTGAACGCGCTGACCCGGCTGCCGCACTGCGGTGCCGTCGTCGGCCGCAACCAGACCGAGCGCGTGGTCCGTCTCGTCGCCCGCCTGAAGGGGGAACTCACGCGCAGGCAGGACCTGTTGGCGGACAAGGGCTTCGCGGACATCGGCGAGCAGCGGGCCGCGTCGGCCGAGGAGGAGCGGCTGCCGCACATCGTGGTGCTGCTCGACCGGTGGGAGGGCTGGCTGCCGACGCTCGGCGAGTACGACCACGGCGATCTGACCGACCAGCTCACCGCCATGATGCGCGAGGGCGCGAGCGTCGGACTGCATCTGGTGATGACGGGCGACCGGCAGATCCTCTCCACCCGGATCGGCTCGCTCACCGAGGACAAGTACGCGCTGCGGCTCGCCGACCGTTCCGACTTCTCGCTGATCGGCGTCAACGCGCGCAAGGTGCCCGAGGAGATCCCGCCGGGCCGGGGCTACCGCAACGAGCACGGCACCGAGACCCAGTTCGCCCTCCTCACCGAGGACGCCACCGGTCAGGGCCAGGCCGCGGCGCTCACCGCGATCGGCGAGGCGGCGGCGGTACGGGACGCCGGACTGCCGCGCGCCCGGGGGCCGTTCAGGGTCGACGTGCTGCCCACCCGGATCGGCTTCGCCGACGCCTGGGAGATGCGCGACCCGGACGCCTCCCGCTCCCCGCTGTGGAGCCTGGTGGGCATCGGCGGCGACGACGTCAGGGGCTTCGGCCCTGACCTCTCCCGGGGCGTGCCGACGTTCGTCGTCGCGGGCCCCGCCAAGTCCGGCCGCAGTACGACGCTGATGAACATGGCCCGCTCGTATCTGGCCCAGGGCGTACGGCTGGTCGTCGCGGCGCCGCGCCCCTCGCCGCTGCGTGAACTGGACGGCCAGGACGGCGTGTTGAAGGTGTTCGACGAGGACGACATCGAGAGCGACGATCTGCGCGAGGCCATCGACTCGGCGACGCCCGAGGAGCCGATCGTGGTGCTGGTCGACGACGGCGAGGTCCTGGAGGACTGCGACGCCGAGACGGTGTTCAAGCGGATCGTGCAGCGCGGCACCGAACGCGGGCTGGCGCTGGTCATCGCCGGTGACGAGGAGGACGTGTGCAGCGGCTTCTCCGGCTGGCAGGTCGAGATGAAGAAGGGCCGCCGCGGCATCCTGCTCTGTCCGCAGGACTCGTCCGCGGGCGAGCTGATCGGCATCCGGACGAACCGCAGCATGGTCGGCGGCCCCGTCACCCCCGGCAAGGGCCTGCTGCACCTCGGCGACGGCGAGCCGATGACGGTGACGACACCCATGTGAGCGTGCGGGCGGGGCGGCGGGAACGAGGGAGAAGGGGGCGGGTCCGGTGGGCGGATCGGCGAGACCGAAGCGACGCAGGGCCGCGGCGGCCGCGCTGGGCCACGAGCATGCGGGTCGGCGGCCGTCCGCGGACCGGCGGGAGAAGGGCTCCTGGAGGAACGTGGGCGGAGGCTGCCTGATCCTGCTCGCCGCCCTGGCGGCGGTCACCGCGTTCGGCCTGACCGCGCAGTCCTGGGGAGAGGAGCTGTGGGGCCGTGCCGCTCCCGCCTCGCCCGGCGGCGGGTACGGCTTCGCGGCCGCCGTCGGTGCCGTGCTGCCGTTCGGGTTCGCCGCCCTGGTCGCACCGCTTTCACGGATGAGGTGGAAGGAGAGGCCGCTGCGTTCGCTCGGCTGGGCGCTCGCCTCGCTGCCCGGCCTCGCCGCCTTCTCCTTCTGCGCGCTGGTCGTGTTCACCACCACCCGCCCGAAGCGCCACCGTGACTGGAACTCCGCGTGCTACAGCCGGGGCAACCCCTGCTGGGTGCACGTGGAGTACCCCTGGATCTGGGCCGTGGGCCTGCTCTCGACGGTGCTCGTCGCCGCCGCGCTGATCACCGTGCTGGCCAAGAGGTCGGACGTCGCCGAGAGCGGGGCGGCCGGCTGACCTGCTTCCCGCCGGTCAGCCGACCTTCGCCATCCGGGCCACCGGGTCCCCCGCCTCCGGGTTGTCCGTGGCGTAGGTGAGATCGGTGCCGCTGGGCGTCAGGCGGACCTCGTGTCGGCCCTTGGTGCAGACGTCCCGGTTCGACGCCGACGCCACGCTCGTGGCGACGAGCTGCTTCTTCGTCACCTTCTTCAGGACGAGAACGTCGTCGCAGATGCCGCCGATCTGGTCGGTCTGCCGGAAGGTGCCCAACTCCTGCCCCACGGCGGCCTGGTGGACGGTGACACGGAAGGTGCCCATGGGCAGGGTGCCGCTGAGTCCGAGTCCGTCGCCCTCCCAGGTGCCGAGGTAGGAGGCCGGGATCGACGACAGCGGCGTTCCCTGGTCGGACCCGCTCTTCGTCGGAGCGGGCTCGGGCGCGCTCGCGGTGGAGCCCGGTTCCTCGGCGGTCGCGCCCGGCGCGGTGGCGGACAGGCTCCGGCCGGCCGTGGGCGAGGGCCGGCCGCCCGCCACGCTCCCCTGGTCGTCCTTGCCGCCGCCCGGCAGCAGGTCGAACAGGAACGCGGATCCCACGGTCACCGCCGCCAGCGCTCCCGCCACGGCCAGCGCGACCGTGCAGCTCATCCTGCGGACCTGTCCGCCCGCCCCGGGCACGGAGGTCGCCGCCACGCTGACCGAGACCCTGCCCGGACGGTCGGACGACCCCGGGCCCGGGGTCCCCTCGTGGTGCACGGCGTCCTGGGGCCCGGTGGCCGGTCCCCCGCTCTGTCCCGGTACGTACGCGGGCATCGGTGGCGGCGGCCCGAAGCCCGGCGGCGGCGGTCCGAAGCCCCCGCCCGTTCCCGGCGTCCCGGCGTGCCCGGCCTGCCCCGCCTGGGCGTCCTGCCCGACGTGCCCGGCCTGGCTGCCCCGACCAGCCTGCCCGATCCGGCCGCCCGGCCCCGCCTCGACCGACGCGCTGCTGAACCCCAGCGGCCCGGAGGGCGTGTCCGGTGGCGTCCCCGTCGCATCGAGGTTCAGCAGCTGTACGGCGCTTCGGCTCACGCGCTCGACCAGGGCGCCCGGCAGCCAGCCCGCCGACACCAGCCGGGCGGCGCCCCCCGGTGCCAGCCGGGCGGCCACCTCGCCCGGACCGGGCCGCACCGAGGGCTCCTTGGCCAGACAGGCCGCCACCAGCTCGCGCAACTCGCCTTCCAGGGAGTCGAGTCGGGGTTCCTCGTGCACCACCTTGTAGAGGAGGGAGGCCGAGGAGTCGCCGGGGAAGGGAGGCTCGCCGGTGGCCGCGTACGCGAGGACGGCGCCGAGCGAGAAGACGTCCGCGGCCCCGGTGACGCCCTTGCCGAGGATCTGCTCGGGCGACATGTAACCCGGGGAGCCGACCGAGACGCCGGTCGAGGTCAGCGAGGCGGTGCCGTCGGTGGCCCGCGCGATGCCGAAGTCGATCAGGAGCGGGCCGTCCAGGGTGAGCAGCACATTCGACGGTTTGACGTCACGGTGGACGAGGCCCAGCGCGTGCACCGCCGTGAGCGCCTCGGCCAGACCGGCACCCAGGACCCGGGCGGAGTGGACCGGCAGCGGTCCGCCGTCGGCCACGGCCGCCGTCAGGGAGGGCCCGGCCGCGTAGCCGGTGGCGACCCAGGGGACCGGCGCCTCCGGGTCCGCGTCCAGGACGGGCGCCGTCCACGCGCCGCCCACCCGCCGCGCGGCCTCCACCTCCCGGCGGAAGCGGGCGCGGAACTCCTCGTCGAGCGCGAAGTGCGGATGCACGATCTTGACCGCGACCGTACGCCCGCCCGCGCTGCGCCCCAGATACACGCGCCCCATGCCGCCGGAACCCAGCCGGCCGAGCAGCCGGTAGGGCCCCACGGCCGTGGGTTCGTCGGCTCCGAGCGGCTGCATGGCACTCACGGTTCCCCCTCCCCCGTACACACTGCCCAGCAGCGTAGTGCCGTGCGCGCCCCCGGCCCCGAAATCGACGGGACCGGGGCCGCCGGTGTCTCACGGCTGAAGGAGCCGTACGTTCACATCCGCGGGGAACCCCGTGGTCGAGCCGACCCGGCGCGCGAACTCCCGTACGGCCTCCAGCTGGGGGCCGCCGAAGCGGAAGTCGAGCGTCGTGAAGTACTGCTCCAGGACCGCCTCGTCGAACTCCTCCCAGCGGGCAGCCTGTTCGGCGACCTTGGAGACCTCGTCGAGGGAGAGGTCACGGGAGGAGAGGAAGGCCTGGTGCACCTTGCGGGTGACGAGCGGTTCGCGCTCCAGGTAGTCGCGCCGGGCCGCCCACACGGCGAAGACGAACGGCAGGCCCGTCCACTCCTTCCACAGCGCGCCGAGGTCGTGCACCTGGAGCCCGTACTTCGGCCCGTCGAGCAGGTTGGCGCGCAGGGCCGCGTCGCCGATGAGGACGGCGGCGTCGGCCTCCTGCATCATCAGGCTCAGATCGGGCGGGCACGTGTAGTACGAGGGGGTCACCCCGACCTTCTCGGCCAGCAGCAGCTGGGCGAGCCGCACGGAGGTGCGCGAGGTCGAGCCGAGGGCGACGCGGGCGCCGTCGAGCTGGTCGAGGGGGACCTGGGAGACGATCACGCAGGACATCACGGGCCCGTCGCAGCCCACGGCGATGTCCGGAAAGGCGACGAGGTCGTCGGCGTGCTTGAGGAACTCGACGAGCGTGATGGGCCCGATGTCGAGATCCCCTCGCACCAGCTGCTCGCTGAGCTTCTCGGGGGTGTCCTTGGTGAGCTCGAAGTCGAGGAGCGTGCCCGTTCTCGCGAGCCCCCAGTACAGGGGCAGGCAGTTCAGGAACTGGATGTGGCCGACGCGCGGCCGGGTGCGAGAATTGTCCACATCGCGAGGCTAGCCCCCATGCGATAGCGTGCAGGCTTCAGGGTCGGCGTGTGCTGGTGGAAACCATCCCGACCTCGCGTGTCAACCGTCGTGACACCTTGCAGTCAACGCACGTCAGGCCGTCGGCCGACGCCGACCACCCGTCCGGATGACGTGATCTTCGCCTCTATTGCTTTCGGCTGCCTGCGTGCTAGGCTCGCCGCAAGTTGCAGTTTGGTTTCCCTTGCAGTACAGAGCCTGCGGAGCATGTGACCGCGGGCTCTCGTCGTTTTCAGACGTATGCAGTTGTTTAGACAATCGCAGGTTCTGGAGCAGGGCAACCCTTTGGGCCCAAGGAGGGCTTATGGCTACCGGAACCGTGAAGTGGTTCAACGCCGAAAAGGGCTTTGGTTTCATTGCCCAGGAAGGCGGCGGCCCGGACGTCTTCGTCCACTACTCCGCGATCAACGCGAACGGTTTCCGTTCGCTCGAAGAGAACCAGTCGGTTTCCTTCGACGTCACGCAGGGTCCGAAGGGCCCGCAGGCGGAGAACGTCACTCCGCTCTAAGCCTGCGGCTCCATGAGCCCAAAGCTTTGATCCGGAACGGATAGCAGTACCCAAGGAGCCCCGCACCAGCCGGTCGCGGGGCTCCTGCCTTTGTCCCTCTGCCCGCCGGGACGGGGACACCGGGGCTATACGGCGTACAGGGCCTCTATCTCCCTGCTGAAATCCTTCTCGATCGCCGCGCGCCGCAGCTTCATGGAGGGGGTGAGGTGGCCGGACTCCTCGGTGAAGTCGACCGGCAGGACGGTGAAGCGGCGGATGGACTCGGGGCGGGAGACGAGCCGGTTGGCCTCGTCGACGGCGCGCTGGAGGATGGCCAGCAGATCCGGGTCGTCCATGACCAGCTCGGGCGGGACCGGGTGCTTGCCGTTCATCCGGCGCCAGTGGGAGATGCCCTCGGGGTCGAGGGTGATCAGGGCGGAGACGAACGGGCGGCGGTCGCCGAGCACCATGCACTGCGCGATCAGCGGATGGGAGCGCAGGAAGTCCTGGAGGGGCGCCGGGGCGACGTTCTTGCCGCCCGCGGTGATCAGGATCTCCTTCTTGCGTCCGGTGATGGCGAGATAGCCGCCGTCGTCCAGTTCCCCGATGTCGCCGGTGGCGAACCAGCCGCCGGGAGCCGCGTCGACGACACCGCCCGCGTGCGGGTCCCAGTAGCCGCGGAAGACCTGCGCCCCGCACAGCAGCACCTCCCCGTCGGCGGCGATCCGCACCCGGGTGCCGGGCAGCGGCCGGCCCACCGTGCCCAGACGCGGCTTCTGCGGAGGGGTGACGGTCGCGGCGGCCGTGGTCTCCGTCAGTCCGTAGCCCTCGAAGATCTCGATCCCGGCTCCCGCGTAGAAGGCGGCCAGTCGGCGGCCGAGCGGGGACCCGCCGCAGATGGCGTGCCGGACCCTGCCGCCGAGGGCGTTGCGGATACGGCGGTAGACCAGGGGGTCGTAGAGGGCGCGGGCCGCGCGCAGGGAGCGGCTCGGGCCGGGGCCGACGCCGTGCTGCCGGGCCTCGACGGCCTCGCCGTACTTCTGGGCGATCCGGGCCGCCCGGTCGAAGGACGAACCGCGGCCCATCCGTTCGGCCGTGGCGCGGCCGGTGTTGAAGACCTTCTCCAGGACGTAGGGGATGGCCAGCAGGAAGGTCGGCTTGAACGAGGCCAGGTCCGCGAGGAGTTCGTCGGTCTTCAGGCTCGGCGCATGGCCGAGTTTCACGCGTGCGCGCAGACAGGCCACGGCCACCATGCGGCCGAAGACGTGGGAGAGGGGGAGGAAGAGAAGGGTGGAGGCGGGGTCCTGCGGGCGTGCCTTGAAGATCGGGTAGAGCAGTTCGACGGCGTTGTCGACCTCGGCGAAGAAGTTGCCGTGGGTCAGGACGCAGCCCTTGGGGCGGCCGGTGGTGCCCGAGGTGTAGATGAGGGTGGCGAGCGTGTCGGGGCCCAGCATCCCGCGCCGCACGGCCACTTCCTGGTCCGGGACGTCACGGCCGAGCTCCGCGAGACGCTCCAGGTGCCCCTTCTCGAAGATCCACATGTGCCGCAGGTCGGGGATGTGATCGCGTTCGGGGCCGAGCGCCGCGGCCTGCCCCACGGTCTCCACGGCGAGGGCGACGGCCCCCGAGTCCTGGAGGATCCAGCGGGTCTGGAAGACGGAGGAGGTCGGGTAGACCGGCACGGTGACCAGGCCCGCGGCCCAGGCGGCGAAGTCGAGGAGCGTCCATTCGTACGTCGTACGGGCCATGATGGCGATGCGGTCGCCCGGCACGAACCCCTCCGCGATCAGCCCCTTGGCCACCGCCAGGACCTCGTCGGCGAACTCGGCCGCGCTCACGTCCCGCCAGCCCTCGCCGTCCGGTGTCCTGCGGCTGAGCACCGCGTCCTGCGGGGCCGCGGCCGCGTTGTCGAACGGGATGTCCGCGAGGGAGCCGTGTGTCACCTGGCCCACGATCGGCGGCACCGCGACCTCGCGCACGACTCCGTCCAACCGCTTGATCTCGGGCTCCGGAAGGAAGGGAACGGAGTCGGGCGGGTACGGGCTGGACACGGGGCGGCTCCTTGTCGGCCGGAGGCCGGGGCGGGTGCAAAGCGTGTTCGGGCTCGGAGGAGCGCGCCGGCGCGCGCATCCTCATACGGCCCCGGAGGGTGGGGGGTTCAGGCCTCTCGGCAACCCGGTGAGACGGGGATCCTACGGCGCCGAAGTGTGGGGTTTGTGACGCTTTGCCGCAGGTGGAGTGGGAGTTACCCGGGGTAGCTGTGCACTGTCCCGCCCCGCGACCTGCGGCGCCGGCCGCGCGTCGGCCGCTCCGGCACCCTCACCGGCACGGCACCGGACGCCCGCGCGCCCAAGCCTCCGCGAACCCTCGCCGCGCTCCCGGCGTCCAGGACATCGCCGTCCTCCATCTCGACCCCGCCCTCCCCCTGACGTAGCCTTACCCCCGGTAACTTACTCCAGAGTAAATTGATGCCCGCCCAGAAGCCGGCCAATCCCCGTCCGCCCGGAGACTCCGATGCGCACTCAGCCGCCCGTCCGCCCCGAGCCCGCGCCGCGAACCCGCACCCTGTCCTCCACCCCTCCGCTCCTCCCGCTGCTGGCCCGCGGCGCCCTGCTCTCCCCCTTCAAGCGGCCCCGCCCGGACGCCCCCACCCCCGAGACCAGGCTGCTCCTGCCCGGCGTCCGGATCGACCTCGCCCACCTCGCCGCGTACGAGCGGGTGTGCGGGTTCCCGACCGGCGCGGACGCCCTCCCGGTCACCTATCCGCATGTGCTCGCCTTTCCGCTGGCCATGCGGATCATGGCCGGGCGGGCGTTCCCGCTCCCGCTGCCCGGACTGGTGCACACCTCCATCGAGATCACCCGGCACCAGGAGTGCACCGCGACGGCCGCGTACGAACTCGGCGTACGGGTGGAGAAGTTGGCACCGCACCGAAGGGGCACGGAGGCGACGGTGCTGACCGAGGCGCGGGTCGAGGGCGGGCTCGTATGGGAGTCGCGCAGCACCTATCTCGCCCGGCACGGGCCCCGCAACGCGGACCGGGACCACGGGAGCGCGGACGGGGCCCCCGGGACCCCGCCGGACGTCCCGGCGCCCGGCGCCGGGAGATCCGAGCCGCTGCCCGCGCTCGCCGAGTGGCGCCTCGCGCCGGACGTCGGCCGGCGCTACGGCGCCGTCTCGGGGGACCGCAACCCCATCCATCTGCATCCCGTGGCCGCCCGGCTGTTCGGCTTCCCGGGTGCCATCGCGCACGGGATGTGGACGGTCGCCCGCAGCCTCGCCCAGTACGGGCCGCGGCAAGCGGTCGCGGTGCGGGCCGAGTTCAGGGCGCCGGTCCCGCTGCCCGGAACGGTCACGTACGCCGCGCGGGGCCCGTCCTTCGAGCTCCGGTCGGGCGACCGGGTCCATCTGACCGGCGACGTACGGCCGCCGCCCGCGCGGGGCGAGTGAACTTCCGGCGAACAGCGTGCGGCGACGAAGCCGCGACGCGCGGCACGGACGCCGTCAACCCGCAGATGGTGAGGGCACGTTGAGAAAGCTCTCACAGGGGGCACCCAGCGCACCAAGGTGCTTTCAAGCAGGCCCTCATCCCACCCTCAGACACCGTTCCTAGCCTCGGTCCACTCCCCAGGCCGCCGCCAGGAAAGGCTCCCGAACCATGCCGTCCAGACGTATCGCCGTCATCGCCGACTCGGACACCCGCTGGAAGTGGGGCGCCGGCGTCGCCCGGCAGCTCGCGCCCGGGCACGCGCTCGACGCCCTCTTCCTGCGCACCCCGGCGACCCCGACGGAGCGCCAACTGACGGAGATCGGGATCGTGCCGGACACCCGGCGCGAGGTCACGGTGGCGGAGCTGGTCGACGACGGGGAACTCGCCGACGCCGACCTGGTCGTCCTGGCCACGGTCGGCGGTACGACCCTGGCGCTCGCCCACGGCCTGGGGATCGCGTGGGAGGGGCGGGAGCGGCGGCCCGTCACGGTCACCGGCTATGTCGGAGTCGTCTACGAGAAGATGATCGACGGTCTACTGACCCGGGCCGGCACCGACCTCGTCCTCGCCAACAGCGCCTACGACGCCGACCGGTTCCGTGCCGCCTTCACCAGTGTCGGCGTCGACCCGGACACGGTGGTGGAGTGCGCGCTGCCCTTCCTCGGCGGTGAGCCCTACGCACCCTCCACGGAACGGCCGTTCACCCTCACCTTCGCCGTACAGCCGTCGGTCCCCAAGGGCCGGGAGGCCCGGCTCAGGCTGCTGGAGCGGGCGGCGTCCCACGCGCGACGGCACCCCGAGCGGCTCGTGCTGATGAAACTGCGCAGCCTTCCGGGCGAGCACACCACCCACGCCGAGGCCGACCCGTACCAGCTGCTGGTCGGGAGGATGGCCGAGCCGGCCCCGGCCAATCTGCGGCTCGTGTACGGCAACATGGGCGAAGTCCTCGACCGCACCGACCTGTTGGTGACGGTGAGCTCGACGGCCGCGCTGGAGTCGATGCACCGCGGCATCCCGACCGCGATCCTCACCGACTTCGGGGTCCGCGAGGCGCACGGCAACCACTACTTCGTGCACTCCGGCTGTCTGGCCTCCTGGGACGACCTGGACGCCGGCGCGGCACCCCGCGTCGATCCGGTCTGGGCGGCACGGCAGGGCGTCGGCACGAGCGATCCCTACGCCGCCGCCCGCGCCCGGATCGCCGCGCTGGGAGCCGCCGGGCCGCTGCCCGCGCTGCGGCCGTACTACTCGCCGCAGCGGGCGGGGGCCTATCTCGGCGGCATCCTGGAGCGCAACGGCCTCGACGAGAAGGGCAGGCCGCCGGCCCTCGCGCCGGACGGAGGCACGGGCCCGCTGCGGGCGGTGGTCCGCCGGGCGGCCCGCAGCGGCGCCAAGTCCCTCTACCGCGTGGGCCGGGAGAAGGTCGCCCCCGCGCTGCGCCGCTGGGGCCAGAACTGACCGGCCCGGAACGGCCCGGGGCCGGCGGACCGGCGCCGGACCTCACCACCGGTCGCATGTCGGCCCTCGTCCCACCGACCGGTGGCGGACCATTCCGCCCGCCGCGGGTCTCAGCCGGCGTCCTGCCGACCGTGCCGAACCACCCGCCCGTCGTGTGTCGGCCCTTGTCCCGCCAATGGGTGGCGGGGTTCTCCGCCCGTCGCGGGTGTCAGCCCTCGTCGTGCCGGCGGTGGCGGACCTCGGCGGTGGACTGTGAGGGGATTCCCGGGGCGGGCGGGGTCCAGGGCCTGCCCTGCATGAGGGTGCCGAGTCCGGCCCAGGCGAAGTTCATCAGGGTGGCGGCGGCCTGCCGGGCCGAGACACCCGGGGTGGCGTTGGCCCACGCGGCCATCGACTCGGCGGCACCGACCAGCGCCTCCGCGAGCCCGGCGACCTCCCGGGCGGGCAGCGTGGGGTCGCGGTGCGCCTCACGCGCGGCGACGACGATCAACTGCGTGACGAACCGGACCAGTTCCTCGCGCATCGCGAAGACCTCGGCGGCGAAGGGCTCGCCGTGCGTACGGGCCTGGAGGTGCAGGACCGACCAGCCGTCCGGATTCTCCGCGGTGTGGGTGAAGAACGCCCGCAGCCCTTCCCAGAGTCGGCGGTCGGCGGGCAGTTCGGGACGGACGCCCGCGCGGACCGCCGCGGTGAGCGCCGCGGCCTCACGCCGGATGCACGCGGTGAACAGGTCTTCCTTCGAGTTCAGGTACAGGTACACCAACGGCTTGGACACGCCCGCCAGTTCGGCGATCTCGTCCATCGACGCGGCCCGGTACCCACGCTGCCCGAAGGTCCGTACCGCCGCGTCCAGCATCTGCTGTTCGCGTACCGCGCGCGGCATCCGCTTGTTCTTCACAGCACCCATGCGCCAAGCCTACGAGGGGCGGCCGCGGGGCCGGGTGCGCAGCGGTCTCAGGAAGCCTGGTTCGCGGTGCCCTGCGAGGCCTCGTCCACGGCGGCGTCCTCCTGGTTGCGGTTGCGCTCCAGGTTCGCGCGGGCGCGGTCGACGCGGGCGACGACCTCCTCCGAGGCGCGGTCGCGGGCGCCGCGCAGGACCACGAAGCTGATCGGAGCGGAGATCACCAGGGCCAGCAGGACGACCCACATGTAGTTGGAGTCGCCGAGGCCGCGCGGAGCGATGCCCGAGTAGACGAGGCCCCAGACGACCACGAGGCAGCCCACGAAGACACCGAGGCGCATCAGTGTGTAGCGGAACATCTCAATCCACTCTTCCGTTTCGAACGGTCCCAAAGAACTCCGTCCAGTGAAGCACGCCCGGACAGCGATCTTGCAGCGGGTCCTCAGCCGCGGACGGCGAGGGTCAGCAGCATCGTGATGTCGTCCCGTTCGTCGCCTGGCGCGACCCGGATCGCGCCCGGTACCCGCCCGACCTCCTTGTAGCCGCAGGAGGTGTAGAAGCGTTCGAGGCCCTCGCCGCCCCGGCAGGTCAGCCGTATCGCGTCGACGCCTTCGAGGCGTCCCGCCGCTTCCTCGGCGGCGGCGAGCAGGTCCCGGCCGTACCCCTTGCCCTGGTGCCGCGGGTGCACCATCACCGTGTACAGCCAGACCCAGTGCCTCATCAGCCGGTGGGTGTTGTGGGTGATGAAGGCGGTCGCGGCGACGTGGCCCTCCTCGTCCCGGCCGACCAGCAGCCGGGTGCGGCCCTCCGCCATGGCGACGAGGTGCTTCACGAGTTCGGGGCGTACGTCGCCGGCGGCCACCGGCGGCACGAAGCCGACGGAGCCGCCCGCGTTGGAGACGTCCGCCCAGAGGCCGACGACCCCGTCCCTCAGCTCGGGGGTGACCGCCGGGTCCAGTTCGAAGACCAGTGACACGTCAGACCCGCATGGCCTGCGGGGTCTCGCGGCGCGCCGCGTCCGGTCCGTCGTACTCGCGGATGATCTCGTAGCGCGTGTTGCGCTCCACCGGACGGAAGCCCGCGTCCCGGATGAGGTCCAGCAGGTCCTCGCGGGTGAGCTTGTTCGGCGTGCCGTAGTTGTCCGCGTCGTGCGTGATCTTGTACTCGACGACCGAGCCGTCCATGTCGTCCGCGCCGTGCTGGAGCGCGAGCTGGGCGGTCTGGACACCGTGCATGACCCAGAAGACCTTGACGTGCGGGACGTTGTCGAAGAGCAGCCGGGAGACCGCGAACGTCTTCAGCGCCTCGGCACCGGTCGCCATCTGGGTGCGCGCCTGGAGCCGGTTCCTGACCTTGCCGTCCTTCATGTCCACGAAGTCGTGCTGGTAGCGCAGCGGGATGAAGACCTGGAAGCCGCCGGTCTCGTCCTGGAGCTCACGCAGCCTGAGCACGTGGTCGACCCGGTGCCGGGGCTCCTCGATGTGCCCGTACAGCATCGTGCACGGGGTCTTGAGACCCTTCTCGTGCGCGAGGCGATGGATGCGCGACCAGTCCTCCCAGTGGGTGCGGTGGTCGACGATGTGCTGCCGGACCTCCCAGTCGAAGATCTCCGCGCCACCGCCGGTCAGCGACTCCAGACCGGCCTCGATCAGCTCGTCGAGGATCTCCGAGGCGGACAGACCGGAGATGGTCTCGAAGTGGTGGATCTCGGTCGCCGTGAACGCCTTCAGCGAGACGTTCGGCAGGGCCTTCTTCAGCTCGCTGAGGGAGCGCGGGTAGTAGCGCCAGGGCAGGCTGGGGTGCAGGCCGTTGACGATGTGCAGCTCGGTGAGGTTCTCGCCCTCCATCGCCGTGGCGAGGCGGACGGCCTCCTCGATGCGCATCGTGTACGCGTCCTTCTCGCCCGGCTTGCGCTGGAACGAGCAGTACGCGCAGGACGCGGTGCACACGTTCGTCATGTTGAGGTGGCGGTTGACGTTGAAGTGGACGACGTCGCCGTTCTTCCGCGTGCGCACCTCGTGCGCGAGCCCGCCGAGCCAGGCCAGGTCGTCCGACTCGTACAGCGCGATGCCGTCCTCGCGGCTGAGCCGCTCACCGGCCCGGACCTTGTCCTCCAGCTCGCGCTTGAGCCCGACATCCATGCGATTACCTCTCCCTGTGACGAAACGCTGCCAACCGTACTCCCCCGGCTTTCCGGCAGAAGGCCCCCACCAGGGCCTTCGTGCCGAGGACGCCTCTACTCCTCCTCGGGCAGCTCTCCGACCCGGTTCTCCCACTTGGTGGAGAGCACGATCGTCGTGCGGGTACGGGAGACGCCCTTGGTCCCGGACAGCCGCCGGATGGTCTTCTCCAGTCCGTCGACGTCGCTGGAGCGCACCTTGAGCATGAACGAGTCGTCGCCCGCGATGAACCAGCAGTCCTCGATCTCGCTGAGGTCGCGCAGGCGCCGGGCCACGTCCTCGTGGTCGGCCGCGTCGGACAGCGAGATGCCGATGAGGGCGGTGACGCCGAGACCGAGCGAGGCCGAGTCGACCGTCGCGCGGTAGCCGGTGATGACACCGGCCGCCTCCAGCCGGTTGATGCGGTCGGTGACACTGGGTCCCGACAGACCGACGAGGCGCCCCAGCTCCGCGTAGGAGGCCCGGCCGTTCTCCCTCAGGGCCTGGATGAGCTGCCTGTCCACCGCGTCCATGCGATCGAAGCCTTCCGCTGAAAAAGGATCTGAGAAGTCCTGAGAATCTTGCGAGTCTAGGTGGTGGCGTCCCGGGAGCCGCTCCCGAGTTCGCCCTTCCACCGGCGGTAGAGGCCGTGTTCGACACCCGCCGCGTCGAGGGCCCGTCCGGCGACGAAGTCCACCAGGTCCTGGATGTGCGTGGCTCCCGCGTAGAACGCCGGCGACGCGGGCAGGACGGTGGCGCCCGCGTCGTCCAGGGAGACCAGGTGACGCAGTGTCTGCCCGTTCAGCGGGGTCTCCCGTACGGCGACGACCAGCGTGCGCCGCTCCTTGAGGGTGACGCTCGCGGCCCGCTGGAGCAGGTCCTTCGACAGGCCGAGGGCCACTCCGGCCACGCAGGCGGTGGAGGCGGGCACGATGATCATGCCCTTGGCCGGGTACGAGCCCGACGAGGGGCCCGCCGCCAGGTCGCCCGCGCTCCAGTGCCGTACGCGGTCGAGGTGTTCCCCGGGGACGTCGAAGGTGCCGGGCTTGCCGTCGGCGCCCCGCTCCAGCCACGCGCGCAGGTCGTCCCGCCAGTGGGCGTCACGGAACGGGAGACCGGTCTCGTCGAGCAGCGTGAGCCGTGAGGCCCGGCTGACGACCAGGTCGACGCTCTCCCCCGCTTCCAGCAGCGAACGCAGCACCGCGGCCGCGTACGGCGTACCGGACGCGCCGGACACCCCCACGATCCAAGGCCGGCGCTGCGTCTGTCCTGGCTTCATGATGTCGAGCCTATCCGGCCACCGGCCATGCTCAGACCGTCAGCCCGCGCACCAGCAGGTCGAGCAGGGCACACACGAACAGGGCGATCCCGATGAAGCCGTTCACCTGGAAGAACGCCCGGTTCAGCCGGCTCAGGTCGTGCGGCTTGACGATGGAGTGCTCGTACAGGAACGCGCCGGCGACGATCACCAGGCCGAGCCAGAAGAAGGCGCCCGCGCCGGTGGCCACCCCGTACCAGACGAAGAGGCCCGTCGTCACGGCGTGGCAGCCCCGCGCGCCGCGGATCGCGGCCGGGATGCCGAACCGGGCCGGCACCGACATCACACCGATCTCGCGGTCGGTCTCGACGTCCTGGCAGGCGTAGATCAGGTCGAAGCCGCCGATCCAGACGCCGACCGCGAGGCCGAGGACGACCGCGTCCCAGGACCAGGTGCCGGTGACGGCGATCCAGGCGCCGACCGGGCCCATGGCCTGGGCGAGACCGAGGATGGCCTGCGGGAAGTTCGTGAACCGCTTGCCGTACGGGTAGACGACCATCGGGATGACCGCGATGGGCGCCAGCGCCAGGCAGAGCGGGTTGAGCAGGGCCGCGGCGGCCAGGAACACGACGAGGGCGACGAGCGCGCCGGTCCAGGCGTGCTTCACGCTCATCGCGCCGGTGACCAGTTCACGCTGGGCCGTACGGGGGTTGCGGGCGTCGATCTCGCGGTCGATGATCCGGTTCGCCGCCATGGCGAAGGTGCGCAGACCCACCATCGCGACGGTGACCAGGAGCAGCTTTGCCCAGTGGATGTTCTTGTCGACCTCGAACATCGCGGTGAGCGCCGCGATGTAGGCGAAGGGCAGCGCGAACACCGAGTGCTCGATCATGACCAGGCGCAGGAAGGCCTTGGTGCGGCCCGGCTGGGGAAGCGCCGCGGAAGCTGAACTCACAGCCCGTACTCCTTCCAACGGCGGTCGACCTTCGCCGCCGTCTGCGGGTCGGACAGCACCATCTCGGGCCAGCCGCCGTCCCGGGTGTAGCCCTCCTCGGGCCACTTCTTCGTCGCGTCGATGCCCGCCTTGCCGCCCCAGAACTGCTGGTAGGAGGCGTGGTCGAGGTGGTCGACCGGACCTTCGACGACGGTGAGGTCACGGCCGTAGTCCGTGTTGCCGAGCGCGCGCCAGGCGACCTCGTGCAGATCGTGGACGTCGCAGTCCGCGTCGACGACCACGATGAGCTTCGTCAGGGACATCATGTGGGCGCCCCAGACGGCGTGCATCACCTTCTGGGCGTGCTTCGGGTACTTCTTGTCGATCGAGACGATCGCGCAGTTGTGGAAACCGCCCGCCTCCGGCAGGTGGTAGTCCACGATGTCCGGCACGATGATCTTCAGCAGGGGGAGGAAGAACCGCTCCGTCGCCCGGCCGAGGGGACCGTCCTCCGTGGGGGGCCGGCCCACCACGATGGACTGGAGCAGCGGCCGCCTGCGCATCGTGACGCAGTCGATGGTCAGGGCCGGGAAGGGCTCCTGCGGGGTGTAGAAGCCGGTGTGGTCGCCGAAGGGTCCCTCGGGCAGCATCTCGCCCGGCTCCAGCCAGCCCTCCAGGACGACCTCGGCGTTCGCGGGCACCTGGAGCGGGACGGTCTTGCAGTCGACCATCTCGATCCGCTTGCCCTGGAGGAACCCGGCGAAGAGGTACTCGTCGATGTCGCCGGGCAGCGGGGCGGTGGAGGCGTAGGTGACGGCGGGCGGGCAGCCGAAGGCGATCGCCACCGGAAGCCGCTCGCCCTTGCGGGCCGCGACCTGGTAGTGGTTCCGGCTGTCCTTGTGGATCTGCCAGTGCATGCCGATGGTGCGCTTGTCGTGCCGCTGGAGCCGGTAGAGACCGAGGTTGCGGACGCCGGACTCGGGGTCCTTGGTGTGGGTGAGCCCGAGGTTGAAGAAGGAGCCGCCGTCCTCGGGCCAGGTGAACAGGGCGGGCAGGGCGTCGAGGTCGACGTCGTCGCCGCGCAGCACCACCTCCTGCACCGGTGCGTCCTTGACCTTCTTCGGCGGTACGTGCGTCATCGCGCCGAGCTTGCCGAAGGCCTCGCGCACGCCCACGAAGCCGTGCGGCAGCTCGGGCCTGAGCAGCCCGCCGATCCTGTCGGAGATCTCGGCGTACGACTTCAGGCCGAGGGCCTTCAGCAGGCGCCGGTCGGTGCCGAACACGTTCATCGCGAGGGGCATGGCGGAGCCCTTCACGTTCTCGAAGAGGAGCGCGGGCCCGCCGGCCTTCTGTACCCGGTCGACGATCTCCCCGACCTCCAGGTACGGATCCACCTCGGCCTTGATGCGCTTGAGGTCTCCCTCGCGCTCCAGCGCCCTGAGCAGGGAGCGAAGATCGTCGTAAGCCATGTGTCCAAGTATCGGCCACCCGCTAATCTGTGCCCGTCACCGGGGGGCCCGTGCCGCCCCGCCGTCGCACACTGGGGGATCGTTCGGCCATGCTCAGGTATCTGCCCTTCCTGCTGGTCCTGGCGCTGTGGATCTACGCCTTCATCGACTGCCTGAACACGCCGGAGGAGGAGGTCAGGGGCCTGCCGAAGGTGGTCTGGGTCATCATCATCCTGCTCTTCGGCGAGGTGCTGGTCGGTCCGGTCGCCTGGCTGGTCGCGGGCCGCAACCGCCGTGGCCCCGGGAGCGGCTCCACTCCTTCCGAGTGGCACCGCAACCACCGGACGGCGTTCGTGGCGCCCGACGACAACCCCGAGTTCCTCCAGTCCCTCAAGGCCGAGAACCGCAAGGACGAGGCGCTGCTGAAGGACTGGGAGGCGGATCTGCGCCGCCGCGAGGAGGAACTGAAGCGGCGTGAGGAGCAGAGCAGGTCCGACGAGGAGTCGTGAGACCGCCGGACACCGACGCCATCGATACGGGCACCGGCACCGCCTGACGCTACGGCTGCCCGCCGGACGGCTCCGGGCGCAGGACGAGGGCGAGGAGACCGGGGAAGCGGGCCTCGAACTCCCGCCGGCGCAGCCGGTTGACCCGCCGGGGGCCCTCGTCGCGCTGCTCCACGAGGCCTGCACCGCGCAGTACGGCGAAGTGATGGCTGAGGGCCGCCTTGCCGACGGGCACGTCGAAGCTGCCGCAGGCGCGGCTCCACTCCGTCGATCCCGCCAGCTCCCTGACGATCCGAAGGCGCACGGGATCGGCGAGGGCCGCGAGGGCGGTGAGGACGGGGACCTCGTCGGGGTGGGTGTGCTCGGGCGCCGCCCGGTGACTGCCGCGCTCCGCCACGCCGGTCTCCCCGTGTTCCTGATCCGTGGTGCCCGGATCCGCTTGCAGAGTGTTCGATGAAAACCATACACTCCCGAGTGTTCGCTTTTCGTTGAACAGTCGAGCGTGAGCCAGGGGTGTGCCATGCGTACGGTCGAGTTCGAGGAGTACGGCGGTCCCGAGGTCCTGCGGGTCACCGAGGCGAAGGTCCCCGATCCGGGCCCGGGGCAGGTGAGCATCGACGTGGCCTACGTGGGCGTGAACTTCGCCGACCTGCTGGCGAGGTCGCAGGGCTACCGCGTACCCGGCCTGCCCTTCGTCCCCGGTCTGGAGGTCTCGGGCCGGATCCGGGCGGTCGGGCCCGGCGTCACGGAACTGCGCGCCGGCCAGGAGGTCGCGGCGCTCACGGCGGGCGGGGCGTACGCGGAGGTGGCCGTGGCCGAGGCCGCGACGGTCTTCCCGCTGCCCGGGGGCGTCGGACTGCGCACCGGAGCCACCCTGCCCACCGTCCTGCCCACGGCGTACGCGCTCCTGCACACCGTGGGCAGGATCCGGCCGGAGGAGACCGTGCTCGTCCAGAGTGCCGCGGGCGGTGTGGGCACGGCGCTGGGCAGGCTGGCGAAGGCGGCCGGCGCCGGCGCGGTGTACGGCGTCGTGTCGAGCGCGGCGAAGGCCGAGTACGCCCTCGGCAACGGCTACGACGAGGTGTTCGTGGGCTCCTTCCGCGACGAGGTGCGCGCGGCGACCGCGGGCCGCGGGGTGGACCTGGCCCTGGACGCGGTGGGCGGGGAGACCTTCCGGGACACCCTCGCCTCCCTCGCCCGCTTCGGCCGCCTGGTCGCCTTCGGCAACGCCGGCTCGGCGGAGCCCTGGACCGTGGGACAGAAGGAACTGAACCCCACCGGCCTGTCGGTCGCCGGCTTCTCGATCCTCGGCCTGGCCGAGTCGGACCCCTCCGCCCTCCGCACCATCGCCGCCCACGCCTTCGAGACGGTCGCCGACGGCACCGTGACCCTGCCGGTCACGGCGGAGTTCCCCCTGGAGAAGGCAGCGGAGGCCCACACCCTGATGGCTTCACGAACCAGCACAGGCAAGCTGCTGCTGAAGGTGTCCGGCTCCTGACGGCCACGCCCTTCAGCGTCGGACCCCCGGTCCGAGTCGTGCGGTCGTGTTCCGGTCTTGGGAGGGGGTGGGGCGGGGGACAGTGGTGTCATGGAGCTCATCGATCAGGCACAGGCCCGCGCGTGGCTCGCGACCGCCCTCGCGGAGGCGCGCGCCGGACTCGCCGAGGGCGGGATTCCCATCGGGGCCGCGCTGTACGGCGCGGACGGCACCCTGCTCGGCCGGGGCCACAACCGCCGCGTCCAGGACGGCGACCCATCGGCGCACGGCGAGACGGCCGCCTTCCGGGACGCGGGACGGCAGCGTTCGTACCGCGGCACGACCATGGTGACCACCTTGTCGCCGTGCTGGTACTGCTGCGGGCTGGTCCGCCAGTTCGGGATCTCCCGGGTCGTCGTCGGAGAGGCGGCCACCTTCCACGGCGGCCACGACTGGCTCGCCGAGCACGGCGTGCAGATCACGCTGCTCGACGATCCCGAGTGCACCGCGCTGATGCGCGACTTCATCGAGAAGAACCCGGCCCTGTGGAACGAGGACATCGGTGAATGACCCGGCGAGCGACCCCACGAAGGACCCGGTGAGCGAGAGGGCCGGCGACGACCTTGCGAACGAGCCGGTGAGCGAGAGGGCCAGCGACGACCTTGCGAACGAGCCGGTGAGCGAGAAGGCCGGCGACACGGTGAGCGGCCCTGTGATCGATCCCGCCGCTGTCGCCGACGTCCCCACCGTCGACCTCGGTCCCTGGTTCTCCGGGGACCCCCGTGCCCGTGCCGCGCTCGCCCGTACCGTCGACGACGCCCTCCGCACGGCCGGCTTCCTGCTCGTCACCGGCCACGGCGTGGACCCCGAACTGCGCGGCCGGCTACGGGAGTCCGCCCGCGCCTTCTTCGCGCTGCCCGCCGCGGCCAAGGAGCCGTACGCCACCCGCGTCGGCGGGCGCGGCTGGCTCGGGCCCGGCGCCGAGGCCAACGGCTACGCGGAGGGCACGAAGACACCTCCGGACCTCAAGGAGTCCCTGACCTTCGCCACCCGCGAGCCGTTCGAGGACCCGGAGACCAACGCGGAGTGGTACGCGCCGAACGTCTGGCCCGCCGAGACCCCGGAGCTGCGGGAGCTCTGCGAGGAGTACCTGACGGCGATGGCCGGGCTGGAGAGACTGCTCCTCGAACTGCTGGGAGAGGCGCTCGGCCCCGGACGGGACTTCTTCACCCGGCACATGGACCACCCCACGTACGGCTTCAACATCAACTGGTATCCGGGCACCGAGGTCGTGGGCGCACCGCGGCCGGGCCAGTTCCGCATCGGACCGCACACCGACTTCGGCACCGTCACCATCCTCGACCGGCAGACCGGCGAGGGCGGGCTCCAGGTGTTCACGGACACGGACGGCTGGCGGGACGCGCCCTACGATCCCGCCGCACTGACGGTCAACATCGGGGATCTCATGGCCCGTTGGACCGGCGACCGCTGGCGCTCGGGACGCCACCGGGTGCTGCCGCCCCCGGTCGGCGCACCCGCCGAGGAACTGATCTCGCTCGTGTACTTCGGCGAGTGCACCCCGGGAACGCTGGTGGAGTCGGTGCCCGCTCCGGTGGGCCGCGTGGCCCACGAGCCCGTGGACTCCCACGTCTATCTGCGCCGGAAGCTCGATTCGATCACTGTCGACTGAACGGCCGACCGTTTCCGTAAGCGAACGGACAGCGGATGACCTATCCCGAACCAACTGCCCCTTCTTCAACAGTTGTTGATACACCTCACAACAGCACATCCGGACCGGACCACGGACCAGGGGGAGATGTGGTGCACACACAACTGGACAACCGGGGGGCCCTGTTCGACGCGGATCCGCCCGGACTCGCGTCACGCCTGGTCGGCCTGCGCCCGTACCAACCCGGCACCACACCCTACGAACACCCGGAGGAACCGCCCTTCGTGGTGTTCGCGGGCGACCGGGGACTGGGCAAGACCGCCGTCCTCCTCGCCCTGCGCGAGGCCTACAGCGGACACACCCCCACCGCTCTTCTCGACGGCGAGGAAGGGCAGTTCGCCGCCCCGCCCCCGGGCCGTCCGGCCGCGTCCTGGTCCCCGGTGGTCCAGGCGCTCACCACGGCCGCCGAGCAGCTGGCCGGACCGGTGAAGGGGGCCGGCCGGATCGGATTCCCGCGGCTGTCCTCGGGACTGCTGGCGGTGACGGCGGGCGGCTGGAGCGAGCGCGCCGCACCGCGCGTCCGGCAGGAGGCGGAGCGGATCCTGCTGCTCGGCGAGAGCGAGTCCTGGCTCTCCGGGTTCGCGGGACGCTGGGTGGGCAAGGTGGGCTCCCGGCTCGTCGCGGCGACGGGCGGAACCGGTCCGGTGGTGGAGCCCGTCATCGAGGCGGCCCTGGAGTCCTTCGCGGAGGGCGTCTCCCCGGCCCACCGCCGCCTGCGCAGAGCCGCCGCCTGGTACCGCGACTACCCGACCGCGGACGGCAGCCCCAAGCTCGCGCTGATCCTGCTCTCCCGGCACTTCCTGGCGGGCGGCGAATCCCGCAGACACGCCGAACGCCATCTCGTACGGGCGCTGCTGGCCGACCTCGACGACGCCTACGCGGGTGTCGTCCAGCGCTCGCACCGGCGGGGGCGCCCGGTCCTGCTGATCGACAACGTCCAGGAGCCCGCGGGCCTCGGACTCCTGGAGCCCGTCCTGCGCGACCGCGCCGAGGGCATCAGGGACCAGGCCGTGTTCTTCGCCGCGCTGCGGGGCCGGTCGCATCCGGCGCTGCGCAACGCGGGCCGCCTCGATCTGCCCGAGACGGCCCGGGCCACCGGCTGGCGGCCCGGACCCTCACCGTCCTCGCGGGCCCTGCTCGTGGCACTGCCCGGCGAGGCGGGTCACACGCCCGCGTAGGAGTGCTTGCCGCCGACGAAGATGTTGACGCCGTAGTAGTTGAACAGCCAGCAGCCGAAAGCGATCAGGGCGATGTAGGCGGCCTTGCGGCCCTTCCAGCCGGCCGTGGCGCGCGCGTGCAGGTGGCAGGCGTAGGCGACCCAGGTGATGAACGCCCAGGTCTCCTTGGGGTCCCAGCCCCAGTAGCGGCCCCAGGCGTCGCCCGCCCAGATCGCGCCCGCGATGATCGTGAAGGTCCACAGCGGGAAGACGGCGGCGTTGACCCGGTAGGAGAACTTGTCGAGCGAGGCCGCGGAGGGCAGCCGCTCCATCACCGAGGTGGCGAAGGTGCCCGGCTGTCCGCCGCTCTCCAGCTTGCTCTCGTAGGAGTCCTTGAAGAGGTACAGGATCGTGCCGACGGCGCCCACGTAGAAGACGGCGCCGCACAGGATCGCGGTCGAGACGTGGATGTACAGCCAGTACGAGTGCAACGCGGGCACCAGCTGGTCGCTCGCGGTGTACAGGACCGTGACCGCGAGACCGAGGTCGAGCAGGACCGTGGTGATCAGGGGCAGGCCGAGCCAGCGGACGTTCTTCTTCAGCGCCAGCAGGACCAGGAACACCGCGACGGCGACCGTGGAGAAGGTGATGTTGAACTCGTACATGTTGCCCCAGGGCGCACGCCCCACGGACATGGCGCGGGCGAGGACACCGGCCGCCTCGACGGCCCAGGCCAGCACGCTCAGCGACACGGCGATCCGGCCGTAGAGGTCGCCCTGCTCGTCGCCGCCGTGCGCGCCGGGCCCGTCGGGCACGTCACGCGCGCCCGCCGAGGACCGGGTGACGACCTTCGGCCGCTCCAGCACGGCGGTGCCGCCGGCCGTCTGCACGGTGATCCCGGGAGCCGCCGCGGACGCCTTCGCGCCGTCCGCGGTGAGCGCGTTGGCCGTACGGGCCACCTTGCTGCGGCTGCCGAAGAGCCACTCGGCGATGAAGGCGAAGAAGGCCAGGGTGTAGACGGCCATCGCGGAGTAGATCAGCGTGTTGCTGATGTTGGCGAGGTGTTCGTTGGTCGCGGTGGCCAGATCGGTCACGGCGCCCAGGTCGTGTGCGGTGGCGAGCGTCACTGCTTCTTGGACCCTTCAGCGGCGGGTACGGGGGTTTCGGCGTCGGCGTCGGTGGGGGCCGCGTCTTCGTCGGGCTTGGTGGGTGCGTGTTCGTGCACGAGCGCGGCGAGGTCGCCGAGCTCCTCGGGGAGCTTCGCGGACTCGCTGCGGCCGAGCCCGGCCATCTCGACGACGGTGACACCGTCGTCACCGGTGGTCGCCCGCACCCAGACACGGCGGCGCTGGATGAACAGCGAACCGGCGAGGCCGAAGATCGCGGTGAACGCCCCGGCCAGCGCCCAGACACTGCCGGGCTGCTGGGTGACCTGGAAGTTCGCCCACTCCTTGATGTTCTTGTCGAAGGTGATCGAACCGGCGCCGTCCGGCAGCGTCATCGTCTCGCCGGGCAGCAGCCGCGCCTTGAGGATCTGGCCCTTGGCGTCCTTGAACTGCTTCATGTGGGACGTGTCGAGCTGGTACACGTTCTGCGGGAGGCCCGCGTCGACGCCGAGGCTGCCGTGGTAGCCGTTCAGCGCGAGCACGGGATAGTCGAGCGCGGGGAACTGGGAGAACATGGTGCCCTTGCCCGCCCCGGCGAAGGTCGGCACGAAGACGGCGGAGAAGCCGAGCTGTTCGGTCCTGCCCCGGGCGCTCTTGTAGCCGTCCATGACCTTGATCGCGCCGACCGAGGTGACGTTCCCGTCCTGCGGCAGCATGGCCACGGCGTCGTGGAAGACGACCTTGCCCCTGCCGTCCCTGACGGTCACGGTGGGCGCGTAGCCGTGGGCGGTCAGATAGACCTTCGTGTCGCCGATCACCAGCGGCTCGTTGACCTTGACGAGCGTCTTGCGGTCCTTGCCGTAGGCGCCCTCGCTGTAGGTGAGGGCCGCCTGGTAGGTGCGGGGCGTGCCCTTGTTGGGGCCGGTCCGCTCGTAGGTGCCGGTGAACTTGTCCAGCCGGAAACTGAACGGCGTCAGGTCGTCGGTGCTGAAGAGGTTGCCCGACTTGAAGTCGTCGTAGGACAGGAGCGTGTTGGAGAAGCCGTCGCCCTCGACGACCAGCTTGTCGCCCTCGGACTTGAAGAGCTGGCCCCAGGCGAAGGCGACCAGCATCACGATCAGCGCGATGTGGAAGAGCAGATTGCCGGTCTCGCGCAGATAGCCCTTCTCCGCCGCGACGGCGTCCTTGTCGAGGTGCGCCCGGAACCGCTTCTGCCTGAGCACCTTCAGCGCGATCTCACGGACCTGCTCGGGCTCGGCCGCGGTGCGCCAGGTCGTGTACGCGGGCAGCCGGGTCAGCCGCTTGGGGGCGCCCGGCGGACGGCCCCGGAGCTGCCCGACGAACTGCCAGGTGCGGGGCACGATGCAGCCGATGAGCGAGACGAACAGCAGGATGTAGATGGCGGAGAACCACACCGAGCTGTACACGTGGAACAGGCCGAGCCGGTCGTAGACAGGACCGAGCCAGCTGTGCGCGTCCTTGAAGGCCTGCACCTTCTGGGCGTCGGTGCCGGACTGCGGGATCAGCGATCCGGGGATGGCGCCGAGCGACAGCAGGAACAGCAGGATCAGCGCGACCCGCATCGAGGTGAGCTGGCGCCAGATCCAGCGGGCCCAGCCGGTGACCTCGCGGGCGGTCCAGGCGATCCACCCCTTGGCGCCGGGGGTCCGCGCGCCGCCGAAGGAGCCGGGCATGACCGTCTCCACGGGCGCGGTGGACAGCTGCGCCCCGGCCTCGCCGATCTCGCGGGCGTCCCGCGTCTCCCGGGAGGCCGGCGTGTCCTCGTCGGCCGGCTCGCCGGGGCCGGCCGCGCCGGCCGCGTTGCCGGTGTCAGTGCTGCTCATGGATCAGATCCCTACCGTGAAGCCGTCGGACCAGGTCTGCATCTGCTGCACGATGCCGTCCCAGGCACCGGTGAGCAGGAGCAGGCCGGTCACGATCATCATTCCGCCGCCGATCCGCATCACCCAGGTGTAGTGGCGCTTGACCCAGCCGAACGCGCCGAGCGCCTTGCGGAAGGCCACCGCCGTGAGGACGAAGGGGACGCCGAGGCCGAGGCAGTAGGCGACGGTCAGTATGGCCCCGCGCCCGGCGCTCGCCTGTTCCATGGAGAGCGTGTTGACGGCCGTGAGCGTCGGGCCCAGGCACGGTGTCCAGCCGATGCCGAAGAGCGCGCCCAGTATCGGCGCCCCCGCGAGCCCGGTCACCGGACGCTTGTGGAAGCGGAACTCGCGCTGGGTCAGCCAGGGCATCAGGCCCATGAAGAAGACACCCATCGCGATCATCAGCGCGCCGAGGATCTTGCTGAGCGTGCCGTTGTACTCGTGCAGCGTGGAGCCGAAGAATCCGAACAGCGCCCCGCCGGAGACGAACACGGCGGTGAAGCCGAGCACGAACAGACTGGCCCCCGCGACCATCCGGCCGCGTCTGGCCTCCGCCAGGTCCGTGCCGCTGACTCCGGTGACGTACGACAGATAACCGGGTACGAGCGGCAGGACGCACGGCGAGAAGAAGGAGACGAGCCCGCCGAGCACCGCGATGGGCAGCGCGAGCAGCAGGGCTCCGCTGTAGACCGTGGTGTTCATGTCGGTCGAGGCGGCGAGGTTCGTGGTCGTCTGGAGAAGGGACACGTCGGTCACTTCTCCGCGAGGACGGGGTCGAGCATCTCGCGCAGCTTGTCCTCGCTGAGCGCCTGGAGCGTGCGGGCCGCGATCTTCCCGTCCCGGTCGATGATGATCGTGGAGGGGATCGTCTGCGGGTTGAGCGTGCCCTTCTTGAAGCGGAGCATCAGCTTGCCCGTCGGGTCGTACAGGCTGGGGTACGGGACGCCCTGCTGCTTCTCGAAGGCCTTGGCCGGGGAGACGCTGGGGTCACGGGTGTTGATGCCGACGAACTGTACGCCCTGCGCGGCGGTCGCCTTGGCGACCTTGACGAGGTTCGGCGTCTCGGCGCGGCACGGGGGGCACCAGGAGCCCCACACGTTGAGGACGACGACCTTGCCCTTGTAGTCGGCGACATCGAGCTGCTTGCCGTCGATGGTCTTGCCGGAGAGGTCCGGGGCGGTGTCCCTGGACCCCTTGGCGACGGTGGAGATGCCGTCCTTGCCGGAGACGAAGTTGCTGTTGCCCGCGCCGCCCGAGGTGCCGCCGGATCCGCACGCGGACAGCACGAGTGCGGCGACGGCGGCCCCCGCGGCGTAAAGGGCGGCGCGGGGGCGGTTCGGGCGCTGGTCTGCGCGGCAGGCGGCACTCATGTGAAAAGTTTCGCATGCCCGTTTCGGGGATCTTCCGCACCCCCCTCGGGGCCGGAAAATCGCATATCAGGCGGCCTGTCCCCGGAGGTAGCGGTGCCAGCCACCGGCGGGTTCCTCGGCCACGTCCATCGCCTGGAGCTTCGCGAGCACCTCCGGCCGCTGGACGTCCAGCCAGTCCACGAACTGGCGGAAGGAGACCATGCGCACGTCGGAGCCCTTCTGCTTCTCCTGGGCGATGTGGGTGAAGACGTGCTCGACGGCGTCCATGTAGATGCCGCCGTTCCACTCCTCGAAGTGGTTGCCGATGAAGAAGGGCGCGCGGTTCGTCTCGTAGGCCCGCTTGAATCCCGCGACGTAGGACGCGGACGCCTGGGTGCGCCAGCCCGGGTAGTTGTACGAGGGCGCCCGGGTGGTGGCGACCGACTGGTTGGCGAGGATGTTGTAGTCCATCGAGAGGACCTCGAAGCGGTGCCCGGGGAAGGGCATCGCCTGGAGGGGCAGGTCCCACAGCCCCTCCTTCTTCTGCGGCCAGCGCTGGACGCCGCCGGGCGAGGAGGCGTCGTAGCGCCAGCCGAGCTCCTTGACGGCGGGCAGCAGGTTGTTCTGCCCGAGCAGGCAAGGAGTGCGGGCGCCGATGAGCTCCTTCTCGTAGTCGAAGGGCAGCGGGGGCAGGTCGGTCCAGCCCGTGTTGGTGCGCCACTCGGTGACGAAGGACTTGGCCTGTTCGATCTCGCTGGTCCACTGGCGGGGCGACCAGTTGCCGACCGAGCCGGAGCCGCCGCAGAAGTGGCCGTTGAAGTGGGTGCCGATCTCGTGGCCGTCGAGCCAGGCCTGCCGGATCAACTTCAGCGTGGAGCGGACGTGTTCGTCGCTCAGGTAGCCGATGTCCGAGGCGCCGCGGGGGTTGTTCGGCGGGTCGTAGAGGCGCTTCTTCGACTCGGGCAGCAGATACAGCCCGGAGAGGAAGAACGTCATGTGCGCGTCGTGCTCATTGGCGAGCTGGAGGAAGCGTTCGAAGAGGCCGGTGCCGACCTCTCCGGCTCCGTCCCAGGAGAAGACCACGAACTGCGGCGGGGTCTCGCCGGGTTCGAGCGGTACGGGGGCCTGGGGCTGGCGCGGCTGCTTGCCGGTGTAGGCGGTGGAGCCGTCGCCGATCAGGCGCATGGCCGGCTTCTTCGGGGCGCCGGGCCGGCCGGTGCCGGCCGTGGCGGAGGGGTCAGGATTCCGTTTGGCTTCCGTGCCCGAGGTGGTGCCGCACGCGGCGAGTCCGAGCGCGGTCGCCGCGCCCGCACCGAGGCCGATCATTCCCCTTCGGCTGACGTCGCGCATACGGTCCTCTTTTCATCGCACCCTCTCAGCTGACTCTCAGCTTGTATCCCATGAGAGGGCGCGATGAAGTCGCGGGTTCCGTTTAACGCGCGGAGATTTATATGATTTTACGAAGATGCGCCCATTTGGCCCGGTTCTTCGCTTTCGACCGTCAGGCCCCGAACGCCTTGTCCTTGCCCTTCACCGGCTTGGCGCCCGCGAGGAGATGAGCCGGCACCAGGTCGCGCGCGGGCTCGCTGTAGCCCACCGAAACGATCTTGTCGCCGCGGTAGGTGAACGTGGTCAGCGACGCCAGGGTGCACTGACGCTTGCGCGGGTCGTGCCACAGCCGCCGCTTCTCCGCGTAGCTGCGGACGATCCAGATCGGCAGCTGATGGCTCACCAGCACCGCCTCGTGGCCGCGTGCCGCGTCCTTCGCGGCGTCCAGCGCCCCCATCATCCGTACGACCTGGTCCACATACGGCTCGCCCCAGGACGGCTTGAACGGGTTCACCAGGTGCTTCCAGTTCTCCGGCCGCCGCAGCGCGCCGTCCCCGACACCGAAGGTCTTGCCCTGGAAGACGTTGTCGGCCTCGATGAGCCGCCCGTCCGTCGCCAGGTCGAGCCCGTGGGCCTTGGCGATCGGCGTGGCCGTCTCCTGCGCCCGCTCCAGCGGCGAGGCCACGACGTGCGTGACATCGCGCGAGGAGAGGTGCTCGGCCACCCGGTCGGCCATCTGCCGCCCCAGCTCGGACAGGTGATAGCCGGGCAGCCGGCCGTAGAGCACCCCGTCCGGGTTGGCGACCTCGCCGTGCCGCATCAGGTGGACGACGGTGATGTCGCCCGCGCCGTTCTTGCCGCTGGTGTCGCTCATGCCGTGGCCTCCGCCGCTGCCCGTGCCGCCGCCGGAAGGGCGTCGGCGATCCGCTGAACCGCCTGGTCGTCATGGGCCGTCGACACGAACCACGACTCGAACGAGGACGGCGGCAGGTAGACGCCCCGCGCCAGCATCGCGTGGAAGAACGAGGTGTAGCGGAAGGACTCCTGCGCCTTCGCGTCCTCGTAGTCGCGCACCTCGCGTCCCGTGAAGAAGACCGAGAACATGTTGGAGGCGCGCTGGATGCGGTGGGTCACACCCTCCTTGGCGAGCGCCTCGGTCACCAGAGCCTGGATCCGCTCCGACACCGCGTCGACCTTGTCGTACGCGGCCTGGTCGAGCAGCCGCAGCTGCGCGAGCCCGGCGGCGGTGGCGACGGGATTGCCCGAGAGCGTGCCCGCCTGGTACACCGGCCCGGCCGGCGCGAGGTGGGCCATCACGTCCTCGCGGCCACCGAACGCGGCGGCCGGGAAACCGCCGCCCATCACCTTGCCGAAGGTCATCAGGTCGGGGCGCACCCCGTCGATCCCGTACCAGCCGGCCCGGCTCGTACGGAAGCCGGTCATCACCTCGTCGGAGATGTACAGGGCGCCGTTCTTCGCGCAGGCGTCCTTGAGGCCCTGGTTGAAACCGGGCGCGGGCGGCACCACGCCCATGTTGCCGGGCGAGGCCTCGGTGATCACACAGGCGATCTCGCCGGGGTGCGCGTGGAACGCGGCCTGCACAGCTTCGAGGTCGTTGTAGGGCAGGACGATGGTGTCGGCGGCCTGGGCTCCGGTGACCCCGGGTGTGTCCGGCAGCGCGAACGTCGCGACACCGCTGCCCGCCGCGGCGAGCAGCGAGTCGACGTGGCCGTGGTAGCACCCGGCGAACTTGATCACCTTGGTGCGCCGGGTGAACCCGCGGGCGAGCCGGATGGCCGACATGGTCGCCTCGGTGCCGCTGGAGACGAGGCGGACCTGCTCCACGGGCTCGACACGGGCGACGATCTCCTCGGCGAGGGCGACCTCGCCCTCACCGGGCGTACCGAAGGACGTACCGCGCGCGACGGCCTCCTGGACCGCGGCGATGACCTCGGGACGGGAGTGCCCGAGGATCATCGGACCCCAGGAGCAGACGAGGTCGACGTACTCGCGGCCGTCCGCGTCCGTCAGGTACGGACCGGTGCCCGACACCATGAACCGGGGCGTACCGCCCACGGCGCGGAAGGCGCGCACCGGAGAATTCACGCCACCTGGTGTGACGGCCGCCGCACGGTCGAACAGCGACTGCGAGGCTGGGGCTTCGTAGGGATAAGGCAGTTCGGTCATGACCTGCGACGTCTCCGACTCCGGGGGGCTAGTGACCTTCTCAGAGTAGGCCAGGGGCCCCGGTGGGCCGTGAGGGGAACAGCGGGGCGCCGTGAACGGACCGCCCCGGCCCGACGTACGGGTCCTCACAAGGAATGATCCCGGCCATCGCCGGGCCGGTGTGACGGAGCCCGGTACGACAACCGGGTTCCTTCCCCCGGCCATCTGCGAAACTGGGGCACGAACGGACAGCTCACATGAACGACGGTGTTCAGGGGCCGCGAAGATCCCGCGGACAGGTGTTTCGGCGTACGTTTCGGCGTGCGACCGTGGGGGAGGTCACTGTCACGATGATCGGGTTGCGTGGCGGGGGTCGCGCGACTTAGAAAAGCAGTCGGGTGGAGATATGCATCGCGGTGGCGGACTGGGCGAGGGGACCGATGACCTCAACCCTCGGCGTGCCCGGCGGGGGAAGCACCGGCGTGAGGCGGAGGAAGCGGCCGGGAGAGCCGGACAGGTACAGGGTTCGCAGGGTGACCCCGACGAACGGATCGATCGCGCGGTCGAGCGACTGCGGGCGGAGAGCGGGAATGGTGGCCGAGTGGGGGTGACGTACAAATATTTCGGCGCGCCGGACGGCGCGACGGCCGCCAGGGTCCCGATCTCGATGCGCCCCGAAGAACTCGGCGGCGACGAACTCGGCATGAACGGCATGTTCACCAAGATCAAGCCGGAGACGATGGCCGCGATGGTCCTCACCGGCATAGAAGGCGTCCCCCTGAACAAGGTGCCGCCGCTCGAACTCGTCGTCCTGCATCCCGACTACGCCGTGGTCAAGCTCCCGATGACCGTCGTCGACCCGCTGCGGGGCATAGGCGAGGAGGCCGTGGGCGCGGCCGCCTTCATCTGGTCCACGGTCCCGGACCGCGGCGGCCCGCGCGACGCCTTCAACGTCTACCAGCTGCTGCACGAGTGGCAGGACTTCTCCCACCGCCTGCACGAGGCGGGACACCAGCCGTACTGCCTGGTGTGGCCCTGATCCGGGGTCTCCACGGCAAGGGGCGGGGTTCTCGAACCCCGCCTTTCGCGTTCCCGGGCCCCGTTCAGCGTCCGCCCGCGACCCGCAGGACCGTGCCCGTCGTGTACGAGGCGTCGTCCGACAGAAGCCAGGCCACCGCGCCGGAGATCTCCTCCGGCCGGCCCGCGCGGCCCATGGGGACGGTGGCCGCCACCCGGGCCGGACGCTGCGGATCCTCGTGGAACTCGGTCCACACCACACCCGGGGCGACCCCGTTCACGCGGATCCCGTCGGCCGCGACCTCCTTGGACAGGCCGACGGTCAGGGTGTCGACGGCCGCCTTCGCCGCCGCGTAGTGGACGTACTCCCCCGGGCTGCCGAGGGTCGCCGCCGCGGACGAGATGTTGACGATCGCGCCCCCGCCGGACGCGGTCATCTCCCGTACGGCACGGCGCGCGCACAGCAGATAGCCGAGGACGTTGACCCCGAGCGCGTCCCGCATGCCCTCGGGGTCCGCCTCGGCCAGCGGTCCGTTGGGGCCGCTGACGCCCGCGTTGTTCACCAGTCCCGTGACCGGGCCGAGGTCCGCGATCGCCCGGTCGAAGAGCACGTCGACCGCGGCGGGGTCGGAGGTGTCCACGGCCACCGGCAGAGCACGCCGGCCCGCCTCCTGGACCGCGCGCGCCACCTTCTCGGCGGCCTCGCGGTCGGACCGGTAGCCGATGACGACGTCATGGCCCTCCAGGGCCAGCCGCCGGCAGACGGCCGCGCCGATACCGCGGCTGCCGCCGGTCACCACTGTGATCTTCCGTCCGCTGCCCATGATCGCCTCTCCTCACGACGTGAATCATCAGTGTGACGGCAGCCGACCTCCGGCTCGTTCTGGACAAGAGCCTTCAGGGCAACGGGATCTGACGGTGGCACCCCGCCCGGCGCAGTCGGTGACGCAGACGTGTCGCCGCCGATCGGGTCATGCGTGAAGCACCGTCCAGGATCGCCCCACGCCGCAGGGACGCGGCGAACCGGCAGGTCAGAGGCGTCGGACCGACCCCTGCGGACCGTCGGTCCGTACGGCGGGCGGGGTCTTCGCCCTGGGCCGGGTGCGCTCCCCGGGTGGTGCGCTTCGCTCATCGGATTGACGGTTGATCACGTCGCACCGGGTTCTCTTCCGCTGACAAGAGGTCAGCTGCCCGGTCTGACGGAAGGACTTCGACAATGCGATCTGCCCGCATGCTCCTGGCCGCCGCCACGGCCACCGCCGCTCTCGCGATCGCCGCCCCGGGGGCGTACGCCGCCACGGCCGGCGACTGGGACCACAGCGACTCCTCCTCTTCCTCCTCCACCAAGGGCCACGACGACTCCGGCTACGGCAAGGAGCACGACGACTCCGGCTACGGCCAGGAGCACGGCAAGGACGACAGCGACCACGGCAAGCCCAGCTGGCACCACGAGAAGCCTGAGGGCGGCGTGCACACCGGTGGCGGCGCGCTCATGTCCATCAAGACGGACGACTCCTCGAAGGGCGACAAGAAGTACGACCCGGAGACCTACAAGGACAAGGACTCCTCCAGCTCCGACCACGGCAGCGGCTCCTGGGACTCCGGCTCGGACAAGGGCTCGTGGGACTCGAGCGGCAAGGAGTCCGAGGAGAAGCCCCACGGCGGCATGCACACGGGTGGCGGCGGTCTCGCCACGTCGTCCGGCGTGACGGCCGGTGGCGTCGGGGTCCTCGGCCTCGCGGCCGCGGGCGTGTACATGCTGCGCCGTAGGAGCTCGCAGGGTGGTGTGGCCTGACCATGCCTGACGACATAGCGGTCCGGGCCGCCACCCCCTCACCCCGTGGCGGCCCGGCCGGCCCCTCCTCCTCCCGCTCCTCCCGCTTCTCCCGCTCCCCGCGCCTCTCCTGCCACTTCTGCCGCTCCTACCGCTCCTACCGCTCCTACCGCTCCTGATGCTTCTGCTTCTGCTTCTGCTTCTGCTTCTGCTGACTCTGTTGCCGCACTTGTTGTTGTCACCCAGTCCGCTCCGCTGCCCCGATGAGGTGGTGCCCGATGGCAGCCCGGTCGTCCTCTCCCGCCGATCCCGCCGATCCCGCCGATCCCGCCAATCCCGCCGAGACCCCCACGACGTCACCCGAGCGGTCCTTCCGGCGCCGCGCGACCTGGGTCGTGTGGTGCGCCGGCATCGCGGTCCTGGTGGCCACCAACGTGCTCCACCGCCAGGACGAACCTTCAGGTCCCTCCCCCACCGCCCCCGCGGCGGCCGCTCCCGGGCACGCGCGCGTGCCCGTGTCCTCGGCCTCGCCCTCGAACGACCGCCCGGCGGCGCGGCACCTCCCGCGCGCCGAGCCGACCCGGCTGCTCATTCCGAAGATCTCGGTGGACGCGCCCTTCACCGAACTCTCCCTGGACTCCACGGGCAAGCTCCAGCCCCCGCCCGCGAACGACACGAACCTGGTCGGCTGGTACGCCAACGGCGTCTCACCCGGTGAGGCGGGCGCGGCGATCATCGCCGGACACGTCGACACGAAGACCTCCGCCGCCGTGTTCGCCGGTCTCGGCGATCTGAAGAAGGGCGACAAGTTCAGCGTCGAGCGGTCCGACGGCCGGACCGCCTCCTTCGTCGTCGACAGCGCGGAGACCTTCGCGAAGGACGCGTTCCCCGACGACCGGGTGTACGCCGACACTCCCGACGCCGAGGTCCGTCTCATCACCTGCGCCGGCACCTACGACCGTACGGTCAAGGACTACACCGACAACCTGGTGGTCTTCGCCCACCTCGTCTGATCCGGCGGGCGGGCGGCTGCGGGAGCCGCGTCCGCCCGCCGTGAGCGGACCCGTCAGCCCTTGGCCGCGAGGGCCTTGAGGGCGATGTTGAGTCCGAGGACGCCGACCCGCGGTTCGCCGATGAAGCCGAGGGTCCGGCCCTCGGTGTGCTCCTCGACCAGCTTCCGTACCGCCGCCACCGTCAGACCGTTCTTCTCGGCGACCCGGCGCACCTGGAGGTCCGCGTACCGCGGGGAGATGTCCGGGTCGAGGCCGGAGCCGGAGGAGGTGACGGCGTCGGCGGGCACGTCCGAGGGCCTGACCGGGTGGCCGGGGACCGAGTTGTCCCGGACGACGGCGGCGTTGGCGGCCTCGACCTGCTTGGCCAGGACCTCGCTGTCGGCGGCGAGGTTGGTGGCGCCGGACAGAAGCAGCTCGTACTGCGTGTTGACGCCGTTGGTCCCCAGGCCGTTCGCCGGACGGCCCTGGAACCACTTCAGGTCCGGGTCGGCGGTCTCCTGTCCCTTCTTCAGCGGCAGGTCGTACGACTGCCCGATGAGGGAGGAGCCGACGACCTTGCCGTCCGCCTTGATCTCGGAGCCGTTCGCCTTGCCGTTGAACAGCCCCTGCGCCACCCCTGTGACGGCGAGCGGGTAGATCACGCCCGTCACCAGGGTGAGCACGAGAAGCGCGCGCAGTCCGGCCCACAGCAACCGGGCGGTGTTCGTAACCGAGTTGTTCATTGGTCAGCCGATTCCGGGGATGAGGGAGACGATCAGGTCGATGAGCTTGATGCCGACGAAGGGCGCGATCAGACCGCCCAGGCCGTAGATCCCGAGGTTGCGCCGCAGCAGCCGGTCGGCGCTGACCGGCCGGTAGCGCACTCCGCGCAGGGCGAGGGGCACCAGCGCGATGATGATCAGGGCGTTGAAGACGACCGCGGAGAGGATCGCGGAGTCGGGCGAGGACAGGCGCATGATGTTGAGCCTGTCCAGGCCCGGGTAGACCGCGGCGAACAGCGCCGGGATGATCGCGAAGTACTTGGCGACGTCGTTGGCGATGGAGAACGTCGTCAACGCGCCCCGGGTGATGAGCAGTTGCTTGCCGATCTCGACGATCTCGATGAGCTTGGTGGGGTTGGAGTCCAGGTCCACCATGTTCCCGGCCTCCTTGGCGGCCGAGGTCCCGGTGTTCATGGCCACGCCCACGTCGGCCTGGGCGAGCGCGGGGGCGTCGTTGGTGCCGTCGCCGGTCATCGCGACGAGCTTGCCGCCGGCCTGTTCCCGCTTGATCAGCGCCATCTTGTCCTCGGGGGTGGCCTCGGCGAGGAAGTCGTCGACACCCGCCTCCTCGGCGATGGCCTTGGCGGTCAGCGGGTTGTCGCCCGTGATCATGACGGTCTTGATGCCCATGCGCCGCAGCTCGTCGAACCGTTCCCGCATGCCGTCCTTGACGACGTCCTTGAGGTGGATCACGCCGAGGACCCGGGCGCCGCGGACGTCCTCGACGGCCACGAGCAGCGGGGTGCCGCCCGCCGCGGAGATCCGGTCCGTGAGGGTGCCGGCCTCGGCCGGGACCTCGCCGCCGCGCTCCCGGACCCAGGCGACGACCGAACCGGCCGCGCCCTTGCGGACCCTCCGGCCCCCGGTGTCGACGCCGGACATCCGGGTCTGGGCGGTGAAGGCGATCCACTCGGCGTCTTCGAGTTCGCCCTGGTGGCGCTCGCGCAGCCCGTACCCCTCCTTCGCCAGGACGACGATCGAGCGGCCCTCGGGAGTCTCGTCGGCCAGCGAGGAGAGCTGGGCGGCGTCGGCGACCTCGGCCTCGGTGGCGCCGCTCACCGGGACGAACTCGGCGGCCTGCCGGTTGCCGAGCGTGATCGTGCCGGTCTTGTCCAGCAGCAGGGTCGAGACGTCACCGGCGGCCTCGACGGCCCGCCCCGACATGGCGAGCACGTTGCGCTGCACCAGCCGGTCCATGCCGGCTATGCCGATCGCGGAGAGCAGCGCGCCGATGGTGGTCGGGATCAGGCAGACCAGCAGGGCCACCAGGACGACCATCGTCAGATGCGTGCCGGCGCGGTCGGCGAACGGCGGCAGGGTGGCCACGGCGAGCAGGAAGGCGACGGTCAGGGACGCGAGAAGGATGTTCAACGCGATCTCGTTGGGCGTCTTCTGCCGGGCCGCGCCCTCGACCAGGGCGATCATCCGGTCGATGAAGGTCTCACCCGGCTTCGTCGTGATCTTGACGACGATGCGGTCGGAGAGGACCTTCGTGCCTCCGGTGACGGCCGAGCGGTCGCCGCCCGACTCCCGGATGACCGGCGCCGACTCGCCGGTGATGGCCGACTCGTCGACGGACGCGACGCCCTCGACGACGTCACCGTCGCCGGGGATGATGTCGCCCGCCTCGCAGACGACGAGGTCGCCGACGCGCAGTGCGGTCCCGGGCACCTCCTCCTCGGGGCCGCCGTCCGGGGAGAGCCGGCGGGCGACCGTGTCGGTCTTGGCCCTGCGCAGGGTGTCCGCCTGCGCCTTGCCGCGCCCCTCGGCCACCGCCTCCGCCAGGTTGGCGAAGACGACGGTGAGCCACAGCCAGGCGCTGATCGCCCAGCCGAACCAGTCGCCCGGGTTCTCGAAGGAGAACACGGTCGTCAGCACCGAGCCGACGAGGACGACGAACATGACGGGCGACTTGACCATCACCCGCGGGTCGAGCTTGCGGACGGCCTCCGGCAGGGAGGTGACGAGCCGGCGGACGTCGAACAGGCCCGCGCCGACCCTTCCTTCGTCCTTGTGGCCGGTCGGCACATCGCTGTGCGGTGCCCGGGCCGGGGTGAGTGTGGACATCGCGTCCTCTGGGTTCTCGGTACGAGTGGTCATGACGCCAGCCCCTCGGCCAGCGGGCCCAGGGCGAGGGCCGGGAAGTAGGTCAGTCCGGTGACGATCAGGACCGCGCCCACCAGGAGCCCGGTGAACAGCGGTTTCTCGGTGCGCAGGGTGCCCGCGGTCGCCGGGACCGGCCGCTGCCCGGCGAGCGAGCCGGCCAGCGCGAGGACGAACACCATCGGCAGGAAGCGGCCGAGCAGCATGGCCAGCCCGATGGTGGTGTTGAACCACTGGGTGTCGGCGTTCAGACCGGCGAAGGCCGAGCCGTTGTTGTTGGCGCCCGAGGTGTAGGCGTAGAGGATCTCGGAGAACCCGTGCGCGCCGGAGTTGAGCGTCGAGTGCCCCGGGGTGGGCAGGGCCGTCGCCGCGGCGGTGAAGACGAGCACCAGCGCCGGGGTGACGAGGATGTAGAGGGCCGCGAACTTGATCTCGCGGGTGCCGATCTTCTTGCCCAGGTACTCGGGGGTGCGGCCGACCATCAGACCGGCGATGAACACCGCGATGACCGCCATGATCAGCATGCCGTAGAGGCCGGATCCGGTGCCGCCGGGCGCGATCTCGCCGAGCTGCATGCCCAGCATGGTGATGCCGCCGCCCAGTCCGGTGAACGAAGAGTGGAAGGAGTCCACCGCGCCGGTCGAGGTCAGGGTCGTCGCCACCGCGAAGATCGACGAGCCGCCGACGCCGAAGCGGGTCTCCTTGCCCTCCATCGCCCCGCCCGCGGCCTGGAGCGCGGGACCGTGGTGACTGAACTCGGTCCACATCATCAGCGCGGTGAAGCCGATCCAGATGGTGACCATCGCGGCGAGGATCGCGTAGCCCTGCTTCACCGAGCCGGCCATCACGCCGAAGGTACGGGTCAGGGAGAACGGGATCACCAGGATCAGGAAGATCTCGAAGAGGTTCGAGAACGGGGTCGGGTTCTCGAAGGGATGGGCGCTGTTGGCGTTGAAGTAGCCGCCGCCGTTGGTGCCCAGTTCCTTGACGGCCTCCTGCGAGGCGACCGCGCCGCCGTTCCACTGCTGCGAGCCGCCCATGAACTGACCGACCTCGTGGATGCCGGAGAAGTTCTGGATCGCCCCGCACGCCACCAGGACGACCGCGGCGACGAGGGACAGCGGCAGCAGGACGCGTACGACACCGCGCACCAGGTCCGCCCAGAAGTTGCCCAGTTCACCGGTACGGGACCGGGCGAAGCCGCGGACGAGGGCCACGGCCACCGCGATACCCACGGCCGCGGAGACGAAGTTCTGCACGGCCAGACCGGCGGTCTGCACGACGTGGCCCATGGCCTGCTCGCCGTAGTACGACTGCCAGTCGGTGTTCGTCACGAACGAGGCGGCCGTGTTGAACGCCTGGTCCGGGTCGATGGACCGGAAGCCGAGGGAGCCCGGCAGATGGCCCTGGACCCGCTGGAGGACGTACAGGAAGAGGACACTGACGGCGGAGAAGGCCAGGACACCGCGCAGATAGGCGGGCCAGCGCATCTGCGTGTCCGGGTCGGCGCCGATGGCCTTGTAGATCCACTTCTCGGCGCGCAGATGTCTGCGGGAGGAGTAGACCCCGGCCATGTAGTCGCCGAGGGGGCGGTGGACGAGGGCCAGCGCGGCGACCAGGGCCAGCAGCTGGAGCACGCCCGCGAGGACGGGACTCATATCGGTGCTCAGAACCTCTCCGGGAAGAGGAGGGCGAGGACGAGATAGCCCAGCAGGGCGACGGCCACGATCAGGCCGACGACGTTCTCGGCGGTCACAGCTTCGTCACCCCCTTGGCGACGAGGGCCACCAGCGCGAACACCGCGATCGTGGTGACGACGAAGGCCACGTCGGCCATCGTGAGCTCCTAGGGGAGATGCGGTCGGGAACTGACGCTTAGAGGAGAACTCCTCACCGGCCGGATCCGGCCACCGTTGACGCCACCCATACGGGACACAGCGCTCCTTTGACGCATCCCATACAGAGCCCCCCGGCCTTGTCGCAACGTTGACGCCATGGCTCGTCAAAGACCCGTCAACGCACATCGCCCCCGGTCCCGCGGCTCACTACCGTCGGACCCATGGACCCCCGCGACGACCCCCGCGCAGCGGCCGAGGCACCCCCGCCCCCGACCGGGGAGGTCGCGCACGACCTGCGCTGGGCCCAGGACCTGCGCAGCTCGATCCGCTGCGCGCTCGCGCTCCTGGCCCTGCTGGTCCTGACCGACGGCGTCGCCGGAACGCTCACCTTCCCGCGCGCCCTGCTGTGGTGCGCCCTCGCGGCGTTGCTCTTCCTCGTCCTGTGCCCCGCCCGGATCACCGCGGGCGAGGGCTGGCTCAGCTCCCACGGGCCGCTCGGCATCCGGCGGGTACGGACCGACCGGCTGGTGTCCGTGCGCTGCCTGGACGGCGTCGGACAGCGGCTCGTCCTGCGCGACGCCTTCGGAGCGCGACTGGAGATCGCCCCCCATGTGCTGGCGGCCAGCCCCGAGTTGTGGCACCGCCTCGACGAGGACGCGCGGACCTCCGCCCTGCGCGGCACCCTCACCTGCGGGGAGAGCGCGCTGCGCCGCGTCTCCGAGCGCATCGACCGCGAGACCGCGCGGACGGTGTTCAAGGTCTCGGGGCTGGACTGAATGTCCGCTCCCGACCGAGTGTCGGGGCCTCCCGGCCCGTCCCGGCGGGCTTAACCTCCGCCCGTGCTCAACGTGACGGGGATCCTCAAACGCCTGGTGATCGGCCGCGCGATGCGCAGCGAGGAACTGACCGAGACCCTGCTGCCCAAACGGCTGGCCCTGCCCGTCTTCGCCTCCGACCCGCTGTCGTCCGTGGCCTACGCGACCCAGGAGATCCTGCTCGTCCTCACCCTCGGCGGACTGGCGTACCTGCACTTCACACCCTGGATCGCCGGGGCGGTCGTGGCGCTGATGGCCGTCGTGGTGCTCTCGTACCGGCAGGTGGTGCACGCCTATCCGAGCGGCGGCGGCAGCTTCGAGGTGGCGACCACGAACCTGGGCCCCTCGGCCGGCCTGGTCGTCGCCGCCTCGCTCCTGGTCGACTACGTCATGACGGTCGCCGTCTCGGTCGCCTCGGGCGTCGACAACATCATCTCGGCGCTCCCCGGCCTCGCCCACCAGCGGGTCCTGATGGCGCTCGTCTTCGTCGCGCTGCTGGCGGCCATCAACCTGCGCGGGGTGCGCGAGTCGGGACGGGCCTTCGCGGCGCCGACGTATCTGTTCATCGGCGGCGTCCTGATCATGGTGGTCACCGGTCTGGTCCGCTACCTCCTCGGGGACCCGCCGGTCGCCGCGAGCGCCGCCTACGGGATCACCCCGGACCCGGCCGACGCGCATCTGACCGGTCTGGCCCTGCTGATGCTGGTCCTGCGCGCCTTCTCCTCCGGCTGCACGGCGCTGACCGGCGTGGAGGCGATCTCCAACGGCGTCCCGGCGTTCCGCAAGCCCAAGTCGCGCAACGCGGCCACCACCCTGGCCGCGATGGGAGGGCTCGCGATCGTCATGTTCGCCGGGGTCACCACCCTGGCGCTGGTCTCCAAGGTCCACATCACCGACGACGCCTGCCGGCTCACCGGACTCGACGGGGACTGCGCCACCTACACCCAGCGCACGGTCATCGCGCAGATCGCGGCCGCGGTGTTCGGCGGGGAGCACAGCGCCGGCTTCTACTTCATCCAGGCCGTGACGGCCCTCGTCCTGATCCTGGCCGCGAACACCGCCTTCAACGGCTTCCCCCTGCTGTCCTCCATCCTCGCCCAACACCGCTATCTCCCGCACCAGTTGCACAACCGAGGCGACCGGCTGGCCTTCTCCAACGGCATCCTGGCCCTCGCGATCGTCGCGGGCCTGCTGCTGTGGGGCTACCGCGCGAACGTCACCAGCCTCATCCACCTCTACATCCTGGGCGTGTTCACCTCCTTCACGCTCTCCCAGCTCGGCATGGTGCGGCACTGGAACCGTGAGCTGCGCGGCGAACCCGACGGCGCCACCCGCCGGCGCCACCACACCGCGCGCCTGATCAACGCGGTCGGCGCGGTCGTCACCGGCTTCGTCCTCCTCATCGTCCTGACCACCAAGTTCACCCAGGGCGCGTGGCTCGCCGTCCTCGCCGCGAGCGTGCTGTGGGTGACGATGCGCGCGATCCGACGCCACTACGACAGCACGGCGGCGGAACTGGCGGTCACCGACCCGCGCGGTGACCTCACGCCGCCCAGCCGGGTGTTCGCGATCGTGCTCGTGTCCCGGCTGCACAAGCCGACCCTGCGGGCCCTCGCCTACGCACACGCCACCCACCCCTACCGGCTGGAGGCGCTGACCGTCTCCGTCGACCCGGACGCCACGGCCGAGCTGCGCCGGCACTGGGAGGAGTACGGCGTCGACGTACCGCTGAAGATCGTCGACTCCCCGTACCGCGAGATCACCCGGCCCGTCGTCGGGTACGTCCGTTCCATCCGCCGCGAGAGCCCGAGCGACGCCGTCGCCGTCTTCGTCCCCGAGTACGTCGTCGGCCACTGGTGGGAGAACCTCCTGCACAACCAGTCCGCCCTGTGGCTCAAGAGCCGGCTGCTCTTCACCCCGGGCGTGATGGTCACGAGCGTGCCCTGGCGGCTCACCTCCTCCGTCCACGCCGACCGGCCGGCGGCCCGGGCTCCCGGCTCCGTCCGCCGAGGTGAACCGCCGGTGCCACCGCGGCCGCGGAACCGGTAGCCGGACGGCACCCGGACGGGTGACGGACCCCGCCCCGCCCGGCGCCCTCGTGATGCGGGACCAACCGGTCTTAACGCAAGATTGACGCCTGAGGCCCCTCGACGCTTGGGCCTGGGGATCACTCTCTGCATACGCTGATGGGCGCCGTCTCCTCGATGGCCGGAAAGTTCGAAGAGACGTACGTCAGGAGAGTCACCGATGGCCAGCACCGAGCCCGCCCCACCGAGCCGCTTGCGGGCGTGGATGCTGGAAGGCCTGTCCGACATCAGCAAGAGCAAGGGCCGCCAGCTGCCCAAGCCGGCCGAGCCCGCCCCCGTCCACAAGGGACAGCGCTGGTGGCGGGTCATGTGCCTGACCGGTGTCGACTACTTCTCCACCCTCGGCTACCAGCCCGGCATCGCCGCCCTCGCCGCCGGACTGCTGTCCCCCGTGGCGACCGTCGTCCTCGTCATCGTCACCCTCGCCGGCGCACTGCCCGTCTACCGCCGCGTCGCCGAGGAGAGCCCCCACGGCGAAGGCTCCATCGCGATGCTGGAACGCCTGCTCTCCTTCTGGAAGGGCAAGCTGTTCGTCCTCACCCTCCTCGGCTTCGCCGCCACCGACTTCCTCATCACCATCACCCTCTCGGCGGCCGACGCCTCCACCCACCTGGTGGAGAACCCCCATCTGAACAGCGCCCTGCACGACAAACAGATGGTGATCACCCTCTTCCTGGTGGCCCTGCTCGGCGCCGTCTTCCTCAAGGGCTTCCTGGAGGCGATCGGCGTCGCGGTCGTCCTCGTCGGCATCTACCTCGGACTCAACGTCGTGGTCGCCGTGGCCGGAGTCTGGGAGGTCGCCACCCACGAACACCTCGTCACCGACTGGTCCACCGCGCTGACCGCCGAACACGGAAACGTCTTCGCCATGATCGGCGTCTCCCTGCTCGTCTTCCCCAAACTCGCCCTCGGCCTGTCCGGCTTCGAGACCGGGGTCGCGGTCATGCCGCACGTCGAAGGCGACTCGGGCGACACCGAGGAGAAGCCCACCGGACGCATCCGCGGCGCCAAGAAACTGCTCACCACCGCCGCCGTGATCATGAGCGTCTTCCTCATCGTCACCAGCTTCATCACCACCGTGCTGATCCCCGAGAAGGAGTTCGAGCCCGGCGGCCAGGCCAACGGCCGCGCCCTCGCCTACCTGGCCCACGAATACCTCGGCAACGCCTTCGGCACCGTCTACGACGTCTCCACCATCTGCATCCTGTGGTTCGCCGGCGCCTCCGCCATGGCCGGCCTGCTCAACCTCATGCCGCGCTACCTGCCCCGCTACGGCATGGCACCCCACTGGGCCCGCGCCGTCCGCCCCATGGTGATCGTCTTCACCCTGATCGCGTTCCTCGTCACCTGGATCTTCGACGCCGACGTCGACAAACAGGGCGGCGCCTACGCCACCGGCGTCCTCGTCCTGATCAGCTCCGCCGCCATCGCCGTCACCATCGCCGCCCGCAAGGCCCGCCAGAAACACTGGGCCGTCCTCTTCGCGGTCATCTCGGCGGTCTTCCTCTACACGACCGTCGTCAACATCATCGAACGGCCCGACGGTGTGAAGATCGGCGCCTGCTTCATCGCCGGCATCATCCTCGTCTCCCTGCTCTCCCGGCTCGCCCGCGCCTTCGAACTCCGCGTGACCAGCATGACCATGGACGACATGGCCGAACGGTTCGTACGGGACATCGCCAGCCGCCGCATCCGCTTCGTCGCCAACGAACCCGACAAACGCGACATCGCCGAGTACCGCGAGAAGATCGAACAGATCCGCGCCGACCACGACCTCCCCGCCCAGGACGACTTCGTCTTCCTGGAGGTCACCGTCGGCGACCCCTCCGAGTTCGAGTCCGTCATGCACGTACGCGGCGAAGTCCTGCACGGCCGCTACCGCGTCCTCACCCTGGAATCCGCCTCCATCCCCAACGCCCTCGCCGCCCTGCTGCTCCACGTCCGCGACACCACCGGCGGCATCCCGCACATCTACTTCGAATGGACCGAGGGCAACCCCTTCACCAACTTCCTGCGCTTCTTCCTCTTCGGACAGGGCGAGGTCGCCCCCGTCACCAGGGAAGTCCTGCGCGAGGCCGAACCCGACCGCACCCGACGCCCCCGCGTCCACGTCGGCTGACCCCGCCCACGACACGACCAGGACCTTTCCGGGCACGTCCGACACACCGGAAAGGGGTGAGAGGCCGGTAAGAAGGCCCGTCACGGACCCGCTCACCAGCTCGCATACGGCCGACGGCTTGGCAGACTGGTCGAGTGCCCCAGAACGTACTGCTCGCCGAGGACGACCGCGCCATCCGCCATGCCCTGGAAAGGGCACTGACCCTGGAGGGCTACGAGGTCACGGCCGTGGCCGACGGGGTGGAAGCACTGGCCCAGGCCCACCGCACCCCACCGGACGTCCTCGTCCTCGATGTCATGATGCCCGGCATCGACGGCCTCCAGGTCTGCCGCGTGCTGCGCGCCGAGGGCGACCGCACCCCGATCCTGATGCTCACCGCCCTCGTCGAGACCGCCGACCGCATCGCCGGCCTCGACGCCGGCGCCGACGACTACGTCGTCAAGCCCTTCGACGTCGAGGAGGTCTTCGCCCGGCTGCGCGCCCTGCTGCGCCGCACCGGCAACGGCGCCCTCGACGAGGACGCGCCGCCGCCCGCGCCCCGCGAACCCCAGACGTCCAGCACACAGATCTCCGCGGCCGGACTGCGCATGGACATCCAGGCCCGCCGGGCCTGGCGCGGACAGCGCGAGCTGGAACTGACCCGCACCGAGTTCGAACTCCTCGAACTGCTCGTCCGCAACGCGGGCATCGTCCTCGACCACTCGACCATCTACGACCGGATCTGGGGCTACGACTTCGGACCCGGCTCCAAGAACCTCGCCGTCTACGTGGGCTATCTGCGGCGCAAGCTCGACGAGCCGGGGGCTCCGGCGCTGATCCACACCGTTCGGGGCGTGGGGTACGTCCTGAGGGAGGACTGAGTGCGAAGACGGCTGCGGCAGGTGTCGTCCCTGCGGACCACCTTCACCGTGTCCTTCGCGGCCGTCGCCGCCGCCGTCACGGTCCTCGTCGGATTCCTCAGCTACGACGCCGCCGCCCGGCTGGTGCGCGTCGACCAGCAGACGGTGTTCGCCGAGGTGGTGCAGGACCTGCGCGACCAGGTGCGCGAGCGCTCACTGGAACCGAGCGACTTCGCCTCCTCCGACCCCGACCACGACGGCCCCCTCGACGACATCATTCGGCCCAGCCGCACCGACGTGCAGGTGCTCGGGCCCAAGGGCGCGATCGTCGACCACGGCGTTCCGCCGCTGCCCGTGTACAGCCACGACCGGGCGATCTCCGACGACGCCAAGGCCGGCAGGCTCGAACAGCACAAGGACGTCGACGTCGCCGGCGACCGCTACCGGCTGGCGACCGTCTCGCTGGGCGGCGGGCGGGGTGCCGTCCAGGTCGCCCAGCAGTTCAGCGACACCGAGGATCTGCTCCGCACGCTCCAGCGCCGGACCGTGATCCTCGTCGGCGCCGTCGTGATCGCCGCCGGGCTGTTCGGCTGGTGGCTGGCCCGGCGCATCACCCGGCGCCTGGTCCGGCTCGCCGGGGCCGCCGAGGACGTGGCGCGCACCGGGCGTCTGGGCATCCAGGTGCCGGTGACCGGACACGACGAGGTGGCCCGGCTCGGCCGGTCCTTCGACCGGATGCTCGGCCGCCTCGCCCAGTCCGAGGAGGACCAGCGCCGGCTGGTCCAGGACGCGGGACACGAACTGCGGACGCCGCTGACCTCCCTGCGCACCAACATCTCCATGCTCCGACGGATCGACGAGCTGCCGCCCGACGCCCGCGAGGAACTCGTCGCCGACCTGGCCCTGGAGTCCCGGGAGCTGACCGACCTGGTCAACGAGCTCGTGGCTCTCGCGGCGGGCCAGTCGGACACCGAGCCCGTACGACGGCTCGACCTCGCCGAACTCGCCGAGGACGTCGCGACCGTCGCGCGGCGCCGCACCGCCCGGGAGATCACCGTCCGGGCCACCGGCGACACCACGGTCGACGGCCGCACGAGCGCCCTCCAGCGCGCGGTCTCCAACCTCGTGGAGAACGCCGCCAAGTTCGACCGGGGCGGAACGGCGCCGATCGAGGTCGTGCTGACGGGGCCCGTCGCGCGGTACGCGGGCGCGGACCGTCCCGGCGATCCGGGCACCCCCGCGGCCTCCGTGGTCCACCTCGGGGCCATCGGTTCCGGGAGCCGTCATGGGCTGGTCCGGGTCGAGGTGCGCGACCGGGGGCCCGGCATCGGCGACGACGACCTCATGCGGGTCTTCGACCGCTTCTACCGGGCCGCCGACGCCCGCAGCCTTCCCGGCTCGGGGCTCGGTCTGTCGATCGTCCGCGAGGTCTCGACGGCCCACGGGGGCGACCCGTTCGCGTACCCCCGCAAGGGCGGCGGCACGGTGATCGGCTTCACGGTGGAAGCCGCGCACGACCCGTCCTGAACCTCGGGTCCGGGTCCGGGTCTGGGTCCGGGTTCGGTCCGGTGGGTGGGTCGGGGCCGTGCCGGTGCATCAGCCCGTCGCCGTTGGATGAGGAGTGACCGTCGGTGGCGACGGGCATCGATGTACCGGCACGGCCCCTCGCGTCCCATCCCGGCTGCGGGTGCATCGTGGTGCCCGGTCCACCTTCCAGCCCCGGCCCGCGACGGTTTCAGCCCCTCCGGCGTTTGAGGAGCGGGGGGCCGGGGGCGGAGCCCCCGGGTTCGGGTCGGGTAGGGGCGGAGGGGGCGAAAAACGCTCGCTACGGCCGCAGCGCCGCCAGCTGTTCCTCGAAGGGGACCACGTGGAAACCGTCCGCCCGGCCGGGCAAGGCCGCCTGGGCCGGAAGCACGGCCTCGGCCCCACCCGGAGCCGAGGACACCGACTCCGAGCCCGCGGCAGGCGCGGGCGCCGGACGCGACATCAACCCGGCCAACTCCCCCGCCGCCCGCCCGACCCGCTCGGCCAGCCCCTCCGCGCCCCAGTCCTCCGAGGCCGCGTACACCCCGGTAGGCACGACCACAGCCCGCAGATAGGCGAACAGCGGCCGCAAAGCGTGATCGAGGACGAGCGAATGCCGCCCGGTCCCCCCGGTCGCCGCGATCACCACCGGCTTCCCCACCAGCGCGTCCTTGTCCAGCACATCGAAGAACGACTTGAACAGACCGCTGTAGGAGGCGGAGAAGACCGGGGTCACGACGATCAGACCGTCGGCGGAGGTCACGTCCTCGATCGCGGCGGACAACGCCCGTCCGGGAAACCCGTTGGTGAAGTTGTGCGCGATCTCGACCGCGAGGTCGCGCAGTTCCACGACCCTCAGATCCACCGGGCCGGACACCCGGCCGACGGTCGCGGCCGCCAGCCGGTCACCCAGCAGCCGCGTGGACGACGGAACACTCAGCCCCGCCGAGACGACGACGAGCTTCATACGCGGCTCACCTCCTCCTTCGCCGCGGCCACCCGTGCCGCGTGGGTGGGCGCGTCCGGCACCCCGGCCGGCCGGTTCTTGGCGAACTCCTCGCGCAGCACCGGCACGACCTGCTCGCCCAGCAGATCGAGCTGTTCGAGGACCGTCTTGAGCGGCAGCCCGGCGTGGTCCATCAGGAACAGCTGGCGCTGGTAGTCACCGGCGTACTCGCGGAACGCCAGCGTCTTCTCGATGACCTGCTGCGGCGAGCCGACGGTCAGCGGCGTCTGCTCGGTGAACTCCTCAAGAGAGGGCCCGTGCCCGTAGACGGGAGCGTTGTCGAAGTACGGCCTGAACTCCCTCATGGCGTCCTGCGAGTTGGGCCGCATGAAGACCTGGCCGCCGAGGCCGACGATGGCCTGCTCGGCCGTGCCGTGCCCGTAGTGCGCGTACCGCTCGCGGTAGAGCTCGACCATCTTCTTGGTGTGGTCGGCGGGCCAGAAGATGTTGTTGTGGAAGAAGCCGTCGCCGTAGTACGCGGCCTGTTCGGCGATCTCGGGCGAGCGGATGGAGCCGTGCCAGACGAACGGCGCGACACCGTCCAGCGGACGCGGGGTCGACGTGAACGACTGGAGCGGCGTACGGAACTTGCCCTCCCACGTCACCACGTCCTCGCGCCACAGGCGGTGCAGCAGCGCGTAGTTCTCGACCGCGAGGTTGATGCCCTGCCGGATGTCCTGGCCGAACCAGGGGTAGACGGGACCGGTGTTGCCGCGGCCCATCATCAGGTCGACCCGGCCGTCCGCGAGATGCTGGAGCATCGCGTAGTCCTCGGCGATCTTCACCGGGTCATTGGTGGTGATGAGCGTGGTCGAGGTGGACAGCACCAGCCTCTCGGTCCTCGCCGCGATGTAGCCGAGCATCGTGGTCGGGGACGACGGCACGAACGGCGGGTTGTGGTGCTCGCCGGTGGCGAAGACGTCGAGGCCGACCTCCTCGGCCTTCAGCGCGATGGCGACCATGGCCTTGATGCGCTCGCGCTCGCTCGGCTCCCGGCCCGTGGTCGGGTCCGGTGTCACATCGCCGACGCTGAAGATCCCGAACTGCATGGTCGCTCACCCTCCAAGTTGTTGATTGTTCAACCATACCCTCGAACCACCACCCTTCCCCAGCTATTCCGCACCCCGTCCGCACCTCCCTCCGCGAATACCGCTTGACCGCACCCCACCCCATGCGCGACATTTACCTGCGTGACACAGATACTGCACAACACAACAGAATCCAGGGAGCAGCACCCTCCCGCCCGCGCCCGCTGGGCGATCCTCGGCGTCGTCCTCGCCGCCGACGTCCTGGACCTCCTCGACGGCACCATCACCAACATCGCCGCCCCGACCATCGCCCACGACCTCGGCGGCGGCACCGCCCTCATCCAGTGGCTCGGCGCGTCCTACGCCCTCGCGCTCGGCGTCCTGCTCGTCCTCGGCGGACGGCTCGGCGACAAGTACGGCCGCCGCCGGCTCTTCCTGACCGGCCTCGCCGGCTTCACCCTCGCCTCAACCGCCTGCGGCCTCGCGCCGACCCCCGCGACCCTCGTGACCGCCCGGCTCGTCCAGGGCGCGTTCGGCGCCCTCGTCATCCCCCAGGGCTTCGGCATCCTCGGCGCGACCTGGCCCCGCGACCAGATCGGCAAGGCCTACAGCCTGTTCGGACCGGTGATGGGCCTCTCCGCCGTCGGCGGCCCCGTCCTCGCCGGGTTCATCGTCGACGCCGACCTCGCCGGCCTCGGCTGGCGCCCGATGTTCCTGATCAACATCGCCCTCGGCGGCGCCGCGGCCCTCGCCGCCGCCCGGCTGCTCCCCCGCGACACCGGAGACCGCACGACCAGCGTCGACGTCCCCGGCTCCGTCCTCCTCGGCGCCACCATGCTCGCCCTGCTCACCGGCCTCATCGAAGGCTCGGCACACGGCTGGAAGGCGCTCCCCGCCCTGTTCCTGCTCGCCGGACTCGCGCTGTCCGCCGGGTTCTGCCACCGCCAGCGCACCGCGCCCAGCCCCCTGATCCGGCCCTCCCTCCTGCACAACCGCGGCTTCACCTCGGGACTGCTCACCGGTGTCGCCTTCTTCGCCGCGGTCGCCGGCCTCCTCTACGTCGTCTCGCTCTTCCTCCAGCAGGGCCTCGGCCGCTCCCCCGCGGCCGCCGCGCTCGCCCTGACGCCCCTGTCCGCGGGCATCGTCGTCGCCTCGATCGCCGGCTACCGCCTGATCAACCGCCTCGGCCGCCGTCTGGTCCTCACCGGCTTCCTCGTCACCCTCGCCGGAACGGTCCACCTGCTCATCCTCGTCACCACCTCCGGCACGGACACCGGCGGCTGGGCCCTGGTCCCCCCGCTGTTCGTCACCGGCCTCGGCATGGGCGCCTGCTTCGGCTCGCTCTACGACGTCACCATCGGCGACATCGCCCCCGCCGAGGCCGGCAGCGCGGGCGGCTCACTCGGCGCCGTCCAGCAACTCGCCAACGCGATCGGAGCCGCGGCCGTCACCAGCGTCTACTTCCGCACCCACGGCGGCGGGACCCACGCCACCACCGTGAGCCTCACGGTCGTGGCCGCCATCACCCTCCTGTGCTGCCCCCTCGTAGCCCTGCTCCCCCACAAGGCACCGGACCAGCACCACTAGAGGCCCACGCCCCCGCACTCGGCACTCGGCACTCGGCACGAACGCCGTAAGCCCGTAGCCCGGAATCCGGAGCCCGGAGCCCGTCCGGTCGCGCTACGACACCTCGTCCGGGGCGTCCTGGAAGTCCCCCGACCGCAGCCGGGCCACCTGCACGGCGCTGAAGTCGACCGTGCGGCGCATGTGCCCGATGATCAGGGCGACCTCGGCGTCGTCGAGCCCGTCGAACAGGCCGTACCAGCCCGCGCCCAGCCGTTCCCACATCCGCCCGAACTCGGCGATCCTCTCCGGCACGGTCGCCACCAGCACCCGCCGCCGGTCCACCACATCGCGCTCCCGCACGACGTACCCGGCCTTCTCCAGCCGGTCCACCAGCCGTGTGGCCGAGCCGGTCGTCAGCCCCGTCATCTCGGCGATCCGCCCGGTGGTCACGGGCCCGTCCTCCAGGCTGAGCAGATTCACGCACTGGACGTCCGTCGGGTGCAGGCCGACGTGGTCGGCGAGGGCCTGGTTGAACAGTGCGTACGAGGCCATGTAACGCCGCGAGACGACCGCCAGTTCCTCCAGCAACCGCCCCCGCGCTTCCCCAGCCGTGGCCATACGGCCCCCTTCCACCAGCCCAGCCAAATCGTACGCCGCACATCCCCACCAACCACCGCCCCGCTCCCCCCACCAGCCTTCTTTCGCCCCCTCCGCCCCTACCCAACCCGAACCCGGGGCTCCGCCCCAGACCCCCGCTCCTCAATCCCCGGAGGGGCTGAACGCTCCCCGGAACCGGAACCGGAACCCGAAGGGCCGACCGGCGGAGAGACCACCCCCCGGGGCTCCGCCCCAGCCCCCGCTCCTCAAACGCCGGAGGGGCTGAGATTTCGCCGGCCCGGGGATGGCATGGCCACGGCCTGGGCCGACGTTGCGGCGGCCTGGGCTGACGTTTCGCCAGCCAGGGGCCGAATCTTCCGCGACCGGGGCTGACGATTCGCCGGCCCGGGGGCTGAAACCTTCCGCAGCCGGGGCTGAAACCTTCCACGGCCGGGGGCTGAAGCCCTCCGCGGCCGAGGGCTGGGAGGTGGACCGGGCACCACGACGCAGCCGCACCCGGAATGCGACGCGAGGGGCCGGGCCGGTACATCGATGCCCGTCGCCACCGACGGTCACTCCTCATCCAACGGCGACGGGCTGATGCACCGGCACGGCCCCGACCCCGCGCCCCTGGCAAAGTGACCCCATGCTGATCGCCCGCTCCGCCGCCCTCTTCGTCCTCGCCGCTCTCCTGGAGATCGGCGGCGCCTGGCTCGTCTGGCAGGGCGTACGCGAACACCGCGGCGCCCTGTGGATCGGCGCCGGCATCATGGCGCTCGGCCTGTACGGCTTCGTGGCCACCCTCCAGCCCGACGCCGAGTTCGGCCGCGTCCTGGCCGCGTACGGCGGAGTCTTCGTGGCCGGCTCCCTCGCCTGGGGCGTGGTCGCCGACGGCTACCGCCCCGACCGCTGGGACATCACCGGCGCCCTGATCTGCCTGGCCGGAGCCGCCGTGATCATGTACGCCCCCCGAGGGGGCAACTGACCCCGCCTATCCTGGCCGGAGACCTCAGACCGCAGACCCCGCCAAGGAGCAGCCGTATGACCCCCGCCGCCGCATCCCGTATCGCCGTCATCACCGGTGCAAGCAGCGGAATCGGCGCCGCGACGGCCCGCCGGCTCGCGGCCGAGGGCTACCGCGTCGTCCTCACGGCCCGCCGCAAGGACCGCATCGAGGCCCTGGCGGAGGAGATCACCACGGCGGGCGGCCAGGCGACCGCGTACGCCCTGGACATCACGGACCGCACCGCGGTCGACGAGTTCGCGACGGCGTTCAAGACCATCGGCGTGCTGGTCAACAACGCCGGCGGCGCCCTCGGCGCCGACCCGGTCTCGACCGGCGACCCGGCCCAGTGGCGCCAGATGTACGAGACGAACGTCATCGGCACCCTGAACATCACCCAGGCCCTGCTCCCCGCGCTCACCGCCAGCGGCGACGGCACGGTCGTCGTCCTGTCCTCCACGGCGGGCCACGGCACGTACGAGGGCGGCGGCGGCTACGTGGCCGCCAAGCATGCCGAGCACGTGCTCGCAGAGACGCTGCGCCTGGAGATCGTCGGCACGCCGGTCCGCGTGATCGAGGTGGCGCCCGGCATGGTCAAGACCGAGGAGTTCGCCCTCACCCGCTTCGGCGGCGACACCGAGAAGGCCGCCAAGGTCTACGCGGGCGTCGCCCAGCCCCTGACCGCGGACGACGTCGCCGAGACGATCACGTGGGCGGTCACCCGGCCCAGCCACGTGAACATCGACCTCCTGGTCGTCCGCCCCCGCGCCCAGGCGTCGAACACGAAGATCCACCGCGAACTGTGACACCGGACGAGCCCCCCGCCACAGAGCCGCCCCGGCCTCCGTCCCCGTCCCGGGCGGACGAACAGGCCCGCCTGGCCCTGGAGAAGAAACGCGAACGCTACGTCTGGTACTACCTGGCGTACTTCCTCTTCGGCATCCACATCGTGGCCTTCGTCATGATCTGGGCAGTCCTGTCAACAAAGTGACCCACCAACCGAGAGCAACGCCGCACCTCAACTGCCCGACACATACCTCGCACGGGTGAACCGACTCGATCACCCGCACGCCACCCGAACGCCCGACCTAGGCTCGCGCCACAACATCAGAACGACGGCCCCCGGCCGGGACTGCCATCCCGCCCGAGGGCCTGACCAGCACGGAAGTGAGCTTCCTGATGGCTGACCGCGAGCCTAACGCGCTCCCCTGCGCTCCGAACGAATCCCGCAGCACGGCACCAGAGTTCATGGATCTCGAAGTCCCCGACTACGCCTACATGTTCGGCTTCCTGCAAGCCGACGGGCACCTGTCCAAGGGGACGGGCCGGAAAGGCCGCCTGACCGTCGAGCTCAGCGCTCGCGACGTCGGCATCCTGCATGAGTTCCAACGCCTGACCCCGTACAACAGCAGCATCTCCGGACGGACCCGAACCACGAACTTCGCCGCCTCGCACGAATCGTCCATCTGGACCCTGTGCGCCCTAGAGGCAAGGACGAAGCTGAACGAACTCGGCCTGCTACGGCCGCAAGTCCAGGACCATCGCACCTCCGCGCGTCGCCTTCTCGCAACGCGACTATCTCCGAGGAGTGGTCGACGCGGACGGTTCGGTGGGCTTCACCGCCAAGGGCCTGCCATTCGTTTCTCTCACCACCGCCAGCGCCGCCATCGGCGCCTACCTGTGTTTCTACGCAGGCAGGATCACCGGCGTAGAGCGGTCTCTCAAGCGCAATGCCCGAGACGGCATCTTCAACATCCTGTACACGACAGAAGCGGCACAGAAATTGGGAGCCCACCTCTACTATCCGGGCTGCCTGTCACTGGACCGCAAGCGGACTGCCGCCGCAGCCCTCGGCACTTGGTCCCGCCCGGCCGACATGCGTGTAGCACCCGACCGCCGCCGCTGGACGCCATCGGAGGACCGACTGCTGTTGGCGCTGAACAACGACGCCGCAGCAGCCAAGGAACTCGGCAGGACCGAGAAGAGCTGCTACGTCCGCCTCTGGCGCCTGCGGACCGGCAAGACCCCCCTGCCTGCCGGCGCCTGACCGACCGAACGGTGAGGCCCCGAAGCGGGGCCCCACCGGCATCAACCCTTCACGCAGATGAACTGCTTCAGCTTCGCTACGACTTCCACGAGGTCACGCTGCTGCTCCATCACCTGCTCGATCGGCTTGTACGCGCCCGGGATCTCGTCCACGACGCCGGAGTCCTTGCGGCACTCCACACCTCGCGTCTGCTCCTCCAGGTCCTTCGTCGTGAACCGGCGCTTCGCGGCGTTGCGGCTCATGCGCCGACCCGCGCCGTGCGACGCCGAGTTGAAGGCCTTCTCGTTGCCGAGACCCTTCACGATGTACGAGCTGGTCCCCATGGAGCCCGGGATGATCCCGTACTCGCCGGAGCCCGCGCGAATGGCACCCTTACGCGTGACGAGCAGGTCCATGCCCTCGTACCGCTCCTCCGCAACGTAGTTGTGGTGGCAGGAGATCTCCGGCTCGAAGACCGGCTTCGCCTTCTTGAACTCCTTGCGGATCACGTTCTTGAGGAGCGCCATCATGAGCGTGCGGTTGTACTTCGCGTACTCCTGGGCCCAGAACAGGTCGTTGCGGTACGCCGCCATCTGAGGTGTGTCCGCCACGAAGACGGCGAGGTCCCTGTCGACCAGCCCCTGGTTGTGCGGGAGCTTCTGCGCGACACCGATGTGATGCTCGGCCAGCTCCTTGCCGATGTTCCGGGAACCGGAGTGCAGCGTAAGCCACACAACGCCCTCAGAATCGAACAAGAGTTCGATGTAGTGATTTCCGGCGCCTAGCGTCCCCATCTGCTTGACAGCCCGCTCCTCGCGGAACTTCACCGCGTCCGCCACCCCGTCGAACCGCCCCCAGAAGTCGTCCCACCCGGCCGTGGCCAGGCCGTGGAAACCGTCCGGGGAGACCGGGGAGTCGTGCATCCCGCGGCCCACCGGGATCGCCTGCTCGATCTGCGAGCGCAGTCGCGAGAGGTCGCCGGGGAGGTCGTTGGCGGTGAGGGAGGTCTTGACCGCGGACATTCCGCAGCCGATGTCGACCCCCACCGCCGCCGGGCACACGGCGTCCCGCATCGCGATGACCGAGCCGACCGTCGCGCCCTTGCCGTAGTGGACGTCCGGCATGACGGCGAGCCCCTTGATCCAGGGAAGGGTCGCCACGTTCTGGAGCTGGCGGAGCGCGACGTCCTCGACCGAGGCGGGGTCGGTCCACATACGGATGGGAACCCGCGCTCCCGGCATCTCTACGTACGACATATCGTCCTCTTCCCCCACAAAACCAACAGAAGTCTTAAATCGCAAAACCGGCGCCTAGGTCGACGTATAGGACAACGGACCGGCGTCCACGGCTGTGCGTGCGATACACATTGTCTCCAGGGGCCGCCCCCGCGCGGCAACCGAATAACCACAGGACACCCGGGCCGAAGCGCCGTCGGGAACCGTCGAGAGGAGCCTGACCGTGCAGCGGAAGGCGTACGTATCTGGCGCCGCCGTGCTCCTCGCGGCCGTGCTGGCGGGCTGCACGGGCGCCGGGGGCGCGGGCGGTTCGGCTCCGGACTCCAAGGGCGGCGACACGGGCACGACGGCCCCGGTGGCCCAGCCGGGCAAGTACCGCACCCTCCCGGAGGCGTGCGGGGCGGCCGATCACGACACGCTCGACACGCTGCTGCCCGGCATCCAGGAGAGCAACGACGAGGCGCAGCAGGAGAAGGCGTACGCGGGCGAGGCCACGCTCACGTACGACACGGACCGGCGTGACGGCTGCGACTGGAAGGTGGCGTCCGCCGCCGCCACGGACCACCTGTCCATCGACTTCGAGCGCGTGGTCTCGTACGACAACACGGTGAGCGACGAGAACAAGGCCGAGGAGCTGTACGCCTCCAAGCAGACGGCGGCCGACCTCCCCGCGCCCGCCGCCTCGGCCTCCGCGTCCGCCTCGGCGTCCGCATCCGGTGGCGCCACCGCGAGTCCGAGCGGCAGCGCGAGCGGCCAGGCCGACGACAACGCCGGCGGGGACAACGGCGCCGCCTCCGGCGCCCCTTCGGCCCCCGGCGCCTCCGCCTCGCAGACTCCGGCCGATCTCCGCTCGCGCGTTCTGGAGGATCTCGGCGACGAGGCGTACCTCGACGACAAGCTGAGCACCGGTTCGTCGACGGCTCAGCAGCGCACGGTGACTGTGGTGTTCCGCACGTCCAACGTGATCGTGACGATCGAATACTCGGAGCAGCCGACGGCTTCCGCGAGTGCCCCGGACAGCAAGGAATTGCAGGACAGGGCGCTGAAACTGGCCCAGAAGCTGGATTCCCGGCTCAACAGCTGACGGCCTCAAGGCCACTGGGTGCACCGGGGCGCAAACCCCCCGAACGGGAACCGTCCTGGCGCCCCACCGCGTACCGTGGCCCCTCGGACCCGACCGGTCGCACGTGCCATGTGCGGCCGTACCACGAGCCACGAGTGAAGGAACCATGCACCGACCAGTACAGCGAGCAGGCCGAGCCCAGCGACTCTCCCGCATCCTTGTCAGCGCGGCCGCCGTCCCGGTGATGTTCGTCGTCGCGGGCTGTTCCTCGGACTCCGGCTCCGGTGACGACGCGCAGAAGAACGAGAGCGCGGGACCGGGAGCGACGGTGTCCGCGAGCAGTGCGGCCCCCACCGTCCAGCCCGCCGCGTACACGACGCTGCCCAAGGCGTGTTCGGTGCTGTCGCAGAAGACGCTGGACGAACTGGTCCCGAAGGGGGCCAAGTCGGGTAAGTCGGGCAAGCTGGACGAGCCCAAGCAGCGCGGCAACTGCAACTGGAGCAGCCTCGACAACAACGGGGTGAAGGGCTCTCAGTTCCGCTGGCTGAACGTGGCGCTGCTCCGTTTCGACTCGGACGCGCGCGGCTCGGGCGACGACCAGGCCCACGCGTACTTCCAGAAGCAGGTCTCCGGCGCGCAGACGGTGGACGGCGCTCTCGGCAGCAAGTCGGCGCCGGTCGCCGGGACGGGCGCCGAGGCGACGGCCGTGCGGTACGGGCTGAAGAAGAAGGAAGGCTCCTTCAAGCAGCAGACGATCGTGGCGCGCGTGGAGAACGTGGTCGTGACGCTCGACTACAACGGCGCCGGTCTCGCGGGTGAGAAGACCCCGGACGCGGACACGCTGCTGAAGGCGGCCGAGAAGGCCGCGAAGGAGGCGGTGGGCGCGGTGTCCGCCGCGAACGGGGACGGTGGCTCGGCGGGTTCCGGCTCCCCGGACCCGGCCACCTCGTCCAAGGCTCCGTCCTCCGCCAAGTCGCCGTCGGCCTCGCCGTCGAAGACCGCCGCCGGGGACACGTCGAAGACCGCTTCGAAGAGTGCCTCGCCGTCCCGGTCGGCGGCGAAGAAGAGCTGACCCGGCCACCGCCGGATCCGGGGCACGCCCCGGCCTTCCGGAAGGCCCGTGGAGGGGGCCCGGTTCTCTTCGGAACCGGGCTCCGTCCATACCGCGCATCCGTACGCCACACACATGTGCCACTCTGTTGCGCGCAACAACACGCAAGGGAGGGGAGTACAGGTGGCCGCGCCCATACAGCTGACACGGATGCACAAGATTCTCATCGGCGTGGTCGTCGCCGGTGCGCTCGTCATCGCCGGAATCGGCTTCGCCGGTTCGTACGCGGCGGTCCGTGAGCTGGCGCTGAAGAAGGGGTTCGGGAATTTCTCGTACGTCTTCCCGATCGGCATCGACGCGGGTATCGGCGTGCTGCTGGCCCTGGACCTGCTGCTGACCTGGATCCGCATCCCGTTCCCGATGCTGCGCCAGACGGCGTGGCTGCTGACGGTGGCGACGATCGCCTTCAACGGCGCCGCGGCCTGGCCGGACCCGCTGGGCGTCGGCATGCACGCGGTCATCCCGGTGCTGTTCGTGGTCTCGGTCGAGGCCGCCCGGCACGCGGTCGGCCGCATCGCCGACATCACGGCCGACAAGCACATGGAGGGCGTGCGCCTCACCCGCTGGCTGCTCTCCCCGATCCCCACCTTCCTGCTGTGGCGCCGGATGAAGCTGTGGGAGCTGCGCTCCTACGAGCAGGTCATCAAGCTGGAACAGGACCGCCTCGTCTACCAGGCCCGTCTGCACTCCCGCTTCGGCCGCTCCTGGCGCCGCAAGGCCCCCGTGGAGTCGCTGATGCCGCTGCGGCTGGCCCGCTACGGCGTCCCCCTCGCCGAGACGGCTCCCGCGGGTCTCGCGGCGGCCGGCATCGAGCCGGCGCTGCTGCCGCCGGCGCCCGCGCCCGCGCCGGTTCAGACGTCGGTCCCGGCCGCCCCGGCGGCTCCCGAGCCGTTGGAGCTGGAGGCGAACGGCGGCGGCGAGCGTCAGCAGCAGGCCGCGTACGCCCAGCAGAACCAAGGCCAAGGCCAGGGACAAGGACAGGGACAGGCTCAGGGCGCCTATCAGGGCCAGGGGCAGAACCAGTACCAGGGCCAGGGCCAGAATCAGTACCAAGGTCAGGGCCAGGGCCAGTACCCGGGGCAGGCGGCGGACCCGAGTCTGAACCCGTGGTTCGCGACCCCGGTCGACCCCCAGGAGATCCCGTACGACGGTGGCTACGACCCGTCGTTCGGCCAGGAGGAGCAGTACCGGCAGTGGTTCGCCGAGCAGGAGGCACAGGCCTACGAGCCCGGCCCTGAGGAGACGGGTACCTTCCCGATCCCGGCGGGCCCCGGCCGTACGCGCCAGCTCGGTGAGGGCGGCGGCCCCGAGCAGCTGCCCATCCCGTCCCCGCGGGAGGAGCAGTCGCCGATCCTGGACGAGAAGGCCCAGGAGGAGGCGTACTACCAGGTGTTCCGTCAGTCGATAGACGGCAGCTTCCCCACGCCGCGGACGCTCGGCGACAACATAGAGGCCACGTACGGGACGAGGCTCGGCAGCACGGCGCTGAAGAACCTCACGGAGCGCTTCCAGAACCGTTTCTCCGCGGAGCTGGAGGAGGACCACATCGCCTAGCGGGCACGCCCGCGCGCGGCGGCACGCTGAAGCGGTACGAGGAAGGGGCTCCCGGTGATCACCGGGAGCCCCTTCCTCGTACCGCCTGGCGGTGCCTGGTTACGCGCTGAGCAGCTTGCGCACCCGGTCCTGGCCCACGGCGAGCAGCAGCGTGGGCAGGCGCGGCCCGGTGTCGCGGCCGACGAGCAGGTGGTAGAGCAGGGCGAAGAAGGTGCGCTGGGCGACCTTGATCTCGGCGGGGAGTTCCTTGGCGGTGGCGTCGGCGGGGAAGCCCGCCTGGACCTTGGGAACGCCGTAGACGAGGTGGGTGAGGCCGTCCAGGGACCAGTTCGTCTCCAGTCCTTCGAGGAGCAGGCGCAGCGACTCGCGGCCCTGGTCGTCGAGGGACTTCAGGAGCTCGGCGTCGGGCTCTTCGCGCACGACGGTGCGCTCCTCGGCGGGGACCTGGGTGTTGATCCAGGTCTCGGCCTTGTCGAGGCGCGGCCGGACCTCGTCCAGGGAGGTGAGCGGGTTCTCGGGGTCGAGTTCGCTGAGGATGCGCAGGGTCTGGTCCTCGGCGCCGGCGGTGATGTCGGCGACGGAGGCCAGGGTGCGGTAGGCCATCGGGCGGGGGGTCGGGGGCAGCTCGCCGGCGGCGGTGCCGACGGCGCGGCTGTACGCGGCGGCGTCGGCCGGCAGGACCGAGCCGTCGGCGACCTTGCCGGCGAGCTTGTCCCACTCGTCGTAGAGCCGCTGGATCTCCTGGTCGAAGGCGATCTTGAACGACTGGTTGGGGCGGCGGCGGGCGTACAGCCAGCGCAGCAGCTGCGGCTCCATGATCTGGAGCGCGTCGGACGCGGTCGGGACCCCGCCCTTGCTGCTGGACATCTTGGCCATGCCGGAGATGCCGACGAAGGCGTACATCGGGCCGATGGGCTGCTTGCCGCCGAAGATCCCGACGATCTGGCCGCCGACCTGGAAGGAGGAGCCCGGGGAGGAGTGGTCGACGCCGCTCGGCTCGAAGATCACGCCTTCGTAGGCCCAGCGCATGGGCCAGTCGACCTTCCAGACCAGCTTGCCGCGGTTGAACTCGCTGAGCAGGACGGTCTCGGCGAAGCCGCAGGCGGAGCAGGTGTACGACAGCTCGGTGGTCGCGTCGTCGTAGGAGGTGACGGTGGTCAGGTCCTTCTCGCACTGCCCGCAGTAGGGCTTGTACGGGTAGTACCCGGAGGTGGAGCTGCCGTCGTCCTCGGCGGCGGCGCCGGAGCCCTCGGCCGCCTCCAGCTCGGCCTCGTCGACCGGCTTCTGGCCCTGCTGCTTCTTGGCGGGGGCCTTCTTGGTGCGGTACTGGTCGAGGATCGCGTCGATGTCGCCGCGGTGCTTCATGGCGAACAGGACCTGCTCGCGGTAGGTGCCCGCGGTGTACTGCTCGGTCTGGCTGATGCCGTCGTACTCGACGCCGAGCTCGGCCAGGGCCTCGGTCATGGCGGCCTTGAAGTGCTCGGCCCAGTTCGGGTACGCGGAGCCGGCGGGGGCCGGGACGGAGGTCAGCGGCTTGCCGATGTGCTCGGCCCAGGACTCGTCGATGCCCGCGACGCCGTTCGGTACCTTGCGGTAGCGGTCGTAGTCGTCCCAGGAGATCAGGTGGCGCACGGTGTGGCCGCGGCGGCGGATCTCGTCGGCGACGAGGTGCGGGGTCATGACCTCGCGGAGGTTGCCGAGGTGGATCGGGCCCGACGGGGAGAGGCCGGACGCGACGACGACGGGTTTGCCCGGGGCTCGGCGCTCCGACTCCTCGATGACCTCATCCGCGAAACGGGAGACCCAGTCGGTGGTCTCGGTGCTCTGAGCCACGATCGGCACGTCCTTCTTCCTCAAACGCGAGTACGGCTGACGCGACCATTCTCCCAGCTCGGGCCTCAACCGCGAAAACGGCTTTTCACCGCGTGGGATACTGGCTTTCCCTGTACTCGGAGTCTCCGTATTTCAGAGTCTCCGTTCTCAGAGTCTCCGGAACCCGAGCAGAAACGGCAGCCACTCCATGGCCTCGGTCACGTCCCTCACCGCTTCCGTCCATCAGCGCCTCGCGGACGCCTTCTCGGCAGCTCTGCCGGAGGCCGGTTCCGCCGACCCGCTGCTGCGCCGAAGCGACCGGGCCGATTTCCAGGCCAACGGGATCCTGGCGCTGGCCAAGAAGGCGAAGGCGAACCCGCGCGAGCTGGCGACGCAGGTCGTGGCCGCGGTCGAGTCGGGTGAGGTGATCCAGGACATCGAGGTCTCCGGGCCCGGGTTCCTGAACATCACGATCACCGACCGGGCGATCGTCGCGAACCTGGCGGAGCGGTACGCGGACGGTGAGCGCCTCGGCGTGCCGCTCGCGGAGAACCCGGGCACGACGGTGATCGACTACGCGCAGCCGAACGTGGCCAAGGAGATGCACGTCGGCCATCTGCGGTCCGCGGTGATCGGTGACGCGGTCGTGCAGATCCTGGAGTTCACCGGCGAGTCCGTCGTGCGCCGGCACCACATCGGCGACTGGGGCACGCAGTTCGGCATGCTCATCCAGTACCTGATCGAGCACCCGCACGAGCTGGACCACAAGGGCGGCGAGGTCTCCGGCGAGGAGGCCATGTCGAACCTGAACCGGCTCTACAAGGCGGCGCGGACCGTGTTCGACTCCGACGAGGAGTTCAAGACGCGGGCGCGGCGCCGGGTGGTGGACCTCCAGGCGGGTGAGCCCGAGACGCTGGCCATGTGGCAGAAGTTCGTGGACGAGTCGAAGATCTACTTCTACTCGGTCTTCGACAAGCTGGACATGGAGATCCGGGACCCGGACGTGGTCGGCGAGTCCGGCTACAACGACATGCTGGACGAGACGTGCCGCCTCCTGGAGGAGTCGGGCGTGGCGGTCCGCTCGGACGGCGCGCTGTGCGTGTTCTTCGACGACGTGAAGGGCCCGGACGGCAATCCGGTGCCGCTGATCGTGAAGAAGTCGGACGGCGGTTACGGCTACGCGGCCACCGACCTGTCGGCGATCCGTGACCGGGTCTTCAACCTGAAGGCCGACAGCCTGATCTACGTCGTGGACGCGCGGCAGTCCCTGCACTTCAAGATGGTCTTCGAGACGGCGCGCAGGGCCGGCTGGCTGAACGACGACGTCAACGCGCACCAGCTCGCCTTCGGCACGGTGCTGGGCAAGGACGGCAAGCCGTTCAAGACGCGTGAGGGCGAGACGGTCCGGCTGGTCGACCTGCTGGACGAGGCGATCGACCGGGCGACGGCGGTCGTGCGGGAGAAGGCCGAGAAGGTGGGTCTGAGCGAGCGGGAGATCGAGGAGAACGGCCGGTACGTCGGCATCGGCGCCGTGAAGTACGCGGACCTGTCCACCTCGGCGGTGCGGGACTACAAGTTCGACCTGGACCAGATGGTCTCGCTGAACGGCGACACGTCCGTCTACCTCCAGTACGCGTACGCCCGTATCCGGTCGATCTTCGGAAAGGCGGGTGACCGTACGCCGGTTGCCCACCCGGAGCTCGAACTGGCCCCGGCGGAGCGGGCGCTGGGTCTGCATCTTGACCGGTTCGGGGAGACGCTGGAGGAGGTCGCGGCCGAGTACGCCCCGCACAAGCTGGCGGCGTACCTGTACCAACTGGCCTCGCTGTACACGACGTTCTACGACCAGTGCCCGGTCATCAAGCCGGCCCCGGCGCAGGAGGTCGCGGAGAACCGCCTGTTCCTCTGCGACCTGACGGCCCGCACCCTCCACCAGGGCATGACCCTGCTGGGCATCAGGACACCCGAGCGTCTCTGACCGCTCCGGCCCGCGGCGCGTTGTCAGTGGTGGGTTCTACAGTCACCGGCATGGCGACCCTTCCCAATCCGCTGCCGCGGTTGACGGCAGATCCGAGCGGGCGCGCGCTCGGGCTCGATCTCCCGGCCGGGAGACTGATCGACGCGACGAACGACGGCCCGTGGCACGAGCCCCTGCTGTGGCATGCCGAGGACCGGGCGGCTCCCGGGGACTGGGCGGCCCTGTCCGCGGCGAGGACCTCCGGTCTGCTGCCGGTGCTGCTGGACGTGGGCGGCCCGCAGCGCGGCCCGGAGGACTGGGAGTTGATGCCCGGTGAGATGTCGTATCCCGGGGACCACGATGCCGATGAGGTGCTGGCGGAGTTCTGGGAGGAGTACGCGGCCGACGAGCCCGGCCCGGACCAGGACTACCCCGGCAAGGAGAAGGTCGTCGAGATCTTCGGGGAGCAGCCCGGCCTCGACGAGACGATCGCCCCGTACGGCCCGCTCTGGCCCGGCCTGGCGGCCGCGGGGCCGCTCGCCGCGGATCCGGAGGCCCGCGCCGCCGAGATGGCCGACTCCCTGGCACAGCCCGGCTCCTGGCTGAAGGAGCCGCGGGTCGCCCTGGTCCCGGCGCGCCGCAGCGCCGACATCCCGGCGGTCCTCGGCTGGTCGGGTCCCCTGAACCACGAGAACGACGTGGCGCGTCTGGGCGCGGTGCTCCGCTCGTGGGAGGACCGCTTCGGCATACGGGTGGTGGCGCTGACCTTCGACCAGTTGGTGCTCTCGGTGGCGGCTCCGCCGGCCACGGTGGCCGAGGCCGAGGCGGTCGCGGCGGAGCACTTCGCCTTCTGCCCGGACAACATCGCCCAGGGCGATCACCAGACCCTGCGGGAGTACGCCGAGCATGAGGTGCTCAACGAGCGGGTGTGGTCCTTCTGGTGGGACTGAGCCCCTCGTCCGGGCGCCGGAGGACTCGTCGCCCGGAAGCGGGAACTCGAAAGCGGGCTGCGGCGGACAGCGGGTGACCCTGCCCCCGTCTTCGAGGAGATCCATGAGCCCGAGAGGCGACCGATGACCCTCTCACCGAGCGTCGGAGTCCCTGTTCCCCGTGCCGTCACCGCCACCGCCGTCGGGCACGACAGCGGTGGCGGGGCGGGCGAGGACGGCGACTCCGACGCCTCGGTGATCGAGCGGTCCTGGGACGAACCCGATGTGTTCGCCGAGCTGTTCCACCGCTACGCCGACGACATCCACCGGTACGCGGCCAGGCGGCTCGGCACCGAGGCCGCCGACGATCTCATGGCCGAGACCTTTGTGATCGCCTTCCAGCGGCGGCGCCGGTACGACCTGACGAGGCCCCACGCGCGGCCCTGGCTGTACGGCATCGTCACGCGTCTGATCGGCGGCCAACGTCGTTCCGAGGCACGGCAGTTGCGGGCGCTGTCACGCGTGGCCTCCCGGACCCCATCCGACGGGAGCGGCGGCGAGCCGCTGGCCGAACGGGTGACCGCCCGGATCAGTGCCGAGAACACGCGCGACGCCCTGACGGCGGCCCTGGCGAAGCTGCCCGCGCGCCACCGGGACGTCCTGCTGGTCATCGCCTGGGGAGACCTCGACTACGCGGAGGCCGCCGAGGCCCTGGGCATACCGGTGGGCACGGTGCGCTCCCGGCTGCACCGGGCCCGGAAGAAGCTGCGCGTAGCACTGGGCGGGTCGGATCCCACAGCCTTTCGAGAGGAAGAGGAGGAACCCCGCCGTGGATGACCTCAGCCTTGTACGCGGCCTCGGGGCCGACCGGGACGGACCGAGCGACCGGGCGCGGGCCGTCGCCTTCGCCCGGCTGACGTCCGCCATCGGTGAGGAGACCGGTGACGGGGGCACGGCGCTCGCGCGGCAGCGTCCGCTGTCGCGGCGGCTGGTGTTCCGCGCGGCGATCGCGGCCACCGGCACCGCGGCGGTGGCCGGCACGACGCTGTTCGCCATCCGCGCCGGCGGAACGCGGTTGACCGCGCTCAACGCGGCGCAGGTACTGCGCAGGGCCGCGGACCGGTCACGTGTGGACGACGACGGTATGCCGATCCCCCGCGACGACCAGTACATGTACTCCCGGGAGATCACTCATCGGACCTACGACAGGGGCGGGCGGAAGATGCGGCTCGTCGACGAGTGCTGGTTGTCCGTGGACGGCTCGAAGCCGACCCGGTACATCTACGACGGCAGGATCCAGGACGACCCGCCCCTGGGCAAGCACCAGGTGCAGTCGATCCCCCTCCAGTATTCGAAGCTGAAGAAGTGGCCGACCGATCCCGACGAGCTCCTCAAGTGGTTCGGGCACGGCACGGCCCCGGGCGGCAGCGAGGAGGACGGCCTGTTCGTGTACGCGGAGGCGTGCATGTTCCTGCGGGGCCCCCGGGTTCTGCCTCCGGGTCTGCGGGCCGCAGCGTTCGAGGCCGTCGCGAAGCTGCCCGCCGTCAAGATCGACCACGACCGGGTGGACGCGCTCGGGCGGCACGGCGTCGGGATCTCCTACCCCAAGATGGCGTTCGGGCTCGTCTTCGACCCGGAGACCTATGCCTACCTCGGGATGTTCGAGCGGGGGCACTCGGACAAGAACGGGGGGTTCTCACAGGTCAGAGCCGTCGTGGCGCAAGGGGTGGTGGACAGGATCGGCCAGCGGCCGACCGCCCGGGACACGGACCGGACGACTCCCTCCGCCTCCGCGGCCCCGTCCCAATCCCAATCCCCGTCCCCGTCCCCGAGCGACGCGACCTCGGCTCCCGCCTCCCCGTCCCCGGCCTCGTCGTCCCCGTCCGCCGCCCCGACCCCGTCCGCCCCCTCCTCGTCCCCGTCCGCTACTTCCGCAAGCCCGTCGCCAGCCGGCGCAACCCCTCGGCGATCTCCTCCGACGTCTGGGTGACGAAGCACAGGCGGAGGGTCGACGTCTCCGGTGTGCCCGCGTAGAAGGGGGCTCCGGGGACGTAGGCCACGCCCTGGTCGACCACCTGGCGGAGCAGGGCTGTGGTGTCGTACGGCTCGGGGAGGCGGGCCCAGAGGAACATGCCGCCTTCCGGGCGGGTCCAGGTGGATCCGGCCGGGAGGGCGGCGCCGATGCCCGCGAGCATGGCGTCCCGCCGTTCGCGGTAGACGGCCGCGACCCGGGCCACGTGGGAGTCCAGGTCGCGGTCGGCCAGATAGCGGGCGGCGGCCAGCTGGTTGACGGTCGGGGTGTGCAGGTCGGCGGCCTGCTTGGCGACGGCACAGGCGCGCCGCAGTGCGGCGGGCGCCCGCAGCCACCCCAGCCGCAGGCCGGGTGCCATGACTTTGGAGAAGGAGCCGAGGAGGACCGTCCGGTCCCCGGCGCCGTCGTGGGAGGCGATCCAGGGGACCCGCTCGCCCTCGAAGCGCAGTTCTCCGTACGGGTCGTCCTCGATGATCCACAGGCCGTGCGCGGCGGCGGCGCGGGCGACGGCGGCCCGCCTGCCGGCCGGCAGGGTGCGGCCGGTCGGGTTCTGGAAGGTCGGCACGGTGTAGAGCAGCTTCGGGCGTTCCCCGACCACGAGTTCGGCGAGGGCGTCGGGGTCGATGCCCTCGTCGTCGCCCGGCACGGCCACCACGCGCGCTCCGGCGAAGGCGAACGCCTGAAGTGCCGCCAGATAGCAGGGACTTTCGACCAGGACGGTGTCACCGGGTTCGAGCAGGGCGGTGGCGAGCAGCGACAGTGCCTGCTGCGAGCCGGTGGTGACGAGGACGTCGTCGGGCCCGGTCGGCAGTCCGCGCGCGCTCATGCGGTCGGCGAGGGCGGCCCGCAGTGTCGGTTCGCCCTCGGTCGTCGAGTACTGGAGGGCCCGTTCGGGTTCTTCGGCGAGGACGTCCCGGTAGGCGGCCGCGATGCCGTCCGCGTCGAACAGCTCGGGGGCGGGCAGACCGCCCGCGAAGTTGATCACCTCGGGGCGTGCGGTGACCGCGAGGATGTCCCGTACCGGCGAACCGCCGATCGCGGTGGCCCTCGCGGCGAGCGGGGGCACGGGTGCGGTCGCGGTGGCGGGTTCGGCGACGGTCACGATGACGGCTCCTTGTCCTTGCGGTCGGCGCCCGGCAGGTGGCGTCGTTGAGGTCGGCGCCCCGGCGGGTGGCGTCCTTGCGGGCGGCGCCCCGGCCGGCTGCGTCCTTGCGGGCGGCCCTGTCCTGCCGGGGGCGCCCTGACCGCACCCTAGGCCGATGCGTGGCGCCTACACCCGCCGATTCCGGGATACGGACGCGGACGCCAACCCCGTTGCGGTGCCTAGGGCTTGACGCCCGTGGCGACGTACACGTTGATGTCCGCGTCCGTGACGTCGCCGATGCCGAGGTGGCGGACCTTGTCGATGGCGTCGAGCGTGGCGAGGAAGGCGGGGTCGGCGGGCTCGGGGGCCGGGGCGTTGCCGTCGGGGCGCCAGTGGTGGGCGGGGACGACACCGGGCTCGTCCAGGATCAGGCCGTTCTCGGTGAAGAAGCGCTCGACCTCGGCCCTCGACCGCAGGACGAACGTGAACCCGCGCTCGGTGTACGTCCGTTGGACCGCGCGGACGTTCTCGGCGTTCAGGTCCTCGGTGAGGTGGCTGACGACCACACGGCTGCCGGACGGCAGCGCGTCGACGAGCGCGCGCACGATCGGGTAGGCCTCGGCGTCCTCGACGAAGTGCAGGACCGCGACGAGCACCAGGGCGACCGGTTGCCCGAAGTCGAGGGTCTCGGCGGCCTGTTCGAGGATCCGCTTGGGCTCCTTGAGGTCCGCGTCGATGTAGTCCGTACGGCCCTCGGGCCCGCTGGTGAGCAGGGCGCGCGCGTGGGCCAGGACCACCGGGTCGTTGTCGACGTACACGACCCGCGCGTCCGGGGTGATCCGCTGGGCGATCTGGTGGACGTTCTCCTGCGTGGGCAGTCCGGTGCCGATGTCCAGGAACTGCCGGATGCCGCCCTCCTCCGCCAGCGCGGTCACGGCCCGGCGCAGGAAGTCGCGGTTGTGCCGGACGTCGAGGTAGCCGCGCGGGTTCGCGGCGAGCGCGGCGGCGGCCGCGTTCCGGTCGACGGGATAGTGGTCCTTGCCGCCGAGAAGGACGTCGTAGACCCGGGCGGGGTGCGCCTTGGTGGTGTCGATCCTCCTTCTCAGCTCGGCGGGGTCCTGGCCGAGGGCGTCACCGGACATGAGGCATCTCCCTGGAGGGTCGCGTCAACCGACGGTCAACACCCTAGCTTCCAGGGCTACTTGGCGAGGTGGTTCAGCCAGGGGGAGGTGCCGTCTGCCATTCGCTGCTGCCCAGCGGGTGGTTGTAGGCGGGGCGCCCCACGTTCCCGCTCGTCCGGAACGGCTTTCCGTGGTCGTCGACACGCACCGTTCCGCTCCTGGCCCCGCTGGACCAGTCGAGTTCCAGGTACCAGCTCACGTCGTGCGCCTGAGCGCCGGCGATGATGTAGAAGACCTCGGGGTCGGACTCGCTGACCTTGTAGGGGAAGTTCCGCTGGCCGCCCTTGACCCCGACGGCCGGCCGGCCCGCGTCGAGGTCGACGGTGAACGATTTCGTGTCCACGTGGCCGCCGCAGCCCACGCCCACGGCGTAGTCGTTCCAGGCGAGCGGTGCGTTCTTGTCCAGGACCCGCACGTGCAGCTCCTTCAGGACGACGGTCGCCTTCCCGGTGCCCTGCACGGTGAGTGCGATCATCTGCTCCCCGCCAGGGACCGCGCCGAGTGCGGCGACCCAGCCGCGCGCGTCCGACTCGCCCGGCGGCGGGGGCACTTGGGGGGCGGGCCGGTTCACCAGGTAGTGCTGGCTGCACGGGTCCTCGAACTTGTACGCGTCGGTGACGACGGTGGGCGCGCCCGCTCCGTCGGCGTCCGCTCCCTGTCCGGCCGTCGCGTCGCCGCCGCCCCCCGCCGGGTCGACGGGCCCGCCGATGGAGGAGACGGACGCCTTGGGGCCGCCCTTGTGCGAGGCGGACGGCGAAGGCGAGCCGTGCTCCGCGCCGTTGGCCGCTCCGGTCTTCCGCAGGCCGGTGGCGCTCGGTACGCCGAGGGCCACCGCCTTGCCCCCGCTGTCGTCGTGACCGCCGCCGGACCCGATCCGTACACCCAGCGCGCCGGATACGGCGGCGGTCGCGACGACGGCGCCGACCGCGGCGAGCACCAGGGTCCGGCGGCGGCGCGAGCGGCCCCGCCCCACGGGCGCGGCTTCCTCGGCGTCAACCTCCTCGGTTTCCGTGGTCTCCCCGGTCCCCTGGTCGTCGTCCGCCGGACGCTCCGCCCGCGGGCCCGTCTCCGCGCCCGGCGCCGCGCTGCCCGAGCCCTCGCCTTCGCCCTCACCCTCCGGAGCGGCACTCTGCGGAGCGATGCCCTCCGGACCGGCGCCCGCACCCTTCCTCCCGCGCAGCGCGTCCGCGAGGACCCACCGCCGGTGCAGCTCCACCAGCTCCTGCGGGTCGGCCCGGCACACCCGCGCCAGCCGCTCCACGGGCGCGTAGTCCGCCGGTACGGCATCCCCGTTGACGTACCGGTGCAGCGTGGACGTACTCACGTGCAGCCGTTTGGCGAGCGCCCCGTAGCTGAGGCCGGACCGCTCCTTCAGCTCCCGAAGCAGTTCCGCGAACTCGTCCCCCGCCACCGTTCCTCCATCCCCCGTGTCCCGTACCGCGTTCCAAGGGAGGATTGTTTCCCCAGGTCAGACGGCATTTCGGCGTTCCAGCGTCCCACGTTCCCCGCCGGGCGTGGCGGCCGGGACGGATCACCGCGCAAGCTGTGGCCATCCAAGCACGCCGCTCCCGCCGACCGGTCGAGCGGCCGTCCCACCAGCGACACCACAGGGGGATCACCCATGTCCGCACGCACCACCCGCACCAGCCGCACCCGTCTGCTCGCCGCCTCCGCGATCGTGCTCACCGCGCTTTCGCTCACGGCCTGCGGCAACGGGAACGGCGTCCGCGACGAGGGCTCGTCCGCCCCGGCCCGTCCCTCGGCGGGGTCGGACGGCCCGGCGGCCGGCGGGGACACGACGGCGAAGCCCGCGGGGACCGGCACGACCACGGGCTCCGGATCGGGCTCGGGCTCGGGCTCGGCGAACGGTTCGAAGGGCACCGGCACCACCACGGGCGGCACCGGCACGGGCGGCAAGGGCTCGGCGGGCGGTTCGGGCGGCTCCACGGGCAAGACCGGCACCGGCACCCGGAACGTGGCGTGCGACGCCTCCAACACCCGTACGAGCGCGACGGCCGTCTCCCGGCCGCTGAACCACCTGCTGCTCACCGTCACCAACACGGGTTCGCGCAACTGCGACCTGACGGGCTATCCGATCGCCCGCTTCGGTGAGGCCCAGTCCGTCCCGCCGGTCGCGGAGGAGACCCACCCGCAGGCGGTCGTCACCCTCGCTCCCGGCGAGTCCGGCTACGCGGGCGTGCTGCTGTCGTCGGCCGACGGCAGTGGCGGCAACGGCTACACGGCCAAGACCCTGGAGGTCGGCTTCGGCAAGAGCCGCGGCGTGACCACCGCGCTCCCCGCGAAGGGTGTGTACGTCGACGACAAGCTCACGGTGACGTACTGGCAGCAGACCCTGGACGCTGCGCTGTCGTACTAACGCAGGCCGCGGGCCGCTTCGGTCGCCCAGTACGTGAGGATGTTCTGGGCGCCGGCGCGCTTGATACCGGTCAGGGACTCCAGGATCGCCCGGTCGCGGTCGATCCAGCCCTTCTCCGCGGCGGCCTCGACCATCGAGTACTCGCCGGAGATCTGGTAGGCGACGACCGGTACGTCGGACACGTCGGCGACGCGGGCGAGGATGTCGAGGTAGGGACCGGCGGGCTTCACCATCACCATGTCGGCGCCCTCCTCCAGGTCGAGCGCCAACTCCCGCAGCGACTCACGGGCGTTGGCCGGGTCCTGCTGGTACGTCTTGCGGTCGCCCCTCAGGGACGAGCCGACGGCCTCCCGGAACGGGCCGTAGAAGGCGGAGGCGTACTTGACGGTGTAGGCGAGGATCGCCACGTCCTCGCGGCCGATCTGGTCGAGTGCGTCACGGATGACACCGATCTGACCGTCCATCATGCCGCTGGGGCCCACGACATGGGCGCCCGCGTCGGCCTGGACCTGGGCCATCTCGGCGTACCGCTCCAGGGTCGCGTCGTTGTCGACCCGGCCCTGGTCGTCGAGCACACCGCAGTGACCGTGGTCGGTGGTCTCGTCGAGGCACAGGTCGGACATCACGAGGAGGTCGTCGCCGACCTCGGCGCGCACATCGCGCAGGGCGACCTGGAGGATCCCGTCCGGGTCGGTGCCGGGGGTCCCGACGGCGTCCTTCTTCTCGTCCTCGGGAACCCCGAACAGCATGATCCCGGAGACCCCGGCCTCCACCGCCTCCAGGGCCGCCTTCTTCAGGCTGTCCCGCGTGTGCTGCACGACCCCGGGCATCGACCCGATCGGCACCGGCTCGCTCACGCCCTCGCGCACGAACGCGGGGAGGATGAGGTCGGCGGGGTGCAGCCGGGTCTCGGCGACCATCCGGCGCATGACGGGGGTGGTGCGCAGCCGCCGGGGACGCGTACCGGGGAAGGATCCGTACTTCGTCATGACCTCTACGCTACGCCCGCCGGACCCATGCCTTTGCCGACGCCCAGTCGGGCAGGCCCGGCCCGGCCCGGGACAGTCGGACAGGGCCTGTCACGCCCGCCGGGGCCAAGGGGGCTGCACCGGGACGGGTCCGGGACTCGGCGTCACCTCGCCTCGATACAACCAACCGCCCTGGTCACGGGTCTAGTCACAGCCCCCTCGAACGGCCCGAAAGGCATCCCCTCCGTGAAGAACCCCACCTGGCTGAGACTCGTCGCCGCCGTCGCCGTCACCCTGGCGACGAGCGGCGGCCTGCTCGCCGTCGACGCCGGCCCGGCCGCCGCCGCCGACTGCGCCTCTCCGGTGTTCAAGCGCCAGTACTTCGCCAACACCACCTTCTCCGGGACCCCGAAGAAGACCGACTGCGACAGCGCGGTCAGCGAGAACTACGGCACCGGCGCCCCGGCAGGTGTCGCCCTGCCCAAGGACAACTTCTCCGTCCGCTGGACCGCCACCCGTGACTTCGGCTCCGGCGGGCCCTTCACGTTCGCCGCCGAGGCGCAGGACGGCGTCCGCGTCTACCTCGACGGTGTCCGCAAGATCGACGCGTGGAAGAACGTCTCGTCCACGCAGAAGAAGTCGGTCGCCCTCACGGTCCCCTCCGGCAAGCACACGCTGCGCGTCGACTTCGTCGCCTGGACGGGCGCGGCGAACGTCAAGTTCGCTTACACGCCCCGGACTTCCGCCACCGTCGACAAGGTGAAGCCGCTCACTCCGACCGGGGTGAGCGCGCGGCTCGACAACGCCACCGCGCAGGCCGTGGTGTCCTGGGCCGCGAACAAGGAGATGGACCTCGCCGGCTACCGCCTGTACCGCCGTGAGGAGGGCAGCAGCACCTGGCTGAACGTCGGGAGCACCACCGGCACCACCTACTCCAACCTCCCGACGGCTCCCGGCCGCACCTACTTCTACGAGGTCCGGGCCTACGACAAGGCGGGCAACGTCTCGGTGGGCAGCGCCGACCAGCGGGTGGAGACCGTCGCCCTCACCACGCCGACCGGCCTCACCGCCCAGGGTCTGGACGAGGGCATCAAGCTGACCTGGAGCCCGGTCCGCGGAGCGGTGCGCTACATCGTGTCGCGGAGCAGCGAGATCGGGGGCGACGTCAGCACGTCCGGCACCGGCTTCACCGACACCAAGGCCACACGGTCCCGGTCCTGGACCTACCGGGTGCGGGCCGTCGACGGGGCCGGCCGTGTCTCCGGGTACTCCGCCCTCGTGAAGGCGACCCGGCCCGTCGCCGCCCCGCACGACCTGACCGCGACACCCGACGCCCACCGGGTCGTCCTCAGATGGACCGTCGACCCCGACACGGACGGGCAGTACTACGACTTCAACGTGTACCGGTCTCTGTCCCTGCCGGTGAACACCTCCATCGAGCCGTCGAGGTGCGACACCACGTACACACGCCTGGCCGACGGCCGGTACCGGTACACCTGCACCCAGACCATGGCCCCGAACACCACGTACCACTACGTGGTCAAGGGCTACGACAACGCCGAGCGCGAGTCCCTGGCCTCTCCCACGGTCACGGTCACCACCCTCGCCTCCGACCAGGACACCACTCCGCCCGCCGCGGTCACCGGGCTGACCGCCGAGGCCACCGAGTACGGCGTCGTCCTGGACTGGAACGCCAACACGGAGACGGATCTCAAGCGGTACACGGTCTACCGCGGAGAGGTGCTCAGGGACGAGGAGGACGGCACCGCCGTGTGCTCCGGCTCCGAATGGGCCTACCTGAGCCCGGCCACCACGCACTACGTCGACGCGACCCTGCCCGACGGCGACGAGCACTGCTACTGGATCGACGCCGTCGACACGAGCTACAACTCCAGCTACAGGTGGACCGGAAAGGCCCTGGTCGTCGCCGTCACCGAACTCGACCTGACCCCGGCCGTCGCCACGCCCGAGGGCTCCCCGGTGTCCCTGGAGGCGTCCGCCGCGGACGCGGGCGGCGCCGTGGACCTGTCCTGGAACGCGGTCGAGGGCGCCACCGGCTACCGCGTCCTGCGGTGGGACCGGGACGCGGGCCGGTACGTGAGCCTGACCGGCGACACCCCCGTCACCGGGACCTCTTACGAGGACACCGCCGCCCGCTCCGGTACCACCCACTTCTACTGGGTGACCGCAGTCCTGGCGGACGGCACCGAGACCGCTCCGGGCGCCGACTGGGCCATCCTGGTGCCGCCGGGGTCCGACGGCTAGAACACCGATCGCCCTGGGCGAACCAGCGGCACCGGCCCGTCCGGCCGGGCGTGGGACGAAGAACGCCCCGCCGTCTCCCGGAGGAGGCGGCGGGGCGTTGCTCACCTGGTTCAGGTGGTGCGGCGCCGGCGCGAGCCGGGGCGGCGCTCGCTCGGGCGGGTCACCGGGTCGCCCGCGTCCAGTGCCGCGGCACGGCGGCGCAGGCCGAACTCGGCCAGGGCCTCGGCCAGCTTGTGCACCGAGGGCTCGGGGGCCATCACGTCGACCCGCAGCCCGTGTTCCTCGGCCGTCTTGGCCGTGGCCGGGCCGATGCAGGCGATCACCGTGACGTTGTGCGGCTTGCCCGCGATGCCGACCAGGTTCCGGACCGTGGACGACGAGGTGAACAGGACCGCGTCGAAGCCGCCGCCCTTGATCGCCTCACGGGTGTCCGCCGGCGGCGGCGACGCGCGCACGGTGCGGTACGCCGTGACGTCGTCGACCTCCCAGCCCAGCTCGATGAGCCCGGCGACGAGGGTCTCCGTGGCGATGTCCGCACGGGGCAGGAAGACACGGTCGATTGGGTCGAAGACCGGGTCGTAGGGCGGCCAGTCCTCGAGGAGACCCGCGGCCGACTGCTCGCCGCTCGGCACCAGGTCCGGCTTCACACCGAAGGCGACGAGCGCGTTCGCGGTCTGCTCGCCGACCGCGGCGACCTTGATGCCCGCGAAGGCACGCGCGTCGAGGCCGTACTCCTCGAACTTCTCCCGGACCGCCTTGACGGCGTTGACCGAGGTGAAGGCGATCCATTCGTAGCGGCCGGTGACCAGGCCCTTGACCGCGCGCTCCATCTGCTGGGGCGTGCGCGGCGGCTCGACGGCGATCGTCGGCACCTCGTAGGGCACGGCCCCGTACGACCGAAGCTGGTCGGAGAGCGAGGCCGCCTGCTCCTTCGTCCGCGGCACGAGCACCTTCCAGCCGAACATCGGCTTGGACTCGAACCACGACAACTGGTCGCGCTGGGCGGCGGCGGAACGCTCACCGACCACGGCTATGACCGGCCGGCCGCCGTCCGGGGACGGCAGCACCTTCGCCTGCTTCAGCGTCTGCGCGATCGTGCCGAGGGTGGCCGACCAGGTGCGCTGGCGGGTCGTCGTGCCGGCGATCGTCACCGACATCGGGGTGTCGGGCTTGCGGCCGGAGGCCACCAGTTCGCCGGCGGCCGCGGCCACGGAGTCGAGCGTCGCCGACACCACGACGGTGCCGTCGGAGGCGCCGACCTCGGTCCAGCAGCGGTTCGAGGCGGTGCGCGCGTCGACGAACCGTACGTCCGCGCCCTGCGCGTCGCGCAGCGGGACACCCGCGTAGGCGGGGACACCGACGGCGGCCGCGATGCCGGGCACGACCTCGAACGGAACGCCCGCGGCGACGCAGGCGAGCATTTCCTCGGCCGCGTACGTATCAAGTCCCGGGTCCCCGGACACCGCACGCACGACCCGCTTGCCGCCCCGTGCGGCCGTCATGACAAGATTGGCGGCGTCCCTCGACGCGGGGTCACCAACGGCTGTTGACGCGCTGTCAACAACCGTCAGCTGAGGCGTGCCTGTGCTCTGGTACGGAACCGGCGAAGTGTCCGGATCCGTGTTCAGAACAGCGACGCCTTGTCTGGCGTGAACGCGCACCACGTCGAGCACATCGTGCTCGGCGACGAGGACGTCCGCGTTCGCCAGCGCCTCCACGGCGCGCAGTGTCAGCAGCCCTGGATCTCCGGGTCCGGCACCCAGGAAGGTGACGTGCCCGTGGACCGGACCGGTGGGAAGGTTGGTGGGGCTCACAGTGCTCGCTCCCCCATCAGACCGGCCGCGCCCTTGGCAAGCATCTCGGCGGCGAGTTCACGGCCGAGCGACATCGCCTGGTCGTGTGTCTCGGGCACGGGACCGGTGGTGGACAGCTGCACCAGCGTCGAGCCGTCGGTCGTGCCGACGACGCCGCGCAGGCGCATCTCCTTGACAACCTGCCCGTCGGCCAGAAGGTCGGCGTACGCGCCCACGGGAGCGCTACAGCCGGCCTCCAGGGCGGCAAGCAGGGATCGCTCGGCGGTCACGGCGGCCCGGGTGAACGGGTCGTCGAGCTCGGCGAGCGCGGCGACGAGGTCCGCGTGATCCGCGGCGCACTCGATCGCCAGGGCCCCCTGGCCGGGGGCGGGCAGAACGGTGTCGACCGACAGGAAGTCGGTGACCTCGTCGATCCGGCCGAGTCGGCTGAGTCCGGCGGCGGCGAGCACGACGGCGTCGAGCTCCCCGGCGTGGACGTACCCGATCCGGGTGTCTACGTTGCCTCGGATGGCGACCGTCTCGATCGTCATGCCGTGGTTGCGCGCGTAGGCGTTCAGCTGGGCCATGCGGCGCGTCGAGCCGGTACCGACGCGCGCGCCGTCCGGAAGCTGCTCGAAGGTCAGTCCGTCGCGGGCGACCAGCACGTCACGGACGTCCTCGCGCACCGGCACGGCGGCCAGCGCGAGGTTCTCGGGCTGCGCGGTCGGCAGATCCTTGAGGGAGTGCACGGCGAAGTCGACCTCCCCGCGCACCAGGGCCTCGCGCAGCGCGGTCACGAAGACACCCGTGCCGCCGATCTGCGAGAGGTTCTCGCGGGAAACATCGCCGTACGTCGTGATCTCAACGAGCTCGACGGGCCGTCCGGTCACCTGGCTCACGGCTTCCGCCACCTGCCCGGACTGGGCCATGGCGAGTTTGCTGCGCCTGGTCCCGAGCCTCAAAGCCTGCTCACTCATGCTCGCCCTCGGTTCTTGGCGTTCTCGGTGTTGTTCTCGGCCCGCGAGACGGCGGCGACCGTCTCCGGGTCCAGGTCGAACAGGGTCCGCAGCGCGTCCGCGTACCCGGCACCGCCGGGCTCGGCGGCAAGCTGCTTGACCCGTACGGTCGGCGCGTGCAGCAGCTTGTCGACGACGCGCCGCACGGTCTGGGTGATCTCGCCGCGCTGCTTGTCGTCGAGGTCGGGCAGCCGTCCGTCCAGTCGCGTGATCTCGTTCGCGACGACGTCGGCGGCCATGGCGCGCAGCGCCACCACGGTGGGCGTGATGTGCGCGGCCCGCTGGGCTGCGCCGAACGCGGCCACCTCGTCGGAGACGATCCGGCGCACCTGGTCCACGTCGGCGGCCATCGGCGCGTCCGCGGAGGCCTCGGCGAGCGACTCCAGGTCGACGAACCGCACGCCGAGCAGCCGGTGAACGGCCGCGTCGATGTCACGGGGCATCGCGAGGTCGAGCAGCGCGAGCACCGGCGCGGGGCGGGGAGCCTCGGCGACGGGTTCGGGCCTGCGGCGCTCGGGGATGCGTCCGGTGGTCGCGGCCGCGGCGGCCAGCGCGGCGATGAGCTCGGCGTCGACCTCGGCGTCCTCGCCGGGTGTACGACGGCCGTCGCGGCGCTCGACGGTTCCGGTGCCCTTGTCCACCCAGGCCGCGTGCTGCTCGAGCGTGGCGGCGTCCATGCCGGCGACGGCCGCCTCCCCCATGACGGAGAAGCCGGTCGCGCCCTGCACGGCGGACAGGTCCAGCGGGCAGGCGTCCTCGGTGCCGGCGTCGGCGGGAGCGAGCCGGCCGGCCGGACCGGCCGTCGTCTCGCGCAGCGCCGCGGGCGTTCCCGTACGTCCCTCGACGGCGGCGGCGACGGTCTCGGCCGTCAGGACGAGCCCGGTCGCCCCGGTGCACGAGACGGCGATGTCGGCACGTGTCAGCTCGACCGGCACCGAGTCCATCGGTACCGCGCGGGCCAGCACGTCCGTGTCGTCGCCGCCGGTGAGGATCTCGGCGAGGCGCTCGGCGCGGTCGGGGGTGCGGTTGGCGATCACGATCTCGCCGACGCCGACGCGCGCGAGCGTGGCGGCGGCCAGCGAGGACATCGAGCCCGCGCCGATGACGAGGGCCTTCTTGCCCTTGGCCCAGGCCTCGACGGCCCGCCCCGCGGACAGCTGCTCCAGGCCGAAGGTGACCAGGGACTGTCCGGCGCGGTCGATGCCGGTCTCGGAGTGCGCGCGCTTGCCGACCCGCAGGGCCTGCTGGAACAGGTCGTTCAGGAGGCGGCCCGCGGTGTGCTGCTCCTGCGCGGTGGCGAGCGCGTCCTTGATCTGACCGAGGATCTGTCCCTCGCCGACGACCATCGAGTCCAGACCGCAGGCCACCGAGAAGAGATGGTGGACGGCCCGGTCCTCGTAGTGCACGTACAGATGGGGAGTGAGCTCCTCCAGGCCGACGCCGCTGTGCTGGGCGAGGAGCGTGGACAGCTCGGCGACGCCCGCGTGGAACTTGTCCACGTCGGCGTACAGCTCGATGCGGTTGCAGGTGGCGAGCACCGCGCCCTCGGTGGCGGGCTCGGTGGCGAGGGTGTCCTGGAGCAGCTTGACCTGCGCGTCCGCGGACAGCGCGGCCCGTTCGAGGACGCTGACCGGAGCGCTGCGGTGGCTCAGTCCGACGACGAGGAGACTCATGCCGGCATCACGGCGGGAACATCCCCGTCGGGCCCTTTGCCGTTGTTCTCGCGCTCGGCCGGGGCGGCGGCACCGGCCTGCGCCTCGGCCTCCTCGCCCGCCTTGCGCTGCTCGTGGAACGCGAGGATCTGAAGCTCGATGGAGAGATCGACCTTGCGCACGTCGACGCCGTCCGGGACGGTCAGGACGGTCGGCGCGAAGTTCAGGATGGAGGTGACTCCGGCCGCGACCAGGCGGTCGCAGACGGGCTGTGCGGCTCCGGCCGGGGTGGCGATGACACCGATCGAGACACCGTTCTCGTCGATGATCTTTTCCAGTTCGTCCGTGTGCTGCACCGGGATCCCGGCGACGGGCTTGCCGGCCATCGCGGGATCGGCGTCGATGAGCGCCGCCACCCGGAAACCGCGGGAGGCGAACCCTCCGTAGTTGGCCAGTGCCGCACCGAGGTTGCCGATGCCGACGATCACAACCGGCCAGTCCTGGGTCAGGCCCAGTTCGCGGGAGATCTGGTAGACGAGATACTCGACGTCGTAGCCCACGCCACGGGTCCCGTAGGAGCCGAGGTAGGAGAAGTCCTTGCGCAGCTTCGCGGAGTTGACCCCCGCGGCGGCGGCGAGTTCCTCGGATGAGACCGTGGGTACCGAGCGTTCCGACAGTGCGGTGAGAGCTCGGAGGTACAGCGGAAGCCGGGCGACGGTGGCCTCGGGAATTCCTCGGCTGCGGGTCGCCGGTCGGTGAGTTCGGCCAGTTGCCACGGTGCTCCTGCGGGTAGAGCGGGGCTGAAGGCGGTCACACCTACCTGGACCGCCCCGTCGAATGCAGGCTATGTCTTTGTGAACGCGTGCACAAAGACGGTGTCCGATTTGCCCGGCCAACGTGACCGGGGTCACGCATGCCCGGCGCGCCCGTATGGAACCGGCGCGCGGACGACTCCGTTCCGCACCTGAAGGGGGCAAAACCGCACACGCTCCTCAACGAATCCCGCCCCCGAGACCAATCGCCGTCGATCCTAGGCGACTTTCCGGACACCTTGGGCTGCTCGGTCAGGTCACAGTCGGGGTACGTCACGGGCGCGATCGGAGTCGTCGCGCACCGCTCACGGCGTGAGGGCTTTGCGAAGGCGTTCCTCGTTCACACGCCAGAAGGTGTGCTGGGCGCCGTCCACCAGCACGACCGGGATCTGCTCCCAGTACTGGCGGTGCAGTTCCTCGTCCTCGGTGATGTCCTTCCCCTCCCAGGGGACCCCGAGATCACCGCACACCTTCTCGATCACTTCCTGTGCGTCATCACACAGATGACACCCGGGCTTCCTTATCAGTGTGACCAGGTGCTCCGCGGGCACCTTGCTCTGCGTACGGCGGTCGCTGCGCCGGAACATGGGGCTCATGCACGCCATTCTCCCGCTCCGGGCGGGCAGGTGGGCACGGCTCGGGGCATCACGCGGGAGCGGGCGCTCGCGGGGGGCGACTCGCCGGGCGGCGGTGCTTCGGAGCGGTCGTTTAACGGCATGGCCGCGGAGAGTTCACAGCGTCGAATCCTCTCGACTCCGGAAGCACCGAACAGACTGGCTATGCTCACGACATGGCCGCTCTCGGATGGCTCACTCCCCGTAGGCGCTCCGCGACCGCGCGGAGCGTGTTGGCAGGCGAAGCCTCGGCGGAGGCAGCGCGCAAGTCCTCGCAGGAACTTCAGGAACTCGAAGAACAGGCGCCACCGGACGCCGTGGAGGAACCGGACTTCCCGGTGCTCGGCGACGACAAGGCCGCCGCGTTCTTCGATCTCGACAACACCGTGATGCAGGGTGCCGCCCTCTTCCACTTCGGACGCGGGCTGTACAAGCGGAAGTTCTTCGAGACCCGCGACCTCGCGAAGTTCGCCTGGCAGCAGGCGTGGTTCCGGCTGGCCGGGGTCGAGGACCCCGAGCACATGCAGGAGGCGCGTGACTCCGCGCTGTCGATCGTGAAGGGTCACCGGGTCTCCGAGCTGATGTCGATCGGCGAGGAGATCTACGACGAGTACATGGCCGAGCGGATCTGGCCCGGGACGCGGGCGCTCGCCCAGGCGCACCTGGACGCCGGCCAGAAGGTGTGGCTCGTCACGGCGGCGCCGGTGGAGATCGCCACGGTGATCGCGCGGCGGCTGGGGCTGACGGGTGCTCTCGGTACGGTCGCGGAGTCGGTGGACGGGATCTACACCGGCAAGCTGGTCGGTGAACCGCTGCACGGGCCGGCGAAGGCGGAGGCCGTGCGGGCGCTGGCGTCCGCGGAGGATCTGGACCTCTCGCGCTGTGCCGCGTACAGCGACTCGCACAACGACATTCCGATGCTCTCGCTGGTGGGGCATCCGTACGCGATCAACCCGGACTCGAAACTGCGCAGGCACGCGCGGGACTTCGACTGGCGGCTGCGGGACTATCGCACCGCGCGCAAGGCCGCGAAGGTCGGGATTCCCGCCGCGGCCGGGGTGGGTGCTGTGGCCGGCGGCACGGCCGCGGCGATCGCGCTGCACCGGCGGCGTCGCTAGCCCGGTCGCGGGCTCGGTCGCGGGTTCGGCTCCGGTCCGGTGGTGGGGCGGGGCCGTGCCGGTGCATCAGGCCGTCGCCGTTGGGTGAGGTGTGGGCGTCGGTGGCGACGGCCATCGATGTACCGGCACGGCCCCTCGCGCCGGATCCCGGGTGCGGGTGCGTCCACATTTCGGCTTCGAGCGGGGGAAGTTTCAGCCCCTCCGGCGATTGAGGAGCGAGGTCCGGGGCGGAGCCCCGGGTGTGGGACGGGTGGGCGGCGGGGGCGAAAACCTGTCCGGACCTGGGGGTTGAGCGCCGCTCCGGCAGGCAATCACATCGTCCTACCCACGCCGTGGGCCACTCAGTCGCGCTCCGCACAGGCGGGCACAACACGCTCTGTACTCAGACGGAACACGAACCCAACCGATCAACAAGCGGTCACCGAACGATACTTGAACAGGCATCGATCCGTGCCAAAAGCGTCGTAATCGATGATTTTAGCAACTGGGTGTAGTGCTGCCTGTACGAAGCGTTATTCTCCTCAGACGCAAACCGGTACCCCTCCGTCGCTACGACGGGTGAAAGGTCCCGCACTGCACGTGATGGAAGCTCTGCCTCTGGGAGTCCCGTGTACTCACACGTCGGGGTTGACGCCTCGGGCCTGGCTACGCTGCGCGCAACGGTCCTGGACCGTCTGCGCGGCTTCGTCCCCACCGCGTACGCCGTCCCCGCCTTCGCCCTCCCCACGCCCGTCGGGCCCTGCTATGCCCTGGCCGACGGCAACGCGACGGTCGGCCGGCGGGGCCGCTCGGGCTCGGCCACCACCGCACGCCGTCCGGCCGCGGACAGCGACAGCGCCCGGATGATGGATCTCGTGGAGCGCGCCCAGGCCGGCGAGGCCGACGCCTTCGGACGGCTCTACGACCAGTACAGCGACACCGTGTACCGCTACATCTACTACCGGGTGGGAGGTAAGGCGACTGCCGAGGACCTCACCAGTGAGACCTTTCTGCGCGCGCTGCGTCGGATCGGCACCTTCACCTGGCAGGGCCGTGACTTCGGCGCCTGGCTCGTGACCATCGCCCGGAACCTGGTCGCCGACCATTTCAAGTCCAGCCGCTTCCGGCTGGAAGTGACCACCGGCGAGATGCTCGACGCCAACGAGGTCGAGCGCTCCCCCGAGGACTCCGTCCTGGAGTCCCTGTCGAACGCGGCACTGCTGGACGCCGTACGACGGCTCAATCCCCAGCAGCAGGAGTGCGTGACACTCCGTTTCCTCCAGGGGCTCTCGGTCGCCGAGACCGCCCGGGTGATGGGCAAGAACGAGGGTGCGATCAAGACCCTCCAGTACCGGGCCGTCCGCACGCTGGCCCGGCTCCTGCCCGACGACGTGCGCTGAGCCCGTTTTCGACCACAGGGCCCCGCGCACGCTCAGCGACGTCCAACTCACCTTCTGTGAAAGTCTGTTGACTTCGCGGTCTGTGTGTCCGCCGTCCGTAACCGAAGTGCCGTGACACTCGTTGTGCGGGATACAGGCTCCCTGTGGTCACGCCCTGGCCAGCGCCGATCACCCGATCGTGTGCACACGGCCAGGGGGTGCAACCCTCAGGACCCCCTGGGGAGTCGACCGTCATGACGAGAGGAGGTGCCGCCAGTGATCGCGAACGTATCAGCCCACCGGCGGGCGAACGCCTTCGCCCAGGCCCTGGAGGAGATCGACCAGGGCACGGCGGCCGAGCAGCCCGATGGGTCGGCACCGTCACGGGCTGCTGCGGAACAGACCGAGCAAGGGCTGCTGTTGGCCCTCGCCACCGGTCTCGGCGAGCTGCCCCAACCGGAGCTGGACCCCGAGGTCAAGATCGTGCAGCGAGCCCAGCTCGTCGCCGCGATGGAGGCCATGCTGCAAGAAGGCACCGCCGCCGGAGGCGAGGGTCCGGGCCGCGCTCTGCCCGAACAGCGGTCCCATCGGGCCAAGGGCTCGCACCGGGCGACCGGACTGGGGAAGCTGCGGCCCCGGTCCCGGCTGTCCAAGGGGCTGGCCGCCGGCGGCCTCACCGTCGGTGTGGCCGCCGGAGCCTTCGGCGGTGTGGCCGCCGCGAGCTCCGACGCCCTGCCCGGTGACTCGCTCTACGGGCTCAAGCGCGGCATGGAGGACATCAAACTGGGCCTGGCCCACGGCGACAGCGACCGGGGCGAGCTCTACCTCGACCAGGCCTCGAACCGCCTGAGCGAAGCCCGCCGGCTGATGGAGCGGGGCCGTTCGGGACACCTCGACCACGAGTCCCTCGGCGAGGTCCGCCGCGCCCTGTCCGGCATGCAGCACGACGCCTCCGAGGGCCACCGGCTGCTGCACGAGGCGTACGAACGGGACGGCTCACTCGGCCCCATCCAGGCCCTGTCCGCCTTCTCCCAGTCGCACCGCCAGGCCTGGGGCGCGCTGCGCGACCGGCTGCCTGTGCAGCTCGGTGACGTCAGCGACCAGGTCTCGTCGGTCTTCGAGGCCATAGACGAAGAGGTCGACCCGCTGCGCTCGCTGCTGCCCAGGACGCCCGCCCCCGAGGGCACCGGACGTCACCGGGGCAAGAGCGAGGAGTCCACCCGCTCGCCGGGCACGGACACCCCGGCGCCCAGCGCCAGCGGCGGCTCCGCGGAGGCGAGCCACAGCAGCGGCAAGCCCAAACCGTCGAGTTCGAGCAGCAGCAGCGAGGGCCTGCTCGGCGGCGGTACGGGCGGCCTGCTCGACCCGCCGCAGGACAGCACCAGTTCCTCCCCGTCCTCCAGCGCCGGCGGCAGGAGCAGCGCGACCAGCGCACCCGACGTCACCCTGCCGCCGCTGCTCCCCGGTCTCCTGCCGGGCCTCGGCATCGACACGCAGAACAGCGACTGACCGGACCGCCGCGGTACGTCGATGGGGGCGCCCTCCTCGGGAAGGGCGCCCCCATCGACGTACAGGCATATCAGGACATGATCAACAGAATCGTAACTGCATGATCAGAAGAAAACCGACCTGCGCTGCACCAGCAGCTTGTACAGGGTGTGCTGGATCTGCTCCCTGACCTGGTCGGTCAGATTGAACATCAGCATCGGGTCGTCGGCCGCCTCCGGCGGATAGCCGTCCGTGCGGATCGGCTCGCCGAACTGGATCGTCCACTTGGTGGGCAGCGGGATCGCGCCGAGCGGGCCGAGCCACGGGAACGTCGGAGTGATCGGGAAGTACGGGAATCCCAGCAGCCGCGCCAGGGTCTTCGCGTTGCCGATCATCGGGTAGATCTCCTCCGCCCCGACGATCGAGCACGGAATGATCGGAGTGCCCGCGCGCAGCGCCGTCGAGACGAAGCCGCCCCGGCCGAACCGCTGGAGCTTGTAGCGCTCGCTGAACGGCTTGCCGATGCCCTTGAAGCCCTCCGGCATCACCCCGACCAGTTCGCCCCGCTCCAGCAGCCGCTCGGCGTCCTCCGCGCAGGCCAGCGTGTGACCCGCCTTGCGGGCCAGCTCGTTGACGACCGGCAGCATGAACACCAGGTCGGCGGCGAGCAGGCGCAGATGCCGGTTCGCGGAATGGTTGTCGTGGACGGCGACCTGCATCATCAGGCCGTCCAGCGGCAGGGTGCCCGAGTGGTTGGCGACGATCAGGGCACCGCCCTCGGACGGGATGTTCTCGACGCCCTTCACCTCGACGCGGAAGTACTTCTCGTACACCGGCCGGATCAGCGACATCAGGACCTGGTCGGTCAGCTCGTGGTCGTACCCGAACTCGTCGATCTCGTAGTCGCCCGTGAGCCTGCGGCGCAGGAAGGACAGGCCCCCCGCGATGCGCTGCTCCAGGCTCGCGCCGCCCTGACGGGGCGGCTCCTCCTCGTGCGTCACAGGAACATCATCCTGCGGGAGGGTCCGACCGGGCATGGGCTGGACCTCGCGTACGACCACGGGCTCGCCCTTGCGCCGGCTCCCCGCGGCCCGGCGCCTCGCCGGGCGCTGCACCGCAGCCCCGCGCGAGCGGTCGTCGTCGAACGGAATGACCTTGGCGTCCGCCATCGTTGATGCGCTCCTCAGTTGGCGCTCTGCGTCGGGGGGTGGCCGCCGCCCAGCACGGGCAGCGCGGCGATCTTGTCCACGGCTCCCGCAAGGGCCTCCGGGGGCAGGAGTCCTGGACCCCTGCTCTGGGCGAAGTCCGCGAAGGTCTCCGCCGTCGTGTACTTCGGCTGGTAGCCCAGGGTTTCGCGCATCTGGACCGTGGCGACCACCCGGCCGTGCGTCAGCAGCCGCAGCTGCTCCGGAGAGAAGTCCGTCACCCCCAGGGTACGCACGGCCGTACCGGCCCAGCTGAGGGCCGGCAGCAGCAGCGGGACCGTGGGCCTGCCGAGGCGCCGCGCGCACTGCGAGAGCAGCAGGACGCCGTCGCCCGCGATGTTGAACGTGCCGCTGTTGAGGGTGCCCCGCCGCGGCTCGTGCGAGGCGAGCCGCAGGACCTCGATGACATCGCTCTCGTGGACGAACTGGAGCCGGGGGTCGTAGCCGAACACGGTCGGCAGCACCGGCAGCGAGAAGTACGAGGCGAGCGGCGAATCGGCGCTCGGGCCGAGGATGTTGGCGAACCGCAGCACGCACACGGCGACGTCGGGCCTGCGGCGCGCGAAGCCGCGTACGTAGCCCTCGACCTCGGTCGTGTCCTTGGCGAAGCCGCCGCTGGGCAGTGACTTGGGCGAGGTGGTCTCGGTGAAGACGGCGGGGTCGCGGGGCGCGGAGCCGTAGACGTTCGTGCTGGACTTCACGACGAGCCGCTTGACCGTCGGGGACTTCTGGCAGGCACCGAGCAGCTGCATGGTGCCGATGACGTTGGTCTCCTTGACCGTGGTCCGGCTGCCGGAGCCCAGCGCCGTGCCCGTCACGTCCATGTGGACGACCGTGTCGACGGAGTACTCGGCGAGAACCCGGGCGACGGTGGGCTGGCGGATGTCGGCCTGCACGAAGTCGGCGCCGCCGATGTGGTGCTCGGGCGGGACCGCGTCCACGGCGATCACCCGGTCCACCTGCGGGTCACGCTGGATCCGTCGTACGAACCGGCCCCCCAGCTGCCGGGCCACCCCGGTCACGAGCACGACCTTCCCCAAGATCAGCGCCTTCCTTCCAGAACTGGACGTAGCTCCGCTCGTACTGCCGGGTTCCCCGTGTCCGGCCAACTTAGCGGGTTGATGTTGCGCTGTGATGACCGCCCGATGCACGAAGTGACGACAGGCATGGACGTACGACAAGACCCAGCCATTCGGCCCACAGGCACGGGCGGCGCGCATGGCCGAAGTCGTTCGACGGTCGAGCGGTCTTTCGGGGTTCCGCTTCGGCTTCCGCGGCCGCGGTGGAGGTCCCCGGTCGGCTCCGCGGCGCCCCGGCCGGCCTCGGGGTGGAATTCCCCGGCCGGGTACGCCTGTGGCCTCCCACCAGCCGGTGAGAGGCCACAGTACGCGTTTCCGCGGCGTCGCTTACTTCTTGTTGCGACGCTGGACGCGAGTGCGCTTGAGCAGCTTGCGGTGCTTCTTCTTCGCCATCCGCTTGCGCCGCTTCTTGATAACAGAGCCCACGACTACCCTCGCTCACTTCTCTTTACTCGGTGCTGGGCTGCATGGGCCCACACGACCTATGAGGGGCCAGCCTACCCGCCCGAGGGCTGAGGTCGTAATCGAGGTGATTCCGGGAGATCGCGAACGGTCTCCCGGAACGCCGTCAGGCGGTCTCCACCCCCACATAGCTCTCGCGGAGGTACTCGTGAACCGCTTGCTCCGGCACCCGGAAGGACCTGCCCACCCGGATCGCCGGCAGATGACCGCTGTGCACCAAGCGGTACACGGTCATCTTCGACACTCGCATCACCGAGGCGACTTCCGCCACGGTAAGGAACTGAACCTCGTTCAGAGGCCTCTCGCCTGCCGCCATGTCACACCTGAACCTTCCGCACTCGACGGCCACCGGCTTCCCCTTCCGGTGACTCTTCGTCGTTGCGCACTCACTCCCCAATGTAGGGGCGGGTGATGCGAGTGGGGAAGAGGGGATGCCATCGGCCGCCTACTGTGACAGACACGCTCGATTGAGTACATAGCGAGTAAGCGGTCGGTAGTAATCAGACCGCACAGCGTCATCAAGCGGAACGACGACGGACACCCGCCCCTCTGCCTCTCCGACGAACAGCGCGGGATCGTCCGTATCGGCGAGACCGATGGCCTCGAACCCCAGCTGACCTGCCCCGCAGACCCATCCGTGGTCTCCGATGACCAGCTCCGGGAGCGGGTCGCCGCGCTCCGCGGCGGCGGCCAGAACGGTCCGAACCGGGAGGGGTGAATGGGTGTGTGCGCCGGTCGCACGACCGGCGGCCCCCGCCTCCGGTTCGCGCACCAGCGCGACACCTTGTACGTAGTCGAGGTTGTACGTGCGTAGACCGAACCGGGTCGTTATGTCGATAGAGCTACCCTGCGCGGGGGTGAGGACGGTACATCCAGCCGCCGACAGGGCGTCCGCGAGCGCGGCGTAGAAATCGATCAGACGGTGCGGGTGACCGGTGCCGAGAAGCACGGGGTGACGGTGGCGGGCGGCTTCGCCGAGCCGTTCCGCGAAGGCGTCGAGAGCCGCCAGGGTCCGCTCCGGGTCGATCACATCATGCCCCGAAGTGTCCGACGGATCAGCCGAGACCCCGCATTTGTCGGCCATCAACCCGATCAGATCCCGCTGGCACCACGCCCATTCGGGATCAAGTCCGAGCAGAAGCCGAGGGTCACGGGCCGCGAAGAGCCGGTAGCTGCGCAGGCTCCGCTCGCGCGAGGTGGCCACGGGCCCGGCCAGCCGGGCGGCCAGCAGGTGTGCACGCAAAGCTCCGGTGCTCAACACGTCAGCCAGGCTGGCGCATTCACCCGTACCCAATGCCCAAAATGCCGAATATGCCCCACAGTTGGGCTAATGGCCCACCGGGATGCCGGGGAGGGACCGACGGCGGATGCGGGACCCGCATCCGGGGCATGGGCGAGAGGTCGTCGTCCGTGAAGGACCGACGAGCGGGGCCGTCGCGGGAGTTCGGTCCCGCGCGGGCTCCTACGGGAGCATCCCCCGCAGCGGGAACACGGCCTTGCGCGTCGCCACGATCGCCTGGTCGAGCCGGTCCGCCGGGTCGTACCCCGACTCCCAGTCCTTCCAGGACACCGGCCACCGGCCGTCCGTCATCCGCATCGGCGCCAGCTGCCGCGTACGGGCGAAGACCTCCTGCCGCCAGCTCTCCGGGACCACCGTCTCGGGCTCGACGGGACGGCCGGCGGCCACGGCCACGAGATGCGTCCACGATCGCGGCACCACCTCCACCACCGCGTAGCCGCCGCCCCCCAGCGCGACCCAGCGTCCTTCCGCGTACGTGTGCGCCAGGTCGTGACAGGCGACCTGCACCGCCCGCTGCGCGTCGAGGGAGACGGCCAGGTGCGCGAGCGGGTCCTCGAAGTGCGTGTCCGCGCCGTGCTGGGTGACCAGCACCTGCGGCCGGAAGTCGGCGATCAGCTCGGGCACCACGGAGTGGAACGCCCGCAGCCAGCCCGCGTCCCCGGTGCCCGCCGGCAGCGCGACATTGACGGCCGTGCCCTCCGCGCTGTCCGCCCCGGTCTCCTCGGGCCATCCCGTCTGCGGGAACAGCGTCCGCGGATGCTCGTGCAGCGAGATCGTCAGAACCCGCGGATCCTCCCAGAAGGCCGCCTGGACACCGTCACCGTGGTGCACGTCCACATCGACGTACGCGACCCGCTCGGCGCCCAGCTCCAGCAGCCGGGCGATCGCGAGAGCGGCGTCGTTGTAGACACAGAACCCCGAGGCGGCACCCGGCATCGCGTGATGCAGCCCGCCCGCGAAGTTCACCGCGTGCAGCGCCTCCCCGCGCCACACGGCCTCCGCCGCCCCCACGGACTGCCCGGCGATCAGCGCGGACACCTCGTGCATCCCGGCGAACGCGGGATCGTCCATGGTCCCGAGGCCGTACGACAGGTCGGCCGACCCGGGATCGGCGGACGCGGCCTTGACCGCCGCCACGTAGTCCTCGCGGTGCACCAGACGCAGGGTCGAGTCCCCGGCGGGCTTCGCCGCCACGACGTCGACGGCCCGGTCGAGCCCGAAGGCGTCGACGAGTCCCCGGGTCAGCCGGAGCCGGACCGGATCCATCGGATGGTCCGGCCCGAAGTCATACCCCGTTACTGCCTGGTCCCACATCAGCTGTGCGCGGCCGCTCATGCACGTCACCGTATCGGTCCGGTCGAGGTTCGAACGAGCGGGCGTACCCGAGGGTCGCCAGGACCAGAACCATCGGTACGAGCATGGCGCCCCGGTAGTTCCAGGCGTCACCCAGCGCGCCCACCAACGGGGACCCGACCAGGAACCCGACGTAGTTGAAGATGTTCAGCCGCGCGATCGCCGTGTCCGACGCCCCGGGGAACAGCCTCCCGGCGGCCGCGAAGGTCTGCGGCACGATCACGCACAGCCCGAGGCCCAGGAGCGTGAACCCCAGCATGCCCACCCCGGCCCCCGGCGCCACGGCGACCACACCGAACCCGAGCGCGGCGACCACGGCACCCAGCCGCACCACCGCCACGGCCCCGAACCGCCGTACCCCGAGGTCCCCGACGGCCCGCCCCACCAGGGTCATCACCATGTAGACGTTGTACGGAACGGTCGCCATCTGCTCCGAGCTGCCGAGCACGTCCTTGAGGTACTTCGCGCTCCAGTTGGAGACCGTCGAGTCCCCGATGTAGGCGAACGTCATCACCAGGCACAACGGCAGCAGCAGCTTGAAGACGAGGGGACCGGCACCCGCGCCGGCCTGCGCGTCCTGCGTCCCCTCCGCACCCGCGTCCGCACCCCCGTCGACGTACCACCGGCTGCCCACCAGGGCGAGCGGCAGCAGCACCAGCACGACCGGCAGGTACGACACGAAGAGCGACAGGTGCCAGTGCGCCCCGGCCCACGCGAGCGAGGCGCCCACGATCCCGCCCAGGCTGTACGCGGCGTGGAAGCCGAGCATGATGCTGCGTCCGTACGACCGCTGGAGACTCACCCCGAGCATGTTCATCGAGGCGTCGAGAGCACCGACCGCCAGGCCGAAGACGCCGAGGGAGACGGCCACCTCGGCGAGCTGGTCGCCCGCGCCGACACCGAGCAGGGCCAGCAGCACGACCGGCTGCGACCACCGCAGGATGCGGCTGGGGCGTATGCGCTTGACCAGATGCTCGGTGGTGACGCTGCCCAGCCCGGCGAGGACCGGGACGGCCGCCAGGAACAACGGCAGCAGCGCGTCGGAGATCCCGTAGCGGTCCTGGATGGCCGGGATACGCGTCACGAGCAGCGCGAAGGCGGCCCCCTGAGCGAAGAAGCTGAACGCCAAAGAGGCCCTACCGCGCCGCAGCACATCTGTCATGGCGGCGAGCGTAGGGCCCCGGCTTACCGGTGGGTAGATCAAGCCGAAGGTGAATTTTGCTCAGCTCTTCGGGGAGGGACTCCCGAGGGACTGCCGGGACGCTTGGGGCGGACCCGAACGGGCCCGCCGGCAGGGGGCGTTCAGCTGTGCGTCCCGGTTCCGGCGGCGAGCTCCCGCTCCAGCATCTTCTCCATCGGGACGACGGCGAAGCGGCCGCTGAGCAGGAAGGCGAGGACCATCGAGGCGATCGTGACGACCGTGCCGAGCCAGACCATGGTGTCGATCGGCAGCGTGTAGGCGCCCACGGCCTTCGCGACGCACTCGCTGAGCAGGACCGTGCCCCACACCAGCGAGAAGGTCCGCTCGGCCTTCCGGAAGGCCGCGGAGCCGGCCGCCAGCCGGTCCCAGGCCGCGGCCCGCGCCGCGTCACCCTTCACGAGGAAGGGCTTCATGGCCTGCGTCATCATCGGCCGGCCGAGCCTGACGGACACCAGGACACCGATCCCGATCGCGCTGCTGACCCCGCTGTCCTTCGCGAGCATCAGCCGCGGGTCGCCGGCGACCAGGCTGAGCGCGAGCCCGACCACGTTGACGACCAGGATCAGCGCGGCCATCGCGTTGACCCTGCGCTCCTTGACCACGCTCCACACGGTCCGCACGGCCGGCACGACACTGCTCCAGCCCAGGGCGGCCATCGTGCTCATCCCGAACCCGTTCTTGAGCAGGTAGTACGACCCGACGGGCACCGCCACGTCCACGATCAGCGGCAGAAAGCTCGGCCGGGGACCCGCGGTCTCCGGGACGGCGATCGTGCCCGCCCTGGCAGCGCGGGTGGTCTCTCCGGTGCTGATCCCGCCGGTGCTGATCTCCGTGACGGTGATGCTCATGATCGGGTCCCTCCGCGTCGCTGTGTACGTCCCGTTTCGATGTACTCAGCTTCGCGGTCGGACCCCGCCCGCCGACAGAAACGATCGTCCGGTGCTCGGCATGACAAATGTCAGCGCCGACCGATGGGTGCCGTCATACCAGCAGGTCAGCCAACTCGCCCATGTCCGCGAACAGTTGGGTGGCATCGGTCAGCCTGTCGGCCGGGGTCATGGCGGTGAACCCGTACACGTCCATCCCGGCCGCGTTGGCCGCCTGGACGCCCAGGGGGCTGTCCTCGACGACGGCGCACCGCTCCGGTCGTACGCCCATGCGCTCGGCGGCGTGGAGGAACAGATCGGGTGCCGGCTTGCCCCGCCCGACATCCTGCGAGCTGAAGACCCGCCCTTCGTCGAACCAGCGGTCGAGCCCCGTCGTGCGGTGTCCGACCCGGATCCGCTCATGGCTGCCGGAGGAGGCCACGCAGTACGGCACTCCGTCCGCGGCCAGCTTCTCCAGCACCTGGCCGGCCCCGGGGACCGGCTTCAGCTCCTGTTCGAAGGCGGCGAAGACCCGCGCGTGGAACACGTCGTCGAAGTCGTCCGGCAGCCGCCGGCCGGTGCGCTCCAGGACCAGATCGTGGATGCGGTGCATCGCGGAGCCCATGTAGTCCCGCAGGGAGTCCTCGTACGAGGTGGGGTGTCCCAGCTCGGTGAGATAGGCGGCCAGCAGGGTGTTGGAGATCGGCTCGCTGTCCACGAGGACGCCGTCGTTGTCGAAAATAATCAGGTCGTAGCGCATAACAAAGACCCTAAACGCAGAAAACCCCCGTACCGGTATCCCCGGCACGGGGGTTTTCTCAAAAATTGTTCGGCGGCGTCCTACTCTCCCACAGGGTCCCCCCTGCAGTACCATCGGCGCTGTGAGGCTTAGCTTCCGGGTTCGGAATGTAACCGGGCGTTTCCCTCACGCTATGACCACCGAAACTCTATGAAACTGTCAACCGGAGCCGTGGCATGGCTACGACGGTTGTTCGTGGTTTCAGAACCAACACAGTGGACGCGAGCAACTGAGGACAAGCCCTCGGCCTATTAGTACCAGTCACCTCCACCCGTTACCGGGCTTCCAGATCTGGCCTATCAACCCAGTCGTCTACTGGGAGCCTTAACCCCTCAAGGGGGTGGGAATACTCATCTTGAAGCAGGCTTCCCGCTTAGATGCTTTCAGCGGTTATCCCTCCCGAACGTAGCCAACCAGCCATGCCCTTGGCAGGACAACTGGCACACCAGAGGTTCGTCCGTCCCGGTCCTCTCGTACTAGGGACAGCCCTTCTCAATATTCCTACGCGCACAGCGGATAGGGACCGAACTGTCTCACGACGTTCTAAACCCAGCTCGCGTACCGCTTTAATGGGCGAACAGCCCAACCCTTGGGACCGACTCCAGCCCCAGGATGCGACGAGCCGACATCGAGGTGCCAAACCATCCCGTCGATATGGACTCTTGGGGAAGATCAGCCTGTTATCCCCGGGGTACCTTTTATCCGTTGAGCGACGGCGCTTCCACAAGCCACCGCCGGATCACTAGTCCCGACTTTCGTCCCTGCTCGACCCGTCGGTCTCACAGTCAAGCTCCCTTGTGCACTTACACTCAACACCTGATTGCCAACCAGGCTGAGGGAACCTTTGGGCGCCTCCGTTACTCTTTAGGAGGCAACCGCCCCAGTTAAACTACCCATCAGACACTGTCCCTGATCCGGATCACGGACCCAGGTTAGACATCCAGCACGACCAGACTGGTATTTCAACGACGACTCCACCCGAACTGGCGTCCGAGCTTCACAGTCTCCCAGCTATCCTACACAAGCCGAACCGAACACCAATATCAAACTGTAGTAAAGGTCCCGGGGTCTTTCCGTCCTGCTGCGCGAAACGAGCATCTTTACTCGTAGTGCAATTTCACCGGGCCTATGGTTGAGACAGTCGAGAAGTCGTTACGCCATTCGTGCAGGTCGGAACTTACCCGACAAGGAATTTCGCTACCTTAGGATGGTTATAGTTACCACCGCCGTTTACTGGCGCTTAAGTTCTCAGCTTCGCCACCCCGAAGAGTGACTAACCGGTCCCCTTAACGTTCCAGCACCGGGCAGGCGTCAGTCCGTATACATCGCCTTACGGCTTCGCACGGACCTGTGTTTTTAGTAAACAGTCGCTTCTCGCTGGTCTCTGCGGCCACCCCCAGCTCATGGAGTAAATCCAATCACCAGTGATGGCCCCCCTTCTCCCGAAGTTACGGGGGCATTTTGCCGAGTTCCTTAACCATAGTTCACCCGAACGCCTCGGTATTCTCTACCTGACCACCTGAGTCGGTTTAGGGTACGGGCCGCCATGAAACTCGCTAGAGGCTTTTCTCGACAGCATAGGATCATCCACTTCACCACAATCGGCTCGGCATCGGGTCTCAGCCTTAATGTGTGACGGATTTGCCTATCACACGGCCTACACCCTTACCCCGGGACAACCACCGCCCGGGATGGACTACCTTCCTGCGTCACCCCATCACTCACCTACTACCACCTTGGGTCGGCGGCTCCACCACTCCCCTCAACTCCGAAGAGATCAGGGCGGCTTCACGGCCTTAGCATTAATGGGCTCGATGTTTGACGCTTCACAGCGGGT